>JAGROY010000157.1:0-74341 GCA_020439995.1 Verrucomicrobiia bacterium
CAGATCCTCGAGTGCGTGAACTGGTCGACGAGATTGTCCGCCTGTCACAAGAGTTCGGCATCCTCACCGAATACACGGCATTCCTTGCCGAGGAGGGCACGAACCTCGCTGACTTTGGCACCAATCGCGGCCTGGCCAGCGATAACTTCCGCAGGCGCGCACTGGGCAGTCGCTTCGGTGCGGAATCGGCAAACCAGGAGTTCAACAACAAGGCATCCATCGAAAAGAAAAGCCTTAACCGCACCAACCAGTTCTGGGATTCAACCCTGAAGGAAATCGAGATCACTCAAGTGCAACAAGTAAACGACCGCGCCTACTTCAAGCGCGGTGACGTCTGGGTAGACAGCAAGTTGGGCGCTGGCTCAGCAGCTGCGGCGACACCTGATCGTGTAGTCGAAATCGGCACCCAGGCATTCAGCGAACTGGTCGACAAGCTGGCCGCTGGAAACCGCCAGGGCTGCTTCGCCCTGACTGGGCAACTCCTGCTCAATGTCGACGGGGAATCCGTGCTCGTAAAATAACAATCTGACTAACATTACAACTACAGAACAATGAAATCAGGAATCTTAAAACTGACAGGAGCGGGAATCGTTTCGCTTGGTACCCTGCTGGCAACAGCTCAGGAACCGAAAATCGAGAAAGCGGAGGTAGAAATTGACGCGACAAAGCCCGCTGCCAACATCGCGGAGAACGGAGATGCACCAGTCGTGCAGATCGCACTTCTGCTCGATACCAGCGGCAGCATGAGCGGCCTCATTTCGCAGGCGAAAACTCAACTCTGGAGCGTGGTGAACGAATTCATCGCAGCGAAGCAGGACGGCAAAACGCCTGTGGTGCAAGTGGCGCTCTACGAATATGGCAAGAGCAGCCTGAGCGACGATTCACGTTGGATCCGCCAGATCCAGCCGCTGACGCGTGACCTTGATTCGATCTCAAAGGAACTGTTCGCCCTGAGCACCAATGGTGGCGAGGAATACTGCGGCGCGGTCATTGAACAGGCAGCCAACACCCTGGCCTGGGATGCATCTCCCAAGACCTACAAGGCGATCTTCATTGCCGGGAACGAACCCTTTACTCAGGGCCCTGTGAAAGCCGATGAAGCGTGTAAGGCCGCGATCGCAAAAGGGATCATCGTCAACACCATTCACTGCGGCGAAGAAAATGTGGGGATCTCCACTGGCTGGAAACAGGGTGCATTGCTCGCTGACGGTAAGTTCATGGTCATCGATCAAAACCAGACCGTCGCTCACATTGATGCTCCTCAAGATGACGCGATTCTAAAACTCAACGAGCAGCTGAATAAAACTTACATCGCATTCGGCGCACAACGTGAGGCATGGGCATCGAACCAGATTGCTCAGGATTCAAACGCTGGCAGTGTGAACAAGGACAGCCTGGTGAGACGCGCGGCCACGAAAGCATCGGCGAACTATTTCAATGCCAACTGGGACATCGTCGATGCCTCCCAACAGAAGGACTTTCAATGGTCTGACATCAAGAAAGAAGACTTGCCTGAGGAACTGCGAAAGCTGACAACAGAAGAGCTCAAAGCGCATGTTGATGCCCAACTCGCCAGCCGCACCGAACTGCAAAAACAGATCCTGCAGCTGAGCCAGGAACGCGACAGCTGGGTGGCAGAAAAGCGCAAGGAACTCGGCGAGGACAATTCGCTGGGCAGTGCAGTGAGCAGCACCATCCGCAGCCAGGCCGCACTGAAAGGAATCCGTTTTGACGTGGAGTAATTGGAGGTTCACGCGAGGGTGAGGAGCTGCTAGTATCTGGAGAAAATGTCGACGCAAACTATCCTGGTCATTGAAGACGACCGCCCCATTCGTGAGGGTGTGGTGGATGCGTTGACTTTCTCCGGATACGGAGTTCTTCAGGCGCCCGATGGCGCCAAGGGCATGGAGCTGGCAATTTCAGCCAGCTACGATCTGCTCTTGCTCGACCTGGTGCTGCCCCATCACTCAGGATTTGAAATCCTTGAAAAACTCCGCGACGTGCGAACGGGCATGCCTGTCATCGTCCTGTCTGCACGCGGTGAGGAGGCGGATCGCGTGCGTGGGCTTAAACTTGGTGCGGACGACTACGTGGTGAAACCTTTCAGCGTGAATGAGCTACTGGCGCGAGTCGAGGCAGTCCTCCGCCGCACGCCCGCCAGGCCAGAGGCGGTGGCAAAAGTCCGCCTGCCCTGCGGCGTAGCCGATCTGGAAACATCGGAAGTCCATTATCACGATGGCGAACGTGCCGAACTTTCGACACGAGAGGTCGATCTGCTGCGCTACTTTGCCGGTCGCCGCGGACGAGCAATCAGCCGTGAGGAGATTCTGCGCCACGTCTGGCGAGTCGATCCGCGCAACATTGAGACGCGGACGATCGACATGCACATCGCCCACCTGCGCGGAAAGCTTCGCGACAACAGTGGCCAGCCAGTTGCGCTGCTCACCGTTCGAGGAAAAGGCTACATGCTCGCGGCGGAGTCTGCATCATGACTTTTGCGCGCCCATCCACTGTCTGGACGGTATTTGCCGTTTGCATTGCCGTACTCCTCGCAGCCATGGCGTGGGTGACTGCTCATACATTGAGACTGGAACACGAGCGGCGCGCTGCCGATGAGGAACGGGAATTGCAGGAGCGTGTTCGCCTTGCCCTCTGGAGAATGGACTCGACTGCTGGCGCTCTAGTGATCGCTGAGAATGCCCGCCCAGCCAACCATTTTCGGGATTTCCACCCAGCAGACCAAGCCTACACAAACACTTATCAGATCCTGCAAAAAGGATCAGTCATCCTTCCATCGCCATTGCTGAGCGACATTCCTGATCATACAAAATTGTACTGCCAGCTGAATACCGAAGGAACACTCACAAGCCCACAAGTACCTTCAGGCAATAGCCGCGACCTGGCAGAACAAAACTACGTAACCCAGGAAGAAATCAACGATGCCGCCGCACTTCTGGAAAAGGCTCGCACGATTTTTCCAGCACCTGCAGTAGCGGCCACGCCGGACATTCCTGTCGTCACCATCGAGCAGCAGTCGGACTGGTCCGTTCAGCAGGTGAAGAGCAGCGACGAGTTCATCAGCCGCAGTCAGTCGAGCAAGAATTCAATCTCACTGGCACAGAACACGCAGAAGATGCCATCGATCAAATCGACCAAAGCCGTGGTAAACCAGCAAGTAGCCGAAGCTGGAATCGGAGTGGGCGTAGCAGATCAAGTCGAGCCATTCGAAGGGGTCTGGCAGGGTGACGAACTGTTTCTGTTGCGGAAGGCAACGCTCGATGGACAGCCTGTCACTCAGGGGATCTGGCTCAATACCGCACAGATTAAGCAAATGCTGTTGCAGGAGATCAGCGATCTGCTGCCATCAGCTTCACTGTTGCCCGTCACCGCCCCTGCAGGAGCCGCAACAGCAGAGTCGCTACTGGCTCGCACCCGCCACGTAGCGTCCCTCCCCTTCCAGCTCGAGCCGGGGGAAGTGTCCGTGGACACTGCGGATTTCTGGTCACCCATGCGGCGATCTCTCGCCCTTGCGTGGGCCTGCGCGGTCGTCGCCACCGCTGCCACAGGAGGTCTACTATTCGGCATCGTGGGACTTAGCGAACGGCGTGCCGCTTTTGTTTCAGCCGTGACTCACGAAATGCGCACGCCGCTGACCACTTTCCGCTTGTACTCAGAAATGCTCGCGAGCAATATGGTGACAGATCCAGACAAGCGGACGTCCTATTTTTCAACACTCACGTCCGAAGCCAACCGCCTGAGTCACTTGGTGGAAAATGTGCTCGCGTATTCACAACTGGAACGCGGCAGTGCACGCGCAAGAATCGAAGAAACCACCCTGCAGGCAATCGTCGACCGCATACTCCCACGCCTGGAACAACGCGCAACGATGGCAGACATGCAGATCAAATCGACTATCGACTCCGTAGCCGGAGCCACCCGGATCAAGGTGGACCTCACCGCTGTCGAACAGATCCTCTTCAACCTTGTCGACAACGCCTGCAAATATGCACGTCCGGCAGACGATGCCCCCAGGATCATCCACATCGAAGCTGTTGCAGCAGGACCTGGCGCGAATCGCATTGCTATGCTCCGCGTACGCGACCACGGGCGCGGCATCAGTAAAAACGAAGAACGCCGACTGTTCCGCCCATTCGAGAAATCGGCCACCGACGCAGCCCACACCGCTCCAGGCGTGGGGCTTGGGCTCGCGCTATGCCGAAAACTGGCACGGGCGCTGGGCGGCGAACTTTACTTGTGCAGAGAAAACGATGGCGGCTGCTTCGTCCTGACTTTGCCGACGGTAGCGGGTGTGGAAGTGGAGTAGTGCCGACAATCCAAGTGATCACGACTCCCAGTCAAAAACTCTCCACCACAAAAAGGAAGTTTTCATTTTATGAGAAGCGAACTCGCAAGTCTAGCCCATCTGATTCAACCGATATCAAGATGGTTCCACTTTATTCCAACCACACCCAAAAAGCTCCCTTCACCTCTTCAAGAATTGACGACCACTCCTGAGACCACGATCGCAACCCTTCCCGTCGGCACCATTGTCGATTTTGCAGACTTCTACCAAGACGGGGTGTACCGACTATCTTAGAGCTTAAAGGAAGATAGCTTTACTCTCACTAGAACGTTGCTCATTGGCGTAAACACGGTTCATTTGCCGAGTCCCCTGTAGCAAAGACCACCTACCGGAGTTCTCAAAGATACGGGATTCCTACGGCACTCCTGGGAACTGGGAATAATTGGCCTATGGACGGAGAAGGCGATCTATCATGGAGATGAGATACGCAATATATGGATTAGAGAAAGGCACTTCGAATACAACGATTGGTGTAGGAGGCAATCTCTTCAGGGAGTCATTTCTTAACATTTATCGTGACGGTATAGAAGTGAAGAAGATTCCCCAGCATGGAGGCAGCGATGGCGTGAGAGATGCGATAGGATTTTCAGGAGGAATATCCAGTTGCCTGGATGGATTACCCAACGGCACTTACCAAATGATCTGGAAGACCGAGCAATTTGTATCGAATTCCATCACGGTCACCTTCAAATGAACGCCAGCTTCTCAAACTCCCGCCCTAGAATCGCCTTGGCGGGAGTATTGAGCCTTTGTTCGAGAACGGTGGCGTAGACGCTTCGGAAGTCGACGTTGAACTTAAGGTCGCCACGATTGAGGTCGGTCAGGCTTGGGTGTTTTCCGTAGATGCCTCCCTTGACTCCGCCGCCCAGAACGAAGAGCGGAGCGGCGGCACCATGGTCGGTTCCTCCGCTGGCATTCTCTTCCACGCGGCGACCGAACTCGCTGAAGGTCATGACAGTCACCCGGTCTGCGTTGCCCTGTTCTTTGAGATCGCTCATGAAGGATTTCAAGGCACTGTCCATCTCGCCGATAAGGCGCGAATGGGACTGCGACTGGTTGCGGTGGGTATCGAAACCGCCGTGGCTCACGTAGTAAACGCGGGTCTTTAATCCTCCAGCGATCATGCGGCTCACCAGGCTCAAATTTGTCGCCAGCTTGCTGCCAGGATACTTCGTCTTGCTCTTGTGCTTGCGTGATATTTCGACAATTTCATCGGAGCTGAGGCGTGCGTCGAGCGCGGTTCTCTCGAGAAAGTCGAGCGTGCTCTCGCCCACCATTCCGCCGGACTTGCCGACATTTTCATCAATCGATCCACCGCCTGCGTCCGCTTCCATCTGCATATCGCTATCAGGAGAATTCAATTCCTCGAAGATGGAATCTGCCAGCTCGTCTGACTTACCACCGCGAATCCAGCGATACAATTCAGGTGAAGACAAACTGATGCCTGGATTTTTCTTTGCGGAAAACGACTGCGGCTGCTTCTTCGACAAGGCAACTCCGACCGATGGATCCGGCTCAGCGCCCTGACAACAGCTGTCAAAGTAGCGTCCCAGCCATCCTGTTTTTGAGACTTCATCCGCATCGGTAGCGGCCTGCCAGATTTCGGTCGAGCGGAAGTGCGATCGGTTCGGGTTAGGATAGCCGACGCCCTGAACGATCGCTAAATTTCCGCTGTCATAGATACTGTGGAGGAACGGCAAGGCGTCCGAAAGACCAAGGTGATCATTCAATTTCAGAAGCGCGTCCGCCTTGTGACCCAGCTTCGGCCGGGCCTGGTAGTAGGCGTCGTCAGCGTATGGAACCACCGTGTTCAGTCCATCGTTCCCGCCGGCGAGTTGCAGCACAACCAGGATCGGGGAATCTTTTCCTGTATCGGTCTGAATCGCCGCGCCCTCGGCTGAAGCGTTGAGACTGAGAAAAGTATTGTGGACGAATGCAGGCACCGAGTAGGCGGTCGCCGCTCCAAGCATGCCGTTGCGGAGGAAGCTGCGGCGTGTTGAAAGCAGGTTGCTGCTGCCAGTCGAATCAGAGGAAATGCTCATAGTATTGGAAAGTAAAAATATTTGAGTTCTTGGTTTAGACCAGTTGGTACTGCGGAGTGCTCATCATCAGGTGAATCAACTCGCCCACCTCCTCATCGGTGAATCGCTTCGATTCCTTGCTCTTCGCGTAGTCACGGAACTTCGCAAGATCCTTGTCCGGCAGGTCGGCATGGAAGAACCGCTCCGTCAACGCAGCGATGAGGGCGGCGCGATCGTCCCTGAGTTCAAGGGGTGCCAGGCGGTCGAATGGGATCAGCGATTTCCTCATCCTGGCGACCACCCGATCTTTCAAACGTTCACGCATTTTATTTCCCTTACCCTTGTCCCTGTTCTTTGCTTTACCGCCACCGTCCTTGTCCCCCTTGAGTAGAAACCCCGCGATGTTGTAGCGGCTGAGCAGCGTGTTTGTATTGATCCAGCTTCGCCCGCCCTCCCATCCTGCGACGTTCGGCGGATTGTAGAGCACCTGGCCCAGTTGCTGCATGGCATTCTCAGCGATTCTTGGAGGAACCTTTGGCAGCTCCAGCTCCCTGGCCATCTGCACGATGAACTGCACGGGGCTCTTGATCTGGGTGCGCATTGCTTTTGCAGAGTTGAACTCATTGCTCAGGAAAATCGTTTGCAGCAGTGGCTTCACCTCGTAGCCAGAATCGCGAAACTGCTTCGCCAGAGTCTTAACGATTTCATCAGCTGGTTCCTCGTAGACAAAGAACTCCCAGAGCTTTGCCACCATAAATTCGGCACAGCGCGGAGTCTCGAACACGATGTCTACGATATCATCCTGCTTGAATGGCCCAGACTTGCCCATGAAGGTTTTCTCTCCGCGATCGTGCTTCCTTGGAACAAAGGTCGGCCTGCCCACGATACGATTCAACTGGTAACCTGTGAATGCACGCGCAGCTTCGGCGATGTCCGTTTCGGTATAGCCGCTCCCCTCACCCAGAGTGAAAAGTTCCAGGAGTTCGCGGGCGAAGTTCTCATTCGGGCGCCCCTTCACATTTTTGTCTGTATCGAGGTAGAGCATCATCGCCGGGTCTTCGCAAATCGCATGGGTCAGCGATTTAAAATTCCCCAGAGCCTGGCTGCGGAACAGGGCATTCTGCTGGTGAATGAGCAGGGGCGACTTCACTTTCTGGATCGATGTAGCAAAGTGCCCGTGCCAGAAAAGCGTCATCTTCTCCCGGGTCTGAGCCTGACTGGAAAGCATCCGACTGAGCCAGAGCTCAATCGATTCCTGGGTCATCCGGCGCTGCTGCAGACGCTGATTCCGCTGCGCTTCGCGGCGGGCCATTTCCCGCTCTGCCGGGGACATAGACTGATCGTTGTTGATCCGTCGTATCTCCATGAACTCGCGCCGCATCTCCTCTACAGCCTCGGGAGCAGTCCACTCGGGATCAGGAAATTTTTCTCTGTCGTTGGCATCATTCAACAATGAGCCCACTGCCTTGTGGCGTCCCATTGTGTACAAATGTTCGATTTGATCAGGACATCCTCCGAATCCCGCGCGGTTGAGTAGATGCGCGGCGCTTCGCTTTGTCCATTGGGCTTCTTCGGCTGGTTTTAACATGGTGTTTGCGGTAGAAGGGGTGACATTAAGTTCTACCAGTGATTACCCTTCGTTCCGAATATTCTTTCACGATTAGGGTTTTTTTCGAAATACGTTGTGCCCGTGAGTGTACAGCAAAAAGGCACAGCATGATCGCTGTGCCTCTTTGAGGGGAAAGAAAATCTAACGTATGGAGGCTTCCAGAGATGTATTCACCGGAGCTGGATCGCCATCAATCCGCACTCGGTGGCGCGGCGGGCGGCGTCTGGGGCACCTGAAGTTCAGGAAGGAGTGTCGCCACTTTCTCCTTCATCTCTTTGCCTGGCTTGAACTTAACGACTGCTCTGGGTGGTATCTTCACATCCACCTTGGGATCGTTGGGATTTCGCCCGACCTTAGCTTTGGTCTCCTTCACCTGAAAGGCTCCAAAGTTGCGAAGCACGACTTCATCATTGTTGGCTAGACACGTCGTGACCGTGTCCAGGAATTTTTGAACGATGTCAAAAACCTCTTGTTGGGTTTTGCCTGAATCATTGCTGATGCGCACGACCAGGTCTCTTTTTGTGATTGTAGCCATTGGATTAAACGGGTTCGATTGGATTGCTGATCGTTTCGTTACAACTAAACGATCAGCAACGTGTTACGCTATTGGACCATGGCAGTATTTTCAAGGTCTAGACGCAGAATAATTGAACCGGGCACAAGCGTAAAACTTTGAACATCAGCAACAAAGCCTGAATTCAAACCATGAATATCCTCCTAACAATCTTATTTTAAGAACATTACGCCTCAAACAACGCTGCTGTCTTGAAGTGCATTTTGGCGATCAGCGGAAGATTTTCAGCGCCCTTGTCGGAAACAAACTTGTGACCAGCAGCGATCACAGAGTCCGAAACGCCCTTGGGCAACTCGTAACCTAGCTTTCGTGAACACTCGTCAAGCCAGTCAATAAAGCGCTCCCGGGCCAGGATGGAAGCGGCAGCAACGGCGACATCTGATTCCGCTTTCGTACGCTGCTGCAGTTCGATTGTGCGCCCCATTTTCATCAGTGCCCGTTCCAATTGTTGAGGTTTTGCGAATTGGTCCGACAGAGCGCGCGGACACTCTGGCCTGACTTTTAAAAGATTCTCTATCACCCGGGCATGCCCCCATGCGAGCAATCGGTTGAGGTTGCGGAACCGAGAATAGAGAGCGTTGTATTTCTCAGGCCCCAGAGACAGGACTTCGCAGACGATGCCTGGCGTCTCCCGGATCAATAGTGCCAGGGCACGAATACGGGCATCAGAGGTGATGCGCTTGCTGTCCATCACACCATGATCCAACAGGTGCCTGGCGATGACTGGATCAACATAGGCACCGGCAATCACCAGCGGCCCAAAAAAGTCCCCTTTGCCGCTTTCATCGATACCAAAGTGGGGCTTGAACATTTCCGGCTGGTTCACTTCCTCGTAGCCAAGTTCCGCCACACCAAGAATCTCGGGCTCCAGGCGAAACTGAACGAAATCCTCAGTTTCCTTTCCCTGCACGAGCACCTTCGGCCCTTTCTCATAGACCGTGATGTTTAATTTCCCCTTCGCCGCCGAGAACAATGCGTACTGCTTTTCAGCAAATTTGAACCCGCCATCTTCTTGCAGCAGGCGACGCAGCGCCTCAGCTTGATCAGGACTAAGCACACGGGTGTAACTGGTCTTCGACATCGCCCATTCGTCTATCCCACCTCTTGCACTTGGGCAAGTCTCTCGGGCCAGGTGCCCCCGACGATTTGCTGGCCAAGGTCTCATTCCCGCCCTAGCATCAATGATTCGACCATTCTCCGATATGGAACCAACTGAGAACGATACCAACAAGAGCCCGTACCACCACGGAGACCTGCGCAATGCCCTGATTCAGGCCAGCCTGAAGGTATTGCGTGAGGAAGGGCTGGACGCGCTCTCTCTTCGACGGGTGGCACGGGAAGCGAATGTCAGTCCCGCAGCCCCTTACCGGCACTTTAAGGACAAGCAATCCCTGCTCTGTTCGCTGGCGACCCACGGGTTCCACATTTTGCATGAAGATCTCGAGAAGGCGCGAGCCGCTGCCCCTGGTTGCCTCGATACAGCGGGACAGGCCTACATGGCATTTGCCCGCCGGGAGCCGCAATGCTACCGGCTCATGTTCACCCTCAACCTTCCCAACGACATCCCCACTGCAGACGACCTCCAGCCAGCCGGTGACCTGGCCTTTGCGTCCCTGTGCACGAATATCCGCACGGGAATGGCGGCCGGGCTTATCACCGAGGCAGACGAAAATGAAATCGCCCTGGCAGCGTGGGCCATGGTGCATGGTATCTGCATGCTGGTGATCGATGGCTCACTCGCCGACCGCCCTTCGGCTCAACTTCCGCCTGAACGATTGCTTGAGTCATGCCTCAGGCATTTCCGTCATGGGTGGCAGCGGTCGAAATCCACCGAACGAAGCGATGCACTTCGCAATTGACCCGGCTGTATCCGAAATGGGACAGCCGTTCAGCCCGGCAGTTGCGTTTGCCTTGACCGACTCTAGACTCACATCATGAGTGAAACCACCGCCACCCGCGAACAAGTCATTGAAGCCCTGCGTCAGGTCGTAGCAGACAGCTACGCGCTGCTAGGCCAGACCCACCTGTGCCATTGGAATGTCCGCGGCCCAGGTTTCTTTGCGCTTCACACGGCATTTGAGCAACAATACACCGAACTTTTTGTAGCAATCGACGAAATTGCTGAAAGGGTGCGCGCACTGGGTTCTCTCGCGCCGGGTGGACTGGGAAACCTCGCAAAAATGGCGGGATTCAACGAACTGGAAGAAGATGCGAGCGCAGAAGACATGGTCAGACATCTGGCGGATACGAACCGCAAGCTCGTAGCAGATCTCGCAAAAGCACGCGATCTCGCCGGTGCAGCCGAAGACCCGCAGAGCGAGGACCTCATGATCGCCCGCATTCAGGTTCACGAAAAGACTATTTGGATGCTCGAGAGTTTTCTCGGGTAACGTCTTCCGGCAGAGCCCCCCTGTTTCGCTGATTGCGCATCTCCCGCTGTGGCGCTAGAACCCTCTGGTGATGCGTCGGCTAGGAGCGATCCTCAAGATTAGTTTTGTAAGGTTCTTCACGGTTTCCGGAAGTGACCACGCAGCGGCGTTTGCATTTTACGCGTTCTTCAGCCTGTTCCCAGTCGTTCTGCTTCTCGTCAGTTTCGCTGATCTTTTCTTCGATCGACAGGCCGCCGTGGAGTCGATCATCAACTCGATGAAGGATTACCTGCCGATGGATGACAGCCACCGGGAAAGCCTGTCAAAAAGCTTCGAAGCGGTGGTTAAGAATCCGGCACCAGCGCGGTTCGTGGGGATTCTCAGCCTGCTCTGGGCAGGTGTGCGCTTTTTCAAATCACTGGTCCACGTTCACAATTTGATCTGGCACTGCCGAGAGCTGCCGTGGTGGCATACGCCAGTGAAGTCAGCTACCATGCTGGCGACACTTGCCAGTGCACTGGTATTAGGAATTGGAGCGCCCGTCATGCTGCATGCCATCCACGGCCTGCCGTTCTTGCAATCCGAGCGACTCGACACCTTGTTCGATTTCGGAGAATCGATGGTTCCTCCATTGGTGCTTTTTTACGGGCTTTTCCTTTTTTACAAGGTGAGCCCTCAAACAGCGGTATCGTCGCGGGACGTCTGGTTGCCGGCTCTGATTGCCGCGACACTTCTTACACTATCTCGCAAGGCTCTCATCCTTCTCGTGCAGATGACGATCAATCAGATCGATGTTTACGATTCGATCGGCGTTTTTATTGCCGCCTTGTGGAGTATGTATCTCTCCGGCCAGATCATTATCTGGTGCGGATGTCTTGGCGCAGCAATACACGAAACGCGGCCAGCCAATCCGGATCCTGATTCCGTTATCTAGACCACACACTAACAATGCAACCACTCGCTGACAAAAATATCCGCCCCATCGGCACTCAGTTGTATTTCCTGCCGGTGCATACCCGAATGCCCCTCAAATTTGGTGGCGAGACAGTCGATTACGTGACCTGTGCCCGCTGCAGACTGGTGGTGCGGGGCAATAATGGCCGCACCGCTGAGGGCTGGGGTGAAACCCCGCTGAGCGTCACCTGGGTCTGGCCCAGCAAGCTCCCCTACGAAGAACGCCATGAGTCGCTCATGTCGTTTTGCCGTTCACTTGCTGATGCCTGGGCCGCGTTCCATCGGACGGGACACCCATTGGAAATCGGGCACGACTTTATAGCCAGTGAACTGCGTACTTTGCTGGATCGCCACAATGCAGAAGGCACCACGGCCGAACCCATGCCATGGCTGGCAGCACTGGTCTGCTGCTCGCTTTTCGACATCGCACTCCACGATGCCTACGGCAATCTTCACGGCACGGACATTTACGCCACTTACAATGCCGACTGGATGAACCGCTCGCTCGAAGCGTTCCTGTCACCAGCCGAGGACGCGACAGTGGACTTCAACGGAAAATACCCGGCAGATTATTTCGTCAGCGACCCGCCGTCTTCGCTGCCCGCATGGCATCTGGTAGGTGGAGTCGATCCACTCGACTCCAGCGAACTCACCGGCGTGGAACCCGACGACGATTACCCAGTGATCCTCCACGACTGGATCAAGCGCGACGGATTGAATTGCCTCAAAATCAAACTGCGCGGCAATGACAGCGACTGGGACTACGGACGACTGGTGAAGACCGGCCGCATCGCTGTGGAGAATAGCTGCCACTGGCTCACTGCCGACTTCAACTGCATGGTGACGGATCCCAGCTACGTAAACACATTGTTAGACAAGCTGCGCGATGAGCATCCCCGCTTGTACGGCATGCTGCTCTACGTCGAACAGCCGTTTCCCTACGAACTGTCGGAACACCCCATCGATGTCCACAGTGTCAGCGCCCGCAAGCCACTGTTCCTCGATGAAAGTGCTCACGACTGGCAGCAAGTCCGCCACGGCAGACAATTGGGATGGACCGGCGTGGCATTGAAAACCTGCAAGACACAGACCGGCGCGCTGCTCAGCGCATGCTGGGCCAGAGCGCACGGCATGGAAATAATGGTGCAGGATCTCACCAATCCGATGCTGGCCCAGATCCCACACGTCCGCCTCGCAGCTCACGTTGGAACGATCATGGGAGTCGAAACCAACGCCATGCAGTTCTACCCCGACGCATCGA
Organism: Verrucomicrobiia bacterium; assembly: GCA_020439995.1. Taxonomy (GTDB): domain Bacteria; phylum Verrucomicrobiota; class Verrucomicrobiia; order Verrucomicrobiales; family DEV007; genus JAGROY01. The sequence continues at coordinate 13,152 of JAGROY010000157.1, forward strand.
ACCACGAAGCGAAAGTGCACCCCGGCCTCTACCAGCGCCGACACGGAAAACTCGACCTTTCCAGCATTCACGGCAGCGGCTTTGGCTATCGTCTGGCCGAGATCGAGCGTAAACTTCCCTCCGTCGATCACTCCGCCGGAGCTGTGTGACACACGCCATGTTCGAAGGCCCCTTTCGCTCTGGATCCGCAGTCCATTTCCTCGCCCTGGCGGCATGCGCCCTGGGCGTATTGATCTACGGCGTGCTGGCCCGCCAGCACCGCGAAGGCCGTCATCCCTGGCTGGCAAAGGCCCTCGCCGCCGGGTGCATCACAGCATGGATCATCAATACAGTCACCGCACTAACATCCAAACATTTTTCCTGGGAAACCAGCCTGCCATTGTACTATTGCAACTGGGCAAATCTCCTCGGGGCCGCTGTCCTGCTCACTCGCAGCCGCACGGCCGAGTCGCTGCTCTACTACTGGGCATGCGGCCTTACCGTCTGGGCCTTTATCACACCCACCCTGGAATTCGGCCCCACCAGAATAGGGTTCTGGATTTTCTGGGGATACCACCTTTGCATCGCTCTGGCTGTCTGCCATTTACTGGTAGCCGATCGCTTCCGCCCGACGCTGAAAGACTGGCTCGTTGCCTCCGCGATCACGATCCTCTATGGACTGGCATTGCTGCCGATAAATGTCCATTTCGGCTGGAACTATGCATTCCTGGGGCAAACGAAACCCCATGCCCCCACTCCGATCGAAGCCCTGGGCACCTGGCCGCTGCGTCTGGTGTGGCTGGCATTGCTCGCCATTGTTGTTTTCTTCCTGCTTACAGCACCATGGCTCGCCTGCCAGCGAATCCGCCGAGCGTCGGAAAAATCCTGATCTTGGGACTTTTCGAATAGAGATTGCGCACTAATCTTCGCCCATGGCTGCCACTTCCTCCAACGTCCCCTTCCGCATTGGTCTTATCCAGATCACGTGCAGCAGTGATGTCGCCGACAACACGACGCGCACCATCGATCGCATCCGCCAGGCCGCCGCTCAGGGAGCACAGGTCATCTGTCTGCAGGAATTGTTCTATTCGCTCTACCTGTGCCAGGATGAAAATCCAGACATGTTCGATCTCGCCATCGAGATCCCGGGACCTTTGACTGATCAATTTTGCACTCTGGCAGCGGAGCTTGGTGTTGTCATCGTGCTACCAGTCTTTGAGAAGCGGGCACGCGGCCTCTATCATAACAGCGCAGCGATTATCGATGCCGATGGAACCCTGCTTGGCATCTACCGAAAGATGCACATCCCAGACGACCCGCAGTTCTACGAAAAATTCTACTTCACCCCCGGCGATCTGGGATTCCGCGCCTGGGACACCCGCTTTGGCCGCATCGGCGTGTGCATTTGCTGGGATCAATGGTTCCCCGAAGCCGCGCGACTGACCGCTCTGCAAGGCGCAGACGTGCTCTTCTACCCCACCGCCATCGGTTGGCTGCCATCAGAGAAGGCCGAATTTGGCGATCGCCAGCACAGCTCCTGGGAGACGATCCAGCGCGGGCATGCCATTGCCAACGGTTGCTACGTGGCAGCGGCAAACCGCGTTGGCCACGAAGCCCCGGCTGGTGGCGAAGGCATCGAGTTCTGGGGCCGCAGCTTCATCGCGGATCCTTCCGGCCATATCATCGAGACCGCGCCCTCCAATGCGGAAGCTGTGCTGATCGCGGATATCGATCCCGCAAAAATCGAAGCGCAACGCCGCATCTGGCCATTCCTGCGCGACCGGCGAATCGACGCTTACTCAGAAATCGTCAAGCGTCACGGAAACTCCTAACATTGCACCCAAATAAAGTGACCAACTCTCAAACTCCCCGTGAGCAAGGCTTCCACATGCCCGCAGAATGGGCACCACAAGATGCCACGTGGCTGGCATGGCCATCACCTGATGCTGGCGACTTCCTCGGCATCTACGAAGACTCCGTCGCTGCAGCCTATATTGCGATGCTCGACGCTCTGCTCGAGGGGCAAAAAGTGTACCTTAACAACGGATCACTGGCCAAAGCGTCCGGCAGACTTGAGGCTATCGCGCCGGAAAAGCTCCAACGCCTCCACCTACTCGACATCCCGTCGTCCGAATGGTGCCGCGACTTCGGCCCGACTTTCCTCTTGAACAATCAACAGGAACTCGGAGCCATCGATTGGAAGTTTTCAAAGTGGGGCGGCAAATATGAGGGAGAACTCATGAACGATGCGGATGCCACGTTGCGGATGTGCGCGCAGGCGAATGTGCCGGACGAGCGGATTTTCACCTCTCCCGGCCTGACTCTCGAAGGAGGCGGAATCGAGGTGAATGGAGCAGGCACCGCGATGACCACCGGGACGTCCGTGCTCCATGCCAACCGAAATCCCGATGCGGGCAAAGAAGACATCGAGCAGCTCCTTTCGGATTTTCTCGGAGCCGACCACGTCATCTGGCTCGACGGTACTTTCGAAAATGACGACACCGATGGCCACATCGACACGTTGGCTCGATTCGTCTCAGAAGACACCATCGCCGTGCAAACCTGCGAAGACTCTGACGATCCCAATTTCGCCGTTGCGCAGGAAAACGTCCGCCGCCTGAGCACTGCAAAACTCGCGGACGGCAGAGCCGTCAATGTCGTCAGGCTCCCCTCGATGGATCGCATGGAACTAGCAGGCATCCGCATGCCCGCATCCTACGCGAATTTCCTCATCGCAAACACCTGCGTCCTGATCCCCCAGTACGGCCTCCGCCAGGATCCCGATGCGGTCGCCGCAATCGGATCATTGTTCCCCGATCGCAAACCGATTCCGATCGACTGCAGTGGCATCATCTGGGGCCGCGGGGCACTGCACTGCATCAGTCAGCAAGTCCCCAGATCGTCTGGACTGAGCTGAAGCTCAGACGACTTCCCAGGTTAGATTCCAGTATTGCTTGATGTGGAACTGCTGGAGGTCACTGACGTCCGAACGCCAGCTGCGGACTGTGAGCGGTCGACTTCGCCGAAGAAAATCTTCGAGCTTTCGCGCAGAGAGTACGATGAGGCGGCGGATGCGATGCCAAGTTTGACGTATTCGCTGAGTTTCTGCCAGGGCTTAGCGGGCACCCATATGATGTCGCCGGGCATAAGGGTGAAGTTCGGCTGTTGCCCGCGCATCACCTTGTTCAGGTTCACCGGAGCGAACTGCGGATTCGAGAAAGACCCGCGGACGACAAGCGCCCCCTGAGGGAATGCCTCTTCCGCCAGACCATGTGCGGATGCAACAGCGGCAACGACACTCACACGGCTGGAAAATGGAACTGCTGTGGGCGTTTTCACTGCCCCTAACACAAACACTTTATCGCGCCCTTCAGCTGGCATGAAGACGTAATCGCCAGGCTGCAGGTAGATATTGTGCCGCATGTCGCCTTCCTCGATCAACGCACTGAAATCGACCGGCAGCACTTCACCCGCACGGATGACCACGCAGCGGGGCAAATCTGCAAGAGCCGAAGCTCCACTTCCTCCGCCTGAACCACCGGCCTCCGCGATGGCCGACAGCAGTCGAGTAGGCTTGGTAAGCGCGTAGCTTCCCGGGTTGCGTATCTGTCCAAGAATGGTGAATCCACGACTCGTGGGATTTTGCAGTGACGCAGTCACTATGGGGAACGCGTATTCCTTCTCCAGCTGCTTCGCCAGTTCAGCTTCCACTTGCGCCAGCGTGCGGCCGCCAGCACGGACGCCTTCGGCAACATCATAGTAGAGCATTCCGTCCGGCATCACCACCGCTTCCGCCCGGGTCTCCGGGGCTTCGACGATTTCGATCTGAAGAGTATCTCCCGCACCCAGAACGTATGCAGAATTGTCCGCTTTCAAGAGCAGAGGCGATGGCACTTTGGGACGACGGAACTCGTAAAAATCGAGCTTGCCTTCAGTGGCCAGTTGATTCGATTCAACCTCCGCCGCTTCGCCCTTCGTCGGCCCTTCGGTGGCAGCGAAGCCATCGTCCGAGTAGGGATCGAATTGCACCCGTCCCATCGGCAGCGAGCACGATGCCATTGACATTGCAGCTGCCACGGTGAGTCCCAGAGTGGCGACTTTCTTTGAATTGATGTTCCTCATATATCCAGTCATTGCTTGTGAATTGTCTCCTGCGGGAATTCGTTATTGGAAGCCTCCCACCGTGATCGCCGGACGGTCTTCCAGTTCGGCCACGATGGCCCCTTGCATAAAGGATTGTGCGGCAACATCGATGATGTCTTCGGCAAATGCCCATGGCTTGGTGTGGACATACACGATGTCACCTGGTGCCAGCACTGGATCCTGCTCAGCACCACGCAGCACTGCCTTCAGGTTGATCACCTTCGACTGCGGTGCGGTCATGCTCCCGCGCACCAGCAGCACCCGATTCTTCCATGCCTTCTGGTTGTCGAATCCAGCGGCCATCGCCACCGCCCCAGTCACAGTGGTCGGCACGGACAATTGCACACGGCCAGGATTGCTCACGGCACCGAGCACGTAGGCTTCACGGTTCTGGTTCGAAGCAATGTAGATGTAGTCATCCGGTCGCAGAACAACATTGTGCCGCATGTCGCCCGCGTAGAGACGCTCTATGTCCACCGGCAATCGCTTGCCGTCACGCATGACAAAGGAGCGCTTCAGATCGGCGAGGTCATTCACTCCGGCACTCGACTCCTTTGACTCGAACCCTTTGCTGTTGGCGATCGCTTCCAGCAGTGTTGTCGTACGGTTGAGAGCGAACGTTCCCCGCTCACGGATGCTTCCGAGAATCGTGTAGCGCTTGCTTGCCAGCTGCACCGGTGTCACGATGAGTTTCGGCTCACGATGATAAACCGCCAGTGCCTGCTCCATTTTCTCCCGCAGCTGCGGGACGCTCAAGCCAGCAGCGCGAATCTGCTTCGCTTGCAGATAGCTCACCGTTCCATCAGGCGAGATGGGTGACACTTGCTCCAGGCCTTCAGCACCGTGGAGTCGGAACCGCAGAGCATCCCCTGCTCCCAACTTGTAGGCACTGGACGTGTGGGACTTGCGCTGCTCCTGCACCGGGCGCGGAGTCTCGCTGACAGGGCCTGCGATGGCGGATACCACCATTGCAAGGCTGCCGAGCACCGTGGCGATTGTTCGAACGTTAGGATTCATCGGCAGATCAGGCTTTGCCAAACACGGGTTTGGAATGTGCGGACTCGGCCCGCAGAGGTGCACCGGACACGCCGGACAGCGTCGACGGCTCAGAACTGCGCTGCGCCTGCATCTGGATAAACCAGCGCTCGATGGCAGACACGAACCGGCTGGCAAATCCCGGGCGCTCCTTCTGCACGAGAACGAGGCCTTCAGCATCTCCCAGAACCTGGTCGTAGACGCGGCTGAGTTCTTCCAGCTCGCTGGCATTGGACGACACCTGCGACGCGACAAGATAGTAACGCTCGATGTGCGGTGCCAGAGCAGCCAGTGTGGCGTCAGGATCGCTGGCCCACCGCACCAGCAGGATCGTGCTCGTTGGCAGACTGCTGGCAAAGTTGGCAAAGTTTTCGCCTGTGAGCTTTGCGATATCGATCCGGCTCATCGTTTGATCCGTCGCGCTCGGGTCATAATCAGGCAGCGACTGCCCATTTGGCTGGATCCTCACTGGCTGGTGACTCACGTCAGCAAAGACAACGCGCTGCTTGCTGCCGCCACGTCCAAAAGATTCAAGCAGGCACTTCCAGAACTCAGACTCGCCGTCCACATCACCCACCACCGGAAAAAGGAAGCGGCGCTCTGGCAGAAACTTGAGAATACAGGTCACGGCGAAGTCATGAAGATTCGCGGTAAATCCTTTGCCACTGTGAAACATGAACTTTGGCAGAGTTGCTGAAGCAATTGCAGCCTGCATCGGCGTGCGCAGTTTTTTGCTCAGCACTTCTTTTAGAAAGATGAATGCCAGCGCAACTCCTGCTCCAAATACCAGGCCAAATCCTCCCAGCAAACCAGCTTTGAACCACCGGGACTTCTCCTTCACATTGGCAACGTGAGGAGAAGAGAAAAGCTCGACCGGACCGCCACTTTCCACTGATGCGAAGAACTCTGCATCCTTGAGACGGGACTCGATCGTCGCTGCATTACTGACTTCCAGGTCAAAGCTGGAGCGAATGTTTGCAGTATTGATCGCCTGCTCAGAGAGCGACGCTGTTTCCGCATCCGCCTGCCCCATCATTCGCTCGTACTCGGCAAGGCTGGTCTCCAGCGTTTTGATCTCGTCCATCAAGGCTTTGGCCTGCGCATAGAGCGATGCCGGCACCATGTTCGAAAGCGATTCCAGCTGCACCTTGCCCGATGCAACCGCTTGCAATTGCTTGTCGATCTGATCGATCTCCTGCTGCTTCCTGCGCACCGCCGGATGCTGATCAGTACGGCTCGCACGCAGCAGTGCAATCTCCTGCTGGAGCGGTGTGAGCACGGCCTGACTGAGATAGACGCCGAGATTTTCTTTCTTGGTGAGTAACGCGACACGGGTATCCGCCCGCTTTGCCCGAAGTGCCTGCACTTCATTGAAGTGACCGCCGATATTCTCACCAGTGAGGATTCCGTGTTGCTCGGACGATCGTGCCCGCAGCGCATCTCCCGCTTCAGTCATGGCCTCCTGGCGGTGCTTGAGCTGAGTGCGAAACAGCGTTGCGGCTGCCAGGGCCTCTTCCCGCCGCTTTTCCGATGCGATGTCGATGATTGCCTGCGCATAAGTCGCAGCCAGTTTCAACGATGCCTCATCCGATTCCTTCGAGTAGCCAGTCACCTCGTAAATATCCTCGCCGGATCCACTTTGAAATGTGACCAGGCTCTCGACATCTTCCAATGTCAGTCCTCCCATCATCTGCCCTGTTCGCTCGTAGACGGCAGGAGATTGTGCAATCAGCTCCAGCGCTTCACCGGTAAGAGGTCTGGGGCGATACGGCGCATCCTGTTCCAGTGACCAGTAAAGCGGTGCGCTCTCCTTTGCGATCTTAACCGGTGCAGTATAACTGTCGCCCAGGATCACGACGGCTGCCACCACTCCTGCAAGGGCGAAGATCAAACCCGCCAACAGCCACAGCCATAGCTTTTCGATCGATGCCAGCAGCAGCCGGAATGGATCGAACGGAATAGGGAAATTGAATCGGTTGCGGTTCATGTATGTGTAGTGCCTGGTGTTATTGAAAAAACGTTCTTGATCGGAAACTTGGAGGAAGGGATCAGCTGTAGCGACGCCACCAGTCTTCATAGGCTGGCTGCCAGTCATGTGGTGAAGGCGGATCATCAGGGTAGACCCGGAGCCCTGGAATCAGTTTGAGCAAGGCTGTGGAACTTTCGGAATCGTGGCTGAGCAAGTGACACAACGCGCGAATCAATGCTCCACGGGGGTAGTCGAAAATGGGGCGTAAGCAGGCACCGTGAAACAAAGAATCACGGAACGCGATTCCCAGTGCCTTCCATCTGGGGATGCGTGGAAAAATTCTACCGGGTTGATTTGCGTAGGCAGTCAACGACTCGAACTGACACCCGAGGCGACTCGCTTCCAATTCGAGAAAAACGGACTGCCAGCGATCGACAAGCGCATCGTTCTCAGCAAGCATCATCTCCCAGCTCATCACGTTGATGTGAGGCCGCTTCTTGAAGTTCACCGCATCCTCATAGGCAGGCAGAAGTAGCTCGATCCATGGATCGGAAGCCGCGAGATTCTTAAACCGATTCAGCCGCTCGTCTACAGAGCTGGTATACTGACCTCGTGTGGCTAGAATCGCATCTCCGAGAGCAAGCGCGCACTTCTGGTGATTGCGCTGGATAAAGCTCACATCGCGCCCCAGCTCAATAGCACAGCGTGCAAAGTAGAGACCCGAAGCGCGATTCCACAGCAGCCGTGTTGCCTCTTCTCTGGAAATCCGGGTCGCATCTATCGAGCCGGCAAACTTCCGCAAGAAATCGACTCCCCAGATCACCTCGTATCCGGAGATCAGATCGTAGAACATCATGCTGGTGCTGGGTTCAGTCCCCAGATCCGACTCGGTCAGGCAGGTGAACTCAACGTCGATTCCCAGACGGTGGGATTCACGCTTCTCGATTTCGCGCAATACCTCGTCGGTGGCCGGGTCTCCCTTGCGATGGCAGAAAGCAAAATAGTCGAGATCGTTGTAAAGCGAACGGCTGCCATCCGGACGCAGCAGCAATCCACCTTCTCCACGACCATAGCTGCCCCCCAGCACAATGCTCCGAATATTGCCCGCCGCGAGCGGTCTCGATTCCAGCACCTCCCGCAACCGCTGAAAATGCTGCCGCAGTTCTACTCTCACCGGTTCGCAGTCTTCTACGAAGAACTGGCGGCGATCGTCTGCGGTTGGTCTGTCTATTACTAGGGATGACATGGATTCAATCGAGCAAAAATGGTTAAGGAATCTTTATTAAAATTCGTGTCCTTGCTGTTCCTTTCCCTACAATATGATTTTTATAGTTTGAGTTGCAAATTAAATTATTAAGAATTAGACTCTCTATAGAAAAAACTATCATATTTTTCACAAATGAGAGGATTTCAACAAGAACAACTCGATCTCTTTATCTTCGTGGATGCGCTGGGCTGGCGGATCGTCGAGGAATATGGCTTTTTGTCGGACGAACTGCCGGACCAAGAGCCGTGCGACACGGTCTTCGGGTATTCATCCGCTTGTGATCCCTCCATCCTCACTGGGAAGCTTCCTCAGGAACACGGCCACTTCTCCTGCTTCCTTAAGGCCGAAAACAAGTCAGCCAGTCCGTTTGCAAGCTTGGGAAAACTCGGCTGGCTGCCTGAACTGGTTGCCGGCCATCATCGCCTGCGCAGCCGCCTGAGTAGAATGCTGGCGAAAAAGCTGGAGTACACTGGCTACTTTCAACTCTACAGCGTCCCGTTCAGCTGCCTTCCCTACCTGGACTATACCGAGAAGAACGACATCTACGCACCGGGCGGTATCATCAATGGTAACGCCACCGTCTTTTCCCACTGGCAGGCAAGCCGCAAGCCATGGTTCCGCTCGGACTGGCACCAGTCCGACAAGATGAATATCGCCCAGGTTCGGAATAAAATCGACCAGCAGTCGATCCAGCTGGGCTACCTGTTCACATCAGGTCTGGACGCGGCGATGCACCGCCACGGCACGAAGGGAGTAGGCACCAGTGACGCGATCGATTGCCTGGAGCAGCAAATTCGCGATTTATTTGAGCTGGCATCACGGCGATACAAAGACGTCCGCTTCCATGTATTCAGCGATCACGGGATGACGAACACGGTCGATACTTCAGACTTGATGCCGCGCTGGGAAAAAGAAACTGGCCTTCGGTACGGCGCCGACTACGTAGCGGTATGGGATTCAACCATGGCCCGGTTCTGGTTTGACAACGAGCACGCAAGAGAGCGGGCTATTCGTAAACTGGAGCAGGAGAAAGATGGATACATTGTGAGAGAAGACCAGCTGGCACAGTGGGGCTGCAAGTTTGAGGATCATCGCTACGGCGAATTGTTCTACCTGCTCAATCCCGGCGTTTTATTCGTGCCCTCTTTTATGAACCAGCGCTTTGTGACTGGCATGCACGGTTATGCGCCGGAGCATCAGGACTCAAAAGCATGCTGGCTGACCAATGCCGAACTGGAGAGCCATCCCCGGTCGATCGATAAAATTTTTGATGTCATGGTGAACGCCTCCGACAGACCGGAAAAAGCCGCTTCACAGGTTTCAAAATCAACAGTTACCGTATCATGAAACGTGCCCTAATTGATCTAGCGAAGAATTGGACCACCCCAAGCTTGCCCGAACCCGACAAGGAAAGCCTGCCCCTGACAGCCGACGAAAAGGCAACGCTGACAGCACTCTACAGCATCATAACAGACGACGGCAGCGCTGATGAGGCTATTGCATTCATGGATCGGCGGATAGCGTCCGATAACCGGTATCTGGAAGTCTATAAAGAAGCTGCGAACCTGGCCAAAATGGCAGCTTCGGAGCTTGGAGGCACGGCATTCCGCGATCTTCCGCAGGACAAGCAGAACCAGGCTCTGGAACTTCTGCTGAAAGACTACGTCCACCCCGACCGGGAGCCCACGTGGAAGCGGAGTGCGCGCCTTACCGGACTGGCGAAAGACCAGCTGTTCAGCTCCGCTGTTAAGAAGCGCCTGCGCAATTTCGTTGTGCGCGAGTTTCTTCAGAATCACTATTCTGGACGCCGTGGCTGGGAACTGGTCGGCTACAAGAGCTTTCCAGGCTCCCCAGTCGAAGAGACTCCTGAAGTCGAGCTGCAGAAAGTCGAACAGCGCAAGTATTCGATCGCACTCCACCTCAGTGACGGCACCATTGAAGCATGGACGCCTGAGGAGTTCATCAAAATGTCGGCGACTGGTGTCCCGTCTAACATTCCGGTCAAATCTGGCCGTCAGTCGGCTACGATCAACGCTGCAGCGAAAAACGAATGGCTGCAGGCTGCTGCCAGCTGCGCAAAAGACAGTGCCCCGGCCCGCGATTGCGACCTTACTGAGTTTGATTGCATCATCGTTGGATCCGGCCCTGTGGGTGCCGCAGCTGCAGATGTTCTCGTCCGCGCAGGTATGACAGTTGCAATGTTAGAGTCTGGCGAAAAACCAGAGCGCAACCGCTTCAATGTCATGGAGCGCAGCCTGGACAACAGCGTCGCCTGGGACTTTGAACCATGGCAGTATGAGATGAACGGTGACGATTTGAAATTGAACACCTTCGCCGTTCGTAAAGTAGGCGGCAGCTCACTGGCGTGGGGGGCCGTGTGCCCGCGCTTTCTTGAGAACGATTTCCGCTTGCAGTCGCTCTACGGCGTTGGGATGGACTGGCCCATCAACTACGCTCAAATGGCTCCAGACTACCTGGCCGCTGAACGCTTCATGGGCGTCTCCGGACACGACGACAATCCTTTCCTTCCAAAGCGCGAGGCCCCCTTTCCAATGGAAGGGTTCGACATGAGCGATTCCGATCTGCTGGTGAAAGAGGCCTGCGACAAGCTTGGCATCCAGCTCCACTCGATCCCCACCGCCCGGAATACGAAAACGTATCAGGGCAGATCAAAGTGCATCAACTACTCTCTCTGCCGCGCATGCCCGGTAGGCGCGATGTATTCCTCGGATCAAACGGTCGACCGGTTGCGTGAGTTCGAAAACTTCCATCTGATCACCAAAGCTCACGTCCGCAAAGTCATCGTGGGTGCAGACAACAAGATCGAAGGCGTTCGTTTTCACGACGGCAAAGGACACGAGCGCACCCTGCATGCCGAGCATGTCATCATGGCGGCACAGGCAGTTGAGAATGTCAGGATTTTATTGAGTTCCAGAACCTCAGCCTTCCCAGACGGCGTCGCGAACAGCTCCGGCCTGCTGGGCAAGTATCTGACGGAGCACATGAAGTTCTATGTCATGGGACGCGTCCCGCACAGGCTCAGCCCGCACTTGCGCGGTTACGAAACGGCGGCATCCCAGCAGTTTCAGGATCACCCCAATCGTGACAAAATCGCAGGCGGGCGCATCATCGTCCGTGAGAACGCCGGGCCGGTTCCGCTCGACCTTGCCCTTCGATCCGGCAAGTGGGGACGTGCGCTCAAGGACGAGATCCAGCAGACCTTCGGCAGCTTTGTCACGCTCGGCGCATTCATGGAACAACTGCCCTACGAAGACAACTGCATCGACCTTTCTCCTACCGTCAAGAACGCTTTCGGCGATCCTGCTCCACGCATCAAGTTCGACCTGATGCGGGGCTATGAGAAGCGCGGCTATCGTATGATGAAAGGCAAGCTCACCACCATTCTCAACGAACTCGGTGCCGAAGACATTCGCGAGATCATGCCGCCGTCAGTGGGTGGGCACTACATGTGTTGCCACCGCATGGGCAACAGCATTGAAGATTCAGTCGTCAATTCATATTGCGAGGCTCACGACGTTCAGAATCTTTATCTCGCTGGCAGCGGCTCGTTCACGACTGGCGGCATCAGCAATCCTACGCTCACCGGCGTGGCACTCGCACTCCGCACTGCGCGCAGAATCACTGAGCGCCAGCAATCATTCTCATCTCCAACCGCGGCCAAAGAACTCGCAACCGCAGCCCTCTAACCCAATTTCAAGCGTAAATCTCAGTTTTAAGACAGGTATGACCGATTCACTAGCAATCCAAGGCGGTGCCCCCCTTCGTCAGGAACCTTTTCCAGAATGGCCTATTTTCGGCGACCTTGAGCGCGAAGGGTTGATGAGGGCGCTTGAGAGTGGACACTGGGGTGGAGAAGGCCCGATAGAAGCGGAATTCTCCCAGCAATTCGCCACCTTCTGCGGTGCCCGCCACGCCATCTGTGTGGCCAATGGCTCGATAACACTCGAACTCATCTTAAAGGCACTGGGGATCGGCCCCGGCGATGAAGTAATCGTGCCCGCGCTCACCTGGCTGGCAACGGCCTGGGCTCCACTTCAAGTTGGAGCGACACCGGTTTTCGCCGACATCAGCGCGGACGACTGGTGCATTGATCCCAACGATGTCCGGAAGAAAATCACATCCAGGACGAAGGCAATCATTCCCGTGCATCTCTACAGTCAGATCGCTCCGATGACCCAGTTGCTGGAGATCGCCAGGGAGCATCGACTCCACTTGATTGAAGACTGCGCGCACACCCACGGCTCTGAGTGGGAAGGCCAACCCGTCGGTGCAATCGGCGATGCGGGCTCATTCAGCTTTCAATCATCAAAAGGGATGACTGCCGGAGAAGGCGGCGCTGTCGTCACCAACAGCGATCACCTTGCCGATTTGATTTTTGGCCTGAAGAACTGCGGTCGCCGCCGCATCCCTGACTCCCCTGCGACCTTCGGAAGCAACAACCGCATGACGGAATTCCAGTCCGCTGTTTTGATCGGCCAGCTCCAGCGGCTGCCATCCCTGATGGAAACCCGCGCGGAGAACATCAATTACCTCAGGGAAGCACTGCGCACCGTCGATGGGGTCAAAGTGCTCGAGCCAAAGAAGGAAGTGACCCGCCAGGGAATGTACTGCCTGTCAGTCGCAGTCGACGACCGAGCATTCGGCGGAATGCCGCGTGACCTCATGGTAGACACTCTCCAGGCAGAGGGCATTCCCGTGACTCCGCCATATGATGTCGTTTACCGTTCAACATTGTGGAAGCCGTCGGAGAAACTCTGGAAATTCGCGCCCGACAAGAATCCGCGGAAGGAGCTGGGCCTCGACGCACATTGTCCGATCTCCGAACAAGTCTCGCTGCACACAGGACTGGCTTTCAATCATCGCATGTTCCTTGGAACCAAGAAGGACATGGACGATATCGTCGACGCATTTCTGAAGGTCCAAAAGCACGCGGATGACATGCGCTGGAAATCACTCAACAAGAAGTTTCGCCTCGCGACACGGAAGGTTCTGGGAAAAATCTAGCGCGTGAGAAGCGGACGACACAGAGCACACTGCGCGGCACTTTGCATCCTGATGGCGGCGGCACTCGTTCGTGCCGATGCTGCTCCTGTTGAAGCGATTCCCGCAGTCGGGGATCATTGGCTTCATGTTCTATCCCCTGACGTTCTAGAACTGGGAGCGATCCTGCCAGTGCCTGAAGGCAAGAGTGATACGGCCCGCTGGTCGTTCGCAGACAAGCTGCCGGATCGCAACGCATTTCGGGTCACCGTTGACGGCACTGAAAAAGAAGGTGCCGTGCAGGCGGTCGGCTTCCGACGGAGGCCCCGCTATGCGCCGCTGGCAGAATGGGATCTCCGCATTGAGGCAGCCCTCTCCCTGCAACTGGCCTTTCCGCTGAAGGAAGGAGCAGCTGTTCGAGTGAGCATGGACGAGTCGCTCTTACCTGTCACAGGCGCAAAGTTCTCGGCACAGGTTTCCCCCACGCGGCGGTCTGAAGTGCTGCACGTGAGCCAGGTGGGCTACCAGATCGGGGTCCCGAAGACGGCGCGTGCTGGCTACTATCTGGGGAGTCTCGGCGAGCTGAAACTGAGTCAGGTCTCGGGCTTCTATCTGCGCGATGTCGCCACTGGAGAAGTCGTTTTCCGTGCACCGGTAAAGCGGGCGATTGACAAAGAATTCACCTACCAGACACCACCATTCCAGGAGGTGCTAGTGTTAGACTTCTCAGCTTTTGATCAACCTGGAAACTACACGGTTGGCATTGATGGCATAGGCGAATCGTATCCGTTTCCTTTGAGCGACGGCTTCTACGCCTGCCTTGCACGGACATACGCGCTGGGACTCTATCATCAACGCTGTGGCTGTTCGGTAGGACTGCCCTACAGCCGATTCCAACACGCTCCGTGCCACACGCAGGCGGCAAAGGTGCCCGAGCCTGATGACAATGAAATCTGGAAGCTGATCAAGGGCATCTACGACGGCAACAACGAAGAACAAACTGCTCCAGCCCTCGACAATGCCGCAGCGGCACTCTACCCTTTTCGAAGGAAAGGCGAGATCGATGTCAGCGGCGGCCACCATGATGCGGGCGACTACAGCAAGTACGTGGTGAATTCCGCACAATTGATCCACGCATTGACTCTCGCGGCGGATGCGTTTCCCGGCGTAAATCTCATCGACAACCTCGGCATTCCAGAGAGCGGGAACGGCATCCCAGATGCCGTCGACATTGCCGCCTGCGAGGCCGCCTTTCTCGCGAAGATGCAAGACTCTGACGGAGGATTCTACTTCCTCGTCTACCCGCGCGAACGCTCCTACGAGACCGACGTTACCCCAGACAAAGGCGACCTCCAAACCGTCTTCCCAAAGACAACATCGAGCACTGCTGCGGCTGCCGCCGCGTTGTGCCAGATCGCGTCCTCCCCCGCATTCCGCAAACACTTCCCAATGGAAGCGGATCGCTACCTGAGGCAGGCAGAAATCGGCTGGCGCTTCATTGTCCAGGCGCAGAAGACTCACGGCGAGAATGGAGCTTACCAGACGATCAGCCACTACGGTGACCGCTTCATGGATCGCGACGAGATTGCCTGGCTTGCAACTGAGCTCTTTCTGGCCACCGGCGATGAGAAGTATCACCAGTTCGTCCTGCGTCATTTCAAACCAGGCGCGCCTGAAACCGTTCACTGGGGATGGCTGCGCATGCAGGAGGGCTACGGTGCTGCGGCGCGAAGCTATGCAACGGCGGTGCGATCCGGGCGACTCAAGGAGTCCATGTTGCATGCCGGCCACCTGCGCGCCTGCAATACTGCAATCGACGAATGGGCAAACCAGCTCGCCACTTACACTGAAGGATCAGCCTACGGCGTGGCATTTCCTTTTGAATCAAAACACCACCGCGTAGCCGGGTGGCACTTCGCCGGGGCAGACACCTTCAATCTGGTAGCGGCACTCGGCAAAGACGGGCGCCTGACTCCAAAATATCAGGCTGCCGTTGAAGCGAACCTCGCCTATGAAACCGGCGCCAATGCAGTCAACGTCTGCCACCTTTCCGGGCTGGGATACAAGCGGCAGTTCGAGATCGTGCACCAGTGGGGACTCAATGACCGCGAGAAACTGCCACTTTCCGGGATTCCTGTCGGCAGCCTGCAGTCCGGATTTCGCTGGAACCACCGTTACGAAACTCACCAGACAGAACTCACCTGGCCCAGTGACGACAGCGACGACGCACCCTACCCATTTTATCACCGCTGGGCGGACAGTTACAACCTTTCGACCGAGTTCACCATCGTGGAACAGGCTCGCGGACTTGCCGCAGCACTCGCGCTCATGGGGCAATCGAGGCTGCGCTCCCAACCGTGGAAATCCGTGGAAGCGACGATCATCGAGGGCACAAGTGGCTACACTTTGTCCCTGCCCGCAGGCTCAGGGCTTCGCCTGGCAGATGCATTGATCGTCTGGGAAGCTGAGGGGACATTGTCGATTCACACTGGACCCGAACTCCCTGCAACAAGCCACCGACCGGCCTGGATCTCTGCTGAAGCACAATGGCCGGACGGCCGTCGCATTTTCGCAACTTTAGATTATCGTTAGTCTCACAGATTTATTTGCTCAACAATATGGAATGGAAGAAACGGTTCGCCGCCACCACGATCACAAGCTACGTCCACATGGGGCTGCGCATGGTCACAGGATTGCTGATCTTTCGCACCATGTTTGGTGCATGGAGCCCGGAGGAATTCGGATTCTGGGCATTCCTGTGGTCAGTGCTGGCGTTCGGAATACTGCTCGACTTTGGCCTGGGCATGACGATCCAGAAGACCGTCGCTTCAAGGGCCGCTAATGATGATATCGATGGGATCAACCGCGTTCTCAGCACCGTCTTCTGGACGTTCGCCGGGATTGGCGGAATCATCCTTGTGCTCTCAATCCTTTGCAAGCCTGTGATTTTTCAGGCCATCAATGTGCCACCGGATCTTACCGATCGATTCACCCCGGCCTACTACTATTTTTTCATCAGCATCGCGCTGTCATTCCCGCTCGGAATCTATGGTGAAGTCCTTGCCGGCATTCAGCGGGTGGACGTCTTCAATATCATCCAGATTCTTTCAACCACCGCGAACACCGTGTGTGTCCTGACATTGCTCTATATGGACGCTGGTGTCGAATCCGTCATGATGGCGGCATGCGCAGTATTGCTCATCGCCAACTTTGCCAGCGCCGTGTGCGCCCACTGTTTTACCCCAGGATTGAACATCCATCCCCGGTTCTTCAATTTTTCGGAAGTCGGCAATCGTATCCGATTCTCGATCACCGCCTATCTCGTCGTCTTCAGTGGAATCGTCCTGACCAAGACAGATCAGGCCGTGATTGCCGGTGTCCTTGGCCTCGGCTCGGTCACCCTGTACCAGGCAGCAGCGAAAGTGAGCGAAATTCTCAACATGCTGGCCACGCAGTCCGAGAACCTCATTTCGCCCGCCGCTGCCAACCTGCACGCACGCGGAAACCGCAAAGGCCTGATTGACCTGCTCCTGAAAAATTCCCGATTCCTGTTCACCATCACGACCCCCTGCTACGTTCTCGCGGCCTTCTTTCTCAAAGATCTTATCTGCCTCCTCACGGGCGAAGAAACATTGCCGGAGGGGGCATTCCTCACCGGCCAGCTTCTCCTGGGTGCCATCTACATCGGAACCATCACCTCCAGTTGTGGTCGACGCGTGATGGTCATGTGCGGCATGGAAGATCTGCTACTCAAGTTTTCACTCACCCAGGCCGGAGTGAACCTCGTGCTCAGCGTTATCCTGGCAAGGCTATGGGGTGTTCCCGGAGTCGCGGCTGCCACTCTGATCTCCAGCACCATTTTCGGTTTCGGCGTATTCCTGCCGACGCTCAAGCGCTTCTCAGAAATCTCAGCCGCGGAATACATTGGCTATCACCTGCGGGGAAATCTAGTGGGCCTGCTAGTAATGGGAGCCGTTCTTGCCGCGGTGCTGTTGATCACCCCGTCCCACACACACTCGCTCGGATTCATTGATCTGATGTGGCGCGGCGCAGTAGTTGCCCTGTCCTATCTGGCCTGTAATTTCCGGCAGATTCGCTCCACATGGGCATCCGAACCTCACGCTGAATCCGCATGATCCGCTAACGCTGCTTGCGCTGCAACTTCGTCCACGCTAACAAACATGTATGGAGAACAGAAGACTCGGAAAAAGCGGACTCGTCGTGTCAGAGATCTGCATGGGTACCATGACCTTTGGAGCCCAGGCGGATGAAGCGACGGCATTTCAGATTATGGACATGGGGTACGAAGCGGGCATCAATTTCTTCGATGCCGCCGAAATGTATCCTGTCCCGCCGACCGTAGAGACATTTGGCATCACGGAAGAGATCGTAGGCCGCTGGTTGAAAACCAAACCTCGCGAAACCGTCATCCTAGCGACCAAAATCACAGGCCCAGGTCACGGCTGGTTCGTTCCGCCAGTGCGACACGGGATGACAACGCTCGATCGCCACCAGATCGTCCGCGCTGTGGAAGCCAGTCTGCGCAGACTGCAGACCGACTACATCGATCTCTATCAGACTCACTGGCCGGACCACGGCATGCGACATGAGGAAACCATGGCAGCGCTGACGGAACTCGTGCAGGCTGGTAAGGTGCGTGTGTTAGGGTGCAGCAATGAAACCTCCTGGGGACTGATGAAAAGTCTGTGGGCGTCAGATCTCCACGGCCTCGCCCGCTACGACACCGTGCAGAACAATTTCTCCATTCTGAACCGCCGTTGTGAAAACGAACTGGCACAGGTGTGCCGTCAGGAGCAAGTTAGCCTCCTCCCCTATTCTCCCCTTGCAGGAGGCGTTCTGACAGGAAAATACAATGGCGGAGCCACACCGGACGGTGCCCGTTTCACCGCCTATCTCGCCACTGGCAATGACCGGCAGAAGAAAATGGCGCGTCGATTCGTGAACGAACGCACCCTGGCTGCCACCGAATGTTTTCTGGAAATCGCCAACGAAGCTGGAATGGCTCCCGCTACCCTGGCCACCGCCTGGAGCAAACAACAGGACTTCGTTGCCTCCACCATTGTCGGGGCAACCACCACTGGCCAGTTGAAAGACAGCCTGGCAGCTGCCGATCTCACGCTGGATTCGTCCGTGATGGAAAAACTTGACCGGATCGAAGCCCTTTACCCGAACAGCTTCCACGAAGACGGCCTGAGGCGACTGTAGGTAGTTGCGCCAGGCCCGGCGTTTTAGATCTACTGTAATTTCCAATCCCTAGAAAAATCACTACCCTTATTAAGATAGTTGAATTTTTAAGACTAGCCGCTATTCTTTGGACTTATGAAGTTAACCATTTCCAAAGGGCTTGCCTCAGGAGCAGCACTGCTCATTACCCTCTTTACGGCACCACTCACTGAAGCTCAGACGGTTTCGTGGGGTAGCGCGGTTGCAGACAAGCTGGTTGATTCAACTGGAGTGCCATTGGGGGCGGACTTCAAATTCGAAATTGGCTCGTTCAATCAGGGGTTCGATCCCGCAACCAGTGACCCATCGCTATGGGAAGCAGACTGGCAAGGTTTCGATCTGGCGTCGTCGGGAAACAACGGTTTTGCTGCAGGGCTTGGGTTTATCAGCCGTTCAGTTGCAATTGATGAAACCGGTAAAACCACGTCAACAGCGTTTGCTCCAGCGATCCAGAACTTCGATTTCCGCGACTCGGACGTGTTTCTTTGGGCATACAAGGACACCAAAAGCCTCGATGGCGGCAACGAATTCGCACTCATCACCGATCCAAGCTGGCACTTCCCAGCAACGGTGTCGCCTACTGGATCACCATTGAGTTTCCGGCTGGACCTTACGAATACAGCAGTTCTGGGAGCGTCCAAGGGCGCCGATTTTGCTCTGAAAACGGCTGCAGTTGGCACTGCGGTGCCAGAGCCATCCACAGCACTGCTTCTGCTATTCGGTGGCTGTGGTTTGGTCATGCGGAGAACCAGAAAGCAGTAAGAATTCCTAAAACCCCCATAACCACTGGGTGCGATTCCGCAGATTTAGCACCTATCAAATTCAGGTTGCCCAGTTCTCCGAATTTGCTTTGTGGTTGTTCTCAGAGCAGCTACCTTCTCCTGACACGGAAAGACTCGCGATGAATAGCGGCTCCAACGTGAAATATTAACACCATGGATTTACAGGTAGCGACCCTTTGCGATAGTGCCACTGACTACAACGGAAAACTCTGCGTGCTCGGCACGTTCGATACCATTTGCGCCCAGCAGTTTCCCGTCATCCACTCCCAATGCGCGCTCGCATTGAGACTATGCTTCCGCTCGGAGGATGAAGGAACCAGAGACTTTCAGATTCGAATCATCGATGCTGACGGAACAACGGTAGTAGCCATCCCCCCTCAGAACCCGGAGACACCCAATGAGTCGGCATCCATCCGAGTGGACGTCAAGCTGCCTCCAGACGCCTACTTCCTCTCGCGGAATCTCGTCTTCAACCTGTTCCGGCTCAAGTTCGACAATCCTGGCCAATACTCGATCGATATTGCCATGGATGGCAGAGTGAGAGCACAAATTCCGCTACGCGTCATGCAACTCGAGCAGCGTCAGTAGTCCCCGCAGTACCACCCATTTTTAATTACTTAGAAGCAACATCTCATCCTAACCCGTAAGAAAACATGCAGACAAAAAACGTAAACCTGCCAATCACGGTCACTGGACGCCACATTGAAATCACTGATTCGATCCGGGAGTACGCTCTGAAAAAAGTTGAAGGACTACACCTCGACTACCCGCGGATTATCGAAGCCAAAGTGATCCTCGATGTACAGAAGAACCGTCAGATTGCGGAAGTTATTTTGTTTTGCGCGAACCACATCACCATCGAAGCGACGACCGAGGGCGAAGACCTCTACGCGTCGATTGATGAGACGATGGCAAAGATTGCGCGCCGCATGCGGAAGCACAAAACCCGTCTACTGAAGAATCGTCCTCGAACAGGATCGATCCGCCACCTGGAAGAGCACGTCTTCAACGAAAACGTCGTTGAAAGTGACGTCGAGGAGATCGAACCCGTGTTAATTCACAAGGAGAACTTCAAGTTGAAGCCACTCTTCCCTGACGAAGCGATCATGGAATTTGAGATGAGCGAACTCCCGTTCGTCCTCTTTCTCAATCAGAACAATCAAAAGAAATCGCTGCTTTTCAGGCGTAAGGACGGCGACTATGGCATGGTTGTTGTCGATGATGTTTGACCACGGCGGAATTGATTCATGCCGGCCAAGACGAGACGCCCCACCCATGTCACGGTGGAGTCCTTTTTCAATGAGCACCATTCGAACCTCAAGTTGCGCCGCCTGGGGAGCAAATCGGGTTTCGATCGGCGCATCAGCGAACCAACGGTAAACCGTCCCGGTCTCGCCCTTGCAGAGTTCTACACCTATTTTGCCTATCGGCGAATTCAGGTATTTGGCCACTCCGAGTTCTCGTATTTGAACAGCCTCCCCGCTGAATTACGGGAGGCCAGGCTACGGAATCTGTTCAAGCGTGATATCCCGTGCATCGTCATGTCACGGGGCAGAGAAATGCCCCCAGAGTGGCTCGCTCTGGCTGAGGAAGCCCGTATTTCGGTCTTTGGCACCAGCATGATCACGATGAAGTTCATCAATGCCGCCACCATTGCTCTGGAATGGGACTTTGCCCCTACCTGCAGCGCCCACGGCTGCATGGTGGATGTAAAAGGCATTGGCGTGCTCATTATTGGTAAAAGCGGTAGTGGAAAAAGCGAGACCGTGCTGGGCCTGCTCGAGCGAGGCTGCGCTCTGGTTGCAGACGATTTGGTTCATTTCCGGGCACTGGAAGGGCGGGAAATCATCGGAACCGCTCCAGAATTGGGACGTTCCCACATGGAGGTACGCGGGCTTGGGGTACTCAATATCCCTGCGATTTATGGCATCGGAAGCATGCGGCTCGAGAAGCGCCTGGACCTGGTAATTGAGCTGAAGCCGTCCGAGGATCTTAATAAGGTTGAACGCATAAGCACGAAATCACAGTTTCATTCACTCCTGGGAATCAAAATCCCAAAAGTTGATGTCCCCGTTGCAGCAGGCCGGGATGTCGCACGCCTCGTGGAAGTGGCGGCACTGGATCAAAAGCTGAAGAGCTTCGGCCATGACGCGGCGCTTGAATTCAACAAGAAATTATTGAAAATCATGCGCAAACGACGCATAAATTAACGTCAGGTGACTCGCGCTACGGCATGCCCCCTCCTCTCATATGATTGCTGAACAAGAATTCACGATTTTAAACAAACTGGGACTCCACGCGAGACCGGCAGCTCTTTTCGTGAAGACATCCAACAGTTTCGAATGTGAGATATGGGTGGAAAAGGACGATGAGGAGGTGAATGGCAAAAGTATCATGGGGCTCATGATGCTGGCAGCCGGACATGGCAGCATCATCAAAGTGCGCGCAGAAGGCATCGATGCCGAAGCGGCAATCGCTGGTCTTGGCGAACTGATTCAAAACCGGTTTAGCGAAGAAAACTGAACGCCACGTACGGCTTTAGAGTTTTTCTTATTGCTATTTTCTGCAAATTCCGGGTGGATTCGTAATCGCCGGAATCTTTCCGGAAAGCGTTCCAGAATTGTCCATTCATGCAGTCTCAGCTACCAGAGGTAAGAATCAGTGGTATCGGGGTTTCCCCCGGGATCGCATTGGGGCCAATTGCCTTCAGGGCATGGGCAACGGAAGAGCCAAGCGCGGAAGCCATAGCGCCCGAGCAGATCGAATCCGAATGGGCGCGCCTCGAGTTAGCGCTTGAGGCAACACGACAGGAAATACGGTCGATCCAAGAACGCATCAACAATGACGCTGGCAGCAACCGGGCGGGAATCTTCGACGCCCACCTGTTGATGCTCGAAGACAAGTCTGTGCTAAAGGAAGTTCGGCAGACACTTGAGGACAAACTCATTTGCGTCGAGTCCGCCTTCCACCAAGTATTGGGGAGGTACGCGGATGCCTTGAGTAAGATTGGTGACGCCTATCTCAGTGACCGATCCATCGACATCCACGACGTTTCTCGGCGTGTGATTCGCAACCTCGCCGGTTTCGGACCGACACCCCACGCAACTGAACCCCATGTTCTTTTAGCTCACGATCTGACTCCGTCTGACACGGCGACCATGGACCGTGATTTCGTGCTCGGCTTTGCAACAGAAGTCGGCAGCCCGACTTCCCACACAGCCATTGTCGCTCGCTCACTGGGGATCCCAGCAGTCGTCGGACTGCACAAATTGCCCGCCGCCATGCGCTGGGGAAGCACCGTATTGCTCGACGGCTACGCAGGCCTTCTCATTGCTAACCCGACAGCAGCCACACTCGCTTCGTACGACGAAATCCAGGCAAAGAAAGCCGCGGCGAATACAAAGCTCGCTGAACTCCGCGATCGCACCAGTCGCACGAGCGACGGTCGCTTGATTACCCTGTCCGCGAACATCGAGTTCCTTCAGGAAATGCCACTGGTCAATAAGAACGGTGGCGCAGGCGTTGGCCTCTACCGCACCGAGTTCTTTTACCTCGACAGCAACGGGCGCCTCCCCACTGAAGATGAGCAGGTGGCGAACTATAAGCGGGTAGCGCAGGAATGCGGTAACTCTGGCGTGATCATCCGGACTTTCGATCTGGGGGGCGACAAGCTCTTTCGCTCCCAGCCCAGCGATGGGGCTGAACCCAATCCATTCCTCGGCTGGAGAGGCATTCGCGTTTCACTGGACGAGCGTGACATCTTCAAAACCCAGTTGCGCGCAATCCTCCGAGCATCAGCAAAGGAGAAAGTCCGCGTGATGTATCCGATGGTTTCCGCACTGGAAGAACTCCTGGAAGCGAACCGGATTTTGCATGAATGTAAGTCTGAACTGGAATCAGAGGACGTCGATTTTGATGCTGAAATAGAAGTCGGCGTCATGATCGAAGTACCGAGCGCTGCGGTCATCGCCAGCAGACTGGCGCGCGAGGTCAGCTTTTTCAGCTTTGGCACCAATGACCTCGTCCAGTATACCCTTGCCGTTGACCGCATCAATGAAAAGGTTGCCCAGTTGTACCAACCGGCTCATCCCGCAGTTCTTGGGCTGATGAAAATGGCGATCGACGCCGGGCATGAGCAAAATGTCTGGAGCGGCGTTTGCGGAGAGATGGCTAGCGATATTTCGATTCTTCCACTTCTGATCGGCCTGGGCGTGGACGAACTCAGCGTAGGTGCCGGGCAACTGCCCATGGTGAAGTTTGCCATCCGCCAGCTCGACTACAAACGGTGCACGGAACTGGTCGAGGAAGTATTTACGCTTGGCGAAGCCCGGGAAATCCACGCACGCAGCTCGGTAATTGCTAAAGACTGCTATCCCGAGCTGTTCAATTAACTTGAACCGTGGCGAGTCGGCCGGACAGAATTTTTACACAAATGCCTTTTGACGAAGGGCTGACAGGCGTCCCTAGTGTCACTGTACCCAAAACTCAGCTAACTCGAAATGGAAGAAGAGAACTACATCGTTGAAATCAGTGACAAAGAGATCCGTTGTCATCGTCCTGATGGAACGCTGGACTCACTGTCTTGGAAAAATCTGGTGAGAGTCGAAGTAGTCGTCACCCACGATGGAGATCTTCCCGGCACCTTCTTCGCCCTGCATGGCCCTACCGCAGCGCTCGTGGTGCCGGAAGGCGCAATGAATGCCGACGAACTCAGCGAACGCCTGTTCACTCTGGAAGGATTCGACGCAGACACTTTTGTCGACTCCATGTCTGCGCAAAAACCGCAGACTTTTCTGTGCTGGCAGCGGAAGTAAGCTCACTCGGCGGGAAACCTGAAGAACGCCTCTGCCGCAGCTGTTGTCTCGGCGGCAATTGAGGTAATGCTGATGCCTCGAAGCGCTGCAATGTGCTCGGCCGTGTTCCGCGTATAGCCTGGTTCGCAGCGCTTCCCCCGAAACGGTACAGGAGAAAGGTAAGGAGCGTCGGTCTCCAGCATGAAGCTCCCTGAGGCGATAGCTCTGGCACAAGCCTGCACATCCCCTGCGCTCTTAAATGTGGCTATGCCAGTAAACGAAACGAGATGCCCGTTCGCGATCACAAACGCTGCCTGCTCCGCCGAGCCAGTGAAACAATGGAACACTGCACGTAATCTCCCATTGAATGGTTCCACTGCCGCCACGGTGGCATCGTAGCTCTCACGCTGGTGCACAACCACGTTATAACCCAGCTCTGCGGCCAGTTCCAACTGCTGACGAAACACGTCAGCCTGGCGAACGTAATAGTCTGACACCGAGCCATGTGCAGGCGGATGGAAGTAGTCCAGACCGATCTCGCCAATCGCCACCACCTTAGGATGGGCTACCATGTCCCGCAACTCCCTAAGCCAGCTTTCATCGGCAGGCAGCTCAAGCACATCAGTCGGATGGATTCCCACTGAGGCAAAAACTCCCTCATAACGCTCCGCAAGCTCTATGTTGAGTCGACTGTCTTCGAGGGTCGTACCAATCGCAACGATGCGAGTGACTCCGGCTTCAGCGGCCCGTTGCACGATCCCATCCAGCTCATCTGCACTGAACTTCGACGATGCCAGATGGCAGTGAGTATCAATCAACATCAGCGCAGAGGAAGAAACTTAACACAGACCGGGTTCGGACATTCCACTCTGGTTCCAGTTGGCTCCAATGCTCCCGTCTCCTGATCAATCGAAAATACGACGAGATCATTGCTGTTCTGGTTCGCAGCAATCAGGAACTGGCCATCGGGCGAGATTCCGAAATTTCTCGGAGTCTTGCCGAGAATCGACTGGTTCTCAACATAGGTCAACTCACCTGTCTGCGGATGAATCGCGTAAACAACGATCGTGTCGTGACCGCGGTTTGAACCATAGAGAAACTTGCCCGATGGATGGACTTCCACATGCGCTGTCGATTGCCCGTCACTGATGGCCTCACCGCCCAGAGTCGAGATCGTCTGATATTCCGTAAGCACGCCCCTCACCGAGTCGTAGCGAAAAGCCTTCACCGACATTGCCATTTCATTGATCACATACGCAGTCTTGCCATCTGGATGAAACGCAAAATGCCTCGGCCCGGATCCATCGGCCACTTTCGCGCTGGGTGTTTCGTTAGGGCTGAGCGTCCCCGCGCGCGCATCGAACCTGTACGACATCAGGCGATCGATGCCAAGATCGGCAACAAACGCGAACTTTGCCGAGGGATCGAGATTGATCGAGTGCGCATGAGGCTCCCCCTGGCGATTCGGGTTTGCCCCCTTTCCCGTGTGCTGCATGAATCCCGTGGCGCTCCCCAGGCTTCCGTCCGCAGCTACAGGGAAGACACTTACATTGCCACCAGAATAGTTGGCAGTCAGAACATTCTTTCCCGATGGATCGACAATGAGATGGCAGGGCGCGCCGCCTCCGGAGGGCTGCGAGTTCAGTTCCGTCAATTTCCCGGTCTCTGAATCGATGGCAAAACTGGTCACTCCCCCTGTCCCCCTCTCACCTTTCCACTCGGACGTCTCATTCGCGGCATAGAGGAATTTTTTATCAGGCGAAAGAGCCAGGAACGACGGTTGCTCCGATTTTGCGGCCAACTGACGATTGCGCAGCTTTCCGTTCTTTGGATTCATGCGGAACACGTAAATGCCTTCGCTTCCGCCTCCAGTATAAGTGCCGATATAGACTAGCATACGAGGTTTTCGCGGTGTTTGCTGCGCTTCCGCATCCCCGGTGCCCCCCACCGAGACACAAACGGAAACAAAAATGGCGGAAATGATAGGAGAAATTTTCATGAGTGTATGAAATAGTAGGTTGTCATGTCATCGCAAGCACCAACGTTCCGCCAGAAGATATTCCGCATCGCATTCACATGCGCCTGCCTTGCCATGACAACAGGTCCGACCACCGCAGACGAGCCAGAGAAGCCTGAGCGACCGACGATTGCCGCAGAAGAACGTCAGCGGCAAATCCCGGATATCGATGGCAATCTGATCGCGCCACTTGCCCCGACGGCCGGGCATTATTCCATTCTCATCTTCACTGCCACCGAGTGCCCAATCGCCAACGCATTCAGCCCGGAAGTGTCGCGCATTGCAGCAGAATTCGCCGCAAAGAATTTTTCCGTTTTCCTGGTCTACACGGATCCAGAACTCGACAGTGACGCCATCCGAACACATCTGAGCGAATATTCACTCAAGCCTGTTACCGCCATCTTGGATACCGGGCAAGTGCTCGTCCGGGCAACGGGAGCGACTCACACTCCTGAAGCATCGATCATCGACAGCGAAGGCAAGCAGCTTTACCGCGGACGTATCAACAATCGATACGCTGCGCTAGGCAAGGCACGTCATGTAATCACCAAACACGATCTGAGATCAGCGATCGACGCGATCGTGCTCGGAACCCCGGTGAAAACTCCCCGCACTGAAGTCATCGGCTGCTACATTCCCACACCCCGTCCCGGACAAAAATGAAACTGGCTCCCTCTACGAACAAACACTTGCGCACATCATCTCTCGCAGTACTCGCACTGGTCGCGACTTCCGTTCCTGGACTATCTGGGTCAGAGCTTGTTACGTTCTCCGAGCACGTCGCACCGATCATTTTCAAGAATTGCTCCACTTGCCATCGGCCCGGTCAGGGAGCACCGTTCCCGCTGACGAACTTTGAAGAAGTCCGCAAGCGCGGCAAATTCATTGTCGAGGTGACAACTGACCGCTACATGCCGCCGTGGCATGCGGCCACGGGGGGCCCGCCCTTCAAGGACGAGCGCCGACTCACCGACGATCAAATCCTCACTTTGAGCCAATGGGTGGAATCCGGGATGGCCGAAGGCGATCCTGAGAAAGTGCCAGCGCTCCCAGACTTCCCCGAAGGCTGGCTACTGGGAAAACCTGACATGGTGATCGAAATGACCGAGGCGTACGACGTTCCCGCCGACGGCCCGGACATTTATCGTAATTTTGTTGTATCGTTAGACCTGCCGGAGGACAAATGGCTGAAGGCGATCGATTTCAAGCCGTCGGCCCCCTCTGTAGTCCACCATTCGCTGTTCTTCATCGACGAGACTGGCGACGCTCGCAAGCGCGATGCGGAAGAGGACACTCCCGGCTTCCGACGCATGCCGCAGCGGCTCGAACGTGGTGGCTTCATCGGCGGTTGGGCGCTGGGCGCGAATGCCCTCATGCTGCCGGATGGTATGGCGGACAAGTTGCCAAAGAACGCGGACTTTGTGTTCTCCACTCACTTCCACCCGTCCGGCAAGCCGGAACAGGAAAAATCGGTAGCCGCTCTCTATTTTTCAAATGCGCCTCCTACCCGACCGTATTCCAAGCTGCAATTGCCACCACTCTTTGGCGCAGTCGCCGCCATCGATATCCCAGCGGGCGAGAAGCGGTATTCGAAGACAGATTACTTTGAAGTCCCTGTGGATGTGCATGCATTCGCCATCGGTGCACATGCCCACTACTTGGGGAAAGAAATGACGATGATGGCAACACTGCCCGGCGGTACATCCCTTCAACTGCTGCGGGTAGACGACTGGGATTTCGCATGGCAGGAGCAATATGCATACAAAGAGTTCGTGCTACTCCCAAAGGGCACCCGCATCGATGCTGAAATCGTCTGGGACAACTCTGACGAAAACCCCCGCAACCCCAGCCACCCACCGAAACGCACCAAATGGGGACTGGAGTCGACCGACGAAATGGGCTCCGTCACCGTTGCGCTCAGCGCGGTCGAAAAGGCAGACAGCGAAGCGCTGGAAACAGCGATCAGCGAACACCGGCGCGAATCGGCACTGCGAACCTTCCTCGCCAATGCAGACAAGTCCGAAGAAGGCCGCGGCTGGATGCAGCGCGCACGGGCAATGTTCGATCGAGACCAAAACGGCAAGTTTGATCCCGAAGAGCGCAAAGCCATTCGCGAGTTTTTGAAAGGGATGGGACTGTAACTTCATGAACCGCCTCACTCAATCGCTTCCCTTCAAGATTACCCTGTGCATCATCGTGGCCGAGGTTCTCGGCGGATTAGGGGCGGTCGTCACGGTCGGCTCGCTGTCCAGCTGGTATCGCGAACTCCAGGCACCGCCCGGAACACCACCCAATCAGGTATTTGGCCCGGTCTGGTCGACACTTTACGCAATGATTGGCTGTGCTTTTGCCCTTGTCTGGCATCGCAAAGGGTTCGGAGCGACTGCACCATTGGGAAGGAAGCGGCTTGCGGCATTCGTCAGCCAGGCAGTGCTGAATCTCATCTGGACTCCCATTTTCTTTGGGCTTCATCTTACTGGATGGGCACTCATCACGATCGTCCTGCTGATCGCGGCAATCGCCGTCACCATCCGACTTTTTCATTCGTCACACCGCGTGGCAGCATGGCTGATGGTTCCTTATCTCGTGTGGGTTTGCTATGCCACGTATCTCAACGCTGGATTCTATTTCCTTAATCGATAGCATCAAGACAAACGGGTTGCTTTTCCCGAGCTGAGCAGCTTTGGTCGTGCGATGTCTGATTCCCCTGCCCCTGGCTGCCCAATGTGTGAAATGTCTGAGATCCTGGATCTGGACGATCACTATGAATGCGTCACCTGCGGTCATGAGTGGCCAAAAGAGGAAGGGCCGCGGGAAGTAAAGGATGCTTACGGAAACGTGCTCGCAGAAGGAGACATTGTGGCGATGATCAAGGATCTCAAGCTCAAGGGCAGCTCGGATGTCCTCAAAGTGGGCACGAAATCGAAGCCAATCCGCCTCGTTGACGGCGACCACGAAATCTCTTGCAAGATGAACGGAATCGCCATCGGTCTAAAAGCCTGCTTCGTGAAGAAAGTCGCCAGCGAATAGCGCCATTCTTCCAGCTGACATTAGGCTCATAGCATTTGCTTTGCAGTGGCGGAGATCGCGATCCTGGAACTGCCGGGTGCCGCAAGAGTCAGACTGGAAGGCTCGATTGCTCCAGGTTGATCGATCTCATTTTGGAAACAATCAGGAGATCTATCTCTCAATTTAGAAGCTGAACCGCAGTCGTGTCTGATTGGTTTGGGAAGCAATTGGACGGAGAATTCACGCAAGGGCTAAGAACCATACATGGTTTGCAGTGAGGTAATTGTGAATGGAAACGGGAAATAGGAACCAATAGAGGATCGCTCTTCCAAATTCTTCGCGGCTGCAATACATCCCCAGCTTCACCTTGATGCCCGTTCCACCAGCATCTGTAGATGTCGCCGTCGAAGTCGCTACCAGATTGCGTCTACGAGACTTCTATCCAAAAAACCTGATTGCAGTCATTCGCCCGATCACTAGTGTCGGTCTGTAAACGCCGCCGATCCCTTCCAGCCTGTGTGCCGGAGGCTTCATCCCAACGAAAAACCCGCTGATATCACTAAGTATTATGCGTAATCGCATCCCATCCATTGCTCTACTCACGAGCACCCTCTTCTTTTCCCAACACAACGAAGTTGACGCTGGAAACTGGCAATTCTGGCGAGGGCCGCTCGGAACAGGAACGTCTCTGGAGACATATGAGAAGGGCACGTTCAACCCGACTCCAGTGTGGACGAAGGCGGACGCTTTCGGCCGAGGCACACCAATCATCGTCGATGGGAAGCTTTACTCTTACGCGTATCGTCGCGGTGATGCACCCACCGTACGCGAACCCAACAAACTCTACGATTACCTGCCAGAGATGCTGCTGTGCCTCGACCCAGCCACTGGGGAGAAGAACTGGGAAGTCGATTTCCCGGAATACATGAGCGACACCGTGTATGACCGCTATGGAATCGGAGCCCCTGGCTACGACCCGGAAACGGAAAATCTCTACCTGCTGACCGCGAATGGTCACTTCGCCTGCATCTCGAAGGACGGCAAGATTCTATGGGAAGTGTCAATGATCGAGCAATTCGGTAGCCTTACATTCCCGAACGGACGCACTGGCTGCCCGATCATCGAGGGTGATCTGGTAATCGTACGCAGAATCACCACCAACTGGGGATCTCAAGGCCCCGCCGCAGACCGCTTTTATGCTTTCGATAAGCACACCGGAAAACATGTCTGGGCTTCAGAGCCGGGTGTCCCACCTAAAGACAGCTCTTTTTCCACCCCGTATGTTGAGACGCGCAATGGCCAGCGGGTGATGTACGCCGGCACAGGCTGCGGAAACCTTGTAGCAATCAACATGCTGACAGGGCAGCCACTTTGGCGCTATCAAATGAGCTACGGCGGCGTCAACTCGTCACCTCTCGTCTGGAAAGACCGTATCATCGCCATCCACGGCAAGGAAAATCTGGACACTTCTGAGGAGGGTAGAATGGTCGCCATTCGCATTCCAACAAAAGTGGTGGGGATGAAGGACGAGGAAATGGTTCTCACAAAAGAGGACGAAATCTGGCGTCTGCCTCTCAATTCATTCTCAAGCTCCCCCGTCCTGCTGAATGACCTGATCTACCAGGTAACGAAGACCGGATCACTCGTGTGCGTCGACCCGGACAAGGGCAAGATCCTCTGGGAAGAGAAACTGGCGACTGACAATCTCGGTCACGCCTCCCCTGTAGCCGTCAATGGCCTGTTGATTGTGCCTTTGTTAGACGGAAACGTCTACGTCATCAAACCAACGGCTGAGAAAGCAGAGATTCTCCACAAGCTCGACCTCGATGGGGCCTGCAATGGCGCTCCCGCAGTTGCCGATGGCCGCGTTTTTATCGAAACCACGGAGAAGATCTACTGCTTCGCTTTTGACACAGGAAAGATCACCTATGCCGAGGAGCCAAAGGTCGAAGCGCTCAAGCCAGGGGCTCCAGTGGCGCTTCAGGCCGTCCCTTCAGAAGTGGCACTACATCCCGGTGGAATGGAGAAGATCCAACTCTACTCGATCGATGCGAGTGGTGTCCGCATTGCTGAAGTTCCATCCGCACAGTGGGCAAAATTTGTCCCTCCCACCGCAAAGGTGAAAGCCGAGATGGATGCGGAGTTTCGCGCAGGCATGGTCTTGGAAGCGAAGCCAGGTGCAAAGGAATCCGCTGGTGCCTTCAAGGCGACTGCGGACGGGCTCTCCTGCGTAATCCGCGGCAGGGTATTGCATGATATCCCTCTTGAGGAAGACTTTGAAAGCTACAAGCTCGTAGTTGATCATCCGACGATAGCAGGACTGAAATTCGCCTATCCCGCACTCCCTTGGATCGGTGCCCGCTTCAAGTGGGAAGTCCGCGATATCGATGGCAATAAAGTGCTCGCCAAGACGCTCGACCGCGTTCTTTTCCAGCGTGCGATTACCTACATTGGCCACGCTGACGCCTCGAACTACACGATTCAGGCCGACATGATGACCGATGGCAACAGGAGGATCAAGTCCACCGTTGGCCTCATCAATCAGCGCTACGTTGCCACTCTTGTAGGTAACAAGAATCTTCTGGAAGTGGCATCCAATCATGAACGCTTTAAAGTATCTCAGGACTTTCCCGTAACTGCGGGCAAGTGGTATACGATGAAAATGCGGGTAGACGTGGGCGACGACGGCAACGGCGTGATCCGTGTGAAAGCCTGGGACAAAGGCACCGCTGAACCCGATGCCTGGACAATCGAAGTCCCCCACGTGGACGCCAACAAAGTGGGTGCACCCGGACTTTTTGGATACTCGCCGCAAGCTCAGAAGAGCGTATACATCGACAACCTTAAAGTGACTCCCAACGAATAAACCATCCGCATCTGTCCAGCCAGCCAGCGAAGCTCACAGTATCATGAAGAAAGACACTCACCTAAAGCAATACCTCGCCACCATACTCGCCACGGCGACCGTCAGCTCCGCATTCGCGGGAGACTGGCCGCAGTGGGGTGGAACTCAGGACAAAAACATGGTCTCGGACGAGAAGAATTTGCCTGCGGAGTTTGATCCCGGAAAGCGTACCCGGGGAACCGAGGACGTTGACCTTTCAACCACCAAGAACTGCAAATACGTTATTAAATTAGGCTCCCAGACCTACGGCACTCCAACGATCGCTGGAGGGCGAATTCTTGTAGGGACTAACAACGAAACTCCACGCGACAAGAACCAGATCGGTGACCGGGGAGTGGTAATGTCTTTCGACGAAAAGACTGGAGACTTCCAATGGCAACTGGTGGTTCCCAAGCTCGGTGCAGGCAAAGTCTCTGACTGGGAGTTTCTGGGAATCTGCTCATCAGCTACTATCGAAGGCGACCGGGCGTACGTTATTACCAATCGATGCGAAATCGTTTGCCTCGACTTAAACGGAATGGCGAACGGCAATCAGGGATTTGCCGATGAGGCCAGCTACAGTCTTGATGAGGCAGGCAAACCAGTAGAACCCGCCGCTGCTAATGCGGACATCTTGTGGACGTATGATATGCGCGGTGAACTGGGGGTATTCCCTCACAATATTGCCAGCAGTTCCGTTCTTATCGTTGGGGACAAACTGTTCGCCACGACTTCCAATGGGGTCGACTGGACTCACTTGGACATTCCTGCACCCAGCGCACCCAGCCTGGTTTGCCTCGATAAGAACACCGGTGAACTCATCGGCGAGGAAGCCGCAGGGATAAGCAAGCGCATCCTTCACTGCTCATGGTCATCGCCTGGCTATGCTGAAATCAACGGCACGCCGATGGTTACCTTTGGCGCTGGCGACGGCTGGTGCTACGGATTCGGCCTGGACACCAAGAAGGATGAGGAGGGGTTCGATGTGCTGAATGAGTTGTTCCGCTACGACGCCAATCCTCCCGAGTATCGAATCGGCCCGAACGGAGTGAAGAACAAATATGCCGAGCCCGAAGGACCCAGCGAGATCATCGGCACGGCGGTCACCTACAAAAATAAACTCTATGTCGGCATCGGCCAGGATCCAGAGCACGGGCCAGGACTCGGAATGCTCAGCTGCATCGACCCAAGCCAACGCGGCGACCTGACTGGGAAAGCCATCTGGACTTACAAAGGAATCGAGCGCTCGATGTCCACACCATCGATCGTGGATGACATCCTCTACACCTGCGACTATGCTGGGCGTGTGTATTGCCTGGACGCAATGACGGGCAAGCTGTTCTGGAAGTTCGACACCAAGGGCCACATCTGGGGTTCCACTCTGGTAGCCGACGGCAAAGTCTATGTCGCCAACGAAGAGGGCGAAGTCTACGTTCTCGCTGCCGGCAAAGAGCTCAAAGAGCTGGCTGTTGTAGAATTCCCTTCACCCATCTACTCCAGCCTGGTCGCAGCCAACGGAACGCTTTTTGTCACCACTCAATCACACCTCTTCGCATTCGCTAACGAGAAGTAAGTGTGACTGGCCGTTGACTTATCGTTTACCCTTTGAACAACGGGCAGGCGCGGCTCCTGCCCGTTGTTCGCATTCTCATTCGATCGAAATCCAGCCTGACCCAAATGAAGAATCTCATTATCGCTCTAGTTATTGTCCTCGTTGTTCTTCATAATGACATCTGGTTCTGGAACGACGAATCACTCCTGTTTGGATTTCTTCCTGTCGGACTCGCCTATCACGCTGCGTTCTCGATAAGCGCGGCGCTACTCTGGCTCATCGCTTGTAAGGTCGCCTGGCCACATCGCCTCGAACAATGGGCTGACGAACAAGACTGAAGTTGTTCTCACTGATTTTCACATCCTGACTTCTTCTCATGGTACTTTTTATTATCGTTACTTACATGCTGCTCCTACTTGCCCTGGGGCTCATGAGCGGGCGCAAATCTCAGGGCACCAGCAAGGACTTCTTCGTCGCCAGTCATTCGATCGGCCCGTTCCTGCTCCTAATGTCCGTTTTTGGGACGACGATGACCGCGTTCGCACTGGTTGGCTCCACGGGCAAAGCGTTCGAGCGGGGCATCGGCACCTACGGCTTGATGGCATCCAGCAGTGGACTCGTCCACGCCGCCTGCTTTTTTCTAATCGGGATTCGACTATGGTCGTTGGGGAAAAAATATGGCTTTGTCACCCAGATCCAGTTCTTCCGCGAGCGGTTCGAGTCACGTAATTTTGGATTCTTCCTTTTCCCGGTGCTGGTTGCACTGGTGATCCCCTATTTGCTCATCGGAGTCATCGGCGCTGGCAAAACCATCCAGCCAGTAACTGCCGGTATGTTCAGCTTCTTCAAAGATCCCAATCCAATCATGGACGGCGGAGTCCCGCCCTGGCTGAGTGGTCTTGTCGTCTGCATCGTTGTGCTCGCATACGTCTTTACCGGCGGATCTCGAGGCGCGGCCTGGGCCAATACGTTTCAGACTCTGGTGTTCATGATCATGGGAGTCGTCGCGTTCACCTTCATTCTGCGCAGTCTGGGAGGATTGGAAAACGCAGCCAACGTCGTTCCACGAGTCACTGACAAAGGAACCGTCGTTCAGGATTACGGTATCAACCCGGAAACCCACAAAGTTGAAAAACTGGCAGAACCAAAAGTGGTCGCCAGCCTGGTGAACAAAGAGCGGGCCAAAGACCTGGCGGATACACACCCTCATCTCGCCCGTGGCACGGTTGAAGTCGCCTACAAGGCGAAAGTTGACGGCAACCTTGTCGATGCCCATCGCGAACTGGGAGTTCCACTTCCAATGTTCCTCAGTTACCTACTGATCCCACTCAGCGTCGGAATGTTCCCTCACCTCTTCCAGCACTGGCTGACCGCGCGCAGCGCCAAGGCGTTCAAGCTCACACTCGTCGCCCACCCATTGTGTATCATGATCGTGTGGGTACCGTGCGTATTGATCGGTATTTGGGCCTCTGGATTGATGCCCTTTGGCATGAATCCAAGTGCTGTACTATCAAAGGTCATCAACGATCTCATTGCCAGCCCCGCCCTCACGGGATTCCTCACTGCCGGTGTGCTGGCCGCCATCATGTCGTCGCTCGACTCGCAGTTCCTCTGTCTTGGAACCATGTTTACCAATGACATCGTGTTAAGTGGTGCCAGAAAAGACAAGTATTCCGACAAGCAAATCATCTGGATCGCCAGAGCCTTCATCATCGCCATCGTGGCGATCACTTACATCGTCGCCATGGTTGCGATCAAATCGAACGTCTTTGACCTGGCAGTCTGGTGCTTCTCGGGATTCGCCGGACTTACACCAATGGTGATCGCTGCACTCTACTGGAAACGGGCGAACAAATACGGCGGCTACGCTTCAGTCACCGCCGTCGTGATCACTTGGAGCTACTTTTTCAAAATGGCCTATGACGAAACCGGGAAGCTGGGCGGCGAGTACACCGTCACTGGGGGCGTCATGCCGGTCACGTTCTGCGTAATCGCGGGTGCCGTCGCAATGATCGCAGTTTCTCTGTTTACACCCAAACCAAGCGAAGAAACCATTCGTAGGTTCTTTCCAGAGTCATTGTAGTGCGACCCGTATTTTTCAATTCTGATTTTCCTTCATGATCACCGAATCCGAAGCCAACGACCAGCTGGACGCCCATCTCCGCGAGATGGTGGCGTGGCACTTCTCCCCCGAAACTGGATGCCCCTTCTGGCTGGACTGGGCGGCCAAGCAGGACTGGGATCCACGCGACAAGATCCAGACGTTCGCAGACATCAATCTCTTTCCCCACTTCCAGGACGAATGGCTCCGCGACGAAAAAAACGAGCGCTTTGTTCCTAAAGGATTTGGCAACCGGCCGTTCAATATCTTTGAGACGGGCGGTACTACCGGCCTGCCAAAGCAGCGGATCGGCTGGGACGATTACAAGACCGACTACGAAATGTTCTCTGACCAACTCGAGGACGAATTCTTCCCGCGTGGAGCCAACTGGATGATGGTGGGCCCTACTGGCCCGCGCCGACTGCGACTGGCGATCGAGCACCTTGCCAATCACCGTGGTGGCAGTTGTTATTTTGTCGATATGGACCCGCGCTGGGTAAAGAAACTGATTGCCCGCAAGCAGATCGATGAGGTGGAACGCTATGCGAAACACGTCGTCGATCAGGCCGTCGAGATTCTTAAACACCGCGATATCCAGTGTCTGTTCACCACACCGCGTATCCTTGAGGCCATCGGCGAGCGCACATCGGTTCCCGGGCTTGGCATCAAGGGCGTGTTCTGCGGCGGCACCACAATGACGCCTCAAGCCGTCCGTTTCTGGGTTGAAGAAGTTCTGGAAGGCAAAGCCCGGCTCGTCCCTACCTACGGCAACACTCTGATGGGCCTCGCCTGCAGCGTGCCGCTCGATGAGACCTACAGCGTCACCTACTACGCCCCGCAGCCCCGCGCAGTGCTCCGCGTTGTCGACAGCAAGCAGACCGACCGTATCGTCGACCATGGTGAATATGGCCGAGTGGAGCTTACCACTTTGACCAAAGAATTCTTCATGCCCCGCTTCCTCGAGCGCGATGAAGCTATACGCCGCAAACCGCACGCACCTTACCCGTGGGACGGCGTGGGAGACGTCCGCCCGTTCGGCGCCCTGGAGAAAAAGATCATCGAAGGCGTCTACTAACTCACTCCCAGCAGTCCCACCGCCATGCTACCAGAAATACCGATCTTAAGACTGGGCAAAGTCTACCAGAGTCTCGATTTACAGGACGTCAAAGCTGTGGCCACTGGAGAGCCAGTGGCCAAGGTCTCGTTTGCAAATGACGGCCTGGTCAAGAGTGATCTGCGACGGATGGATGAGGCGCGCGATGTACTTCGCAAGGTGCCCTGCCAGGAGCTGCTGGATATCACAACAAGGGCCGGGGAGATTTTCCTCAATGATACCCTGCCTCTGGGTGCCGATGGCTCAACGCAGAGCCCGGACGACTATCTTGCCCAGCTGGCGGCCACCAGTGGACTCCCCCATACTCTGATCCGCATGAACATGCAGCGGCTCGGCAACATTTTTGGTCAAGTTGGTACCATTCTCCAGGGCCTGACCCGCGGTCTGGATCTATCGGTTCTCGACAAAGGATACGGTGAGCAAATGGGCGTGCCCGTCAGCTTCAATGCGGTGACCAATTGCCTGGGTGTCATCATGCCGAGCAACTCTCCCGCAGTGAATGCGCTGTGGATTCCTTCGATCGCGATGAAGATCCCGGTCGTCATCAAGCCTGGTCGCGAGGAACCGTGGACACCATGGCGGGTCATTCAATCATTCATCAAGGCGGGTTGCCCGCCAGAAGCTTTCAGCTATTACCCCACCTCGCACGAGGGCTCGGGTGCAATTATTCGCCGTGCTGGTCGTGTCATGCTGTTTGGTGATGACAGTACTGTCGCACAGCACGCGAACGATCCGCGTATCGAAGTTCACGGTAGCGGGCGCAGCAAGATTCTCATAGGCGAAGACAAAATCGAAAACTGGCGGGACTACCTCGACGTCCTGGTGGAATCTGTCAGCGCCAACAGCGGACGCAGCTGTATCAATACATCGACCATCGTGGTTCCGAAATACGCCGACGAAATCGCCAAAGCAGTGGCAGAAGCCCTTGTCGACATGCGACCGCTCGCCACTGACGATCCGGCAGCAAAACTGTCCGGCTTTGCCAATCCGAAGTTTGCCGAATGGATTAGCGAAGCAATCGACGGCGACCTCGAAAGTGGCGGTGCGATTGACGTCTCTGCCACGATTCGGCCAGACGAGCGCTACCAGACACGCGACGGCATGCACTACCTGCTGCCTACCATCACACGCTGCAAATCATTCGAAGACCCGCTAGCCAACAAGGAATACCTGTTCCCTTTCGCCAGCGTCGTTGAGCTCGATCAGGCCAGCATGCTCGATCAGATCGGACCTTCGCTGGTCGTCACCGCGATCACCGAAGATCAGGACTGGATCACACGGCTTCTCGAATGCCCGGACATCGACCGATTGAACGTGGGCCCGCACCCGACCAATCGCGTGCAATGGAACCAGCCGCACGAAGGCAACTTGTTCGAGTTCCTTTACCGCCGACGCGCGATTCAAGTGGCCGTCTAAATCCTACGGATGCCTAACTCAGAGCTTTCGATTGAGTCAGTTTTTGACTCGGCTGGTCTGGCTGGTGAACCAGAGTTTGTGCGCGCCTTCGAGCACACCCCCGGCACTCGTGTCGACTTCGGATGCGGGGCGATTCGACGCCTGGCGGAACACATCCGTGACCTGGGTGCCAGAAACGTTCTGGTAGTCACTGATCCGGGAATAGCAAAGGCGGGCCACCTAGAGAAAGTGGTGTCACTTCTCACTGAGGCAGGAATTCGCTCCAATGCCTTTGACCAAGTCATCGCCAACCCGACAACCAAGTGCGTGAATTCCTGCGCGGAGTTTGCCAGGACTTCCGGCATCGACCTCTTAATCGGCCTGGGCGGTGGCAGCAGCATGGACACCGCGAAGGGCTGCAACTTCATTCTCACCAATGGGGGTCGCATGCACGATTACTGGGGCCACGATAGGGCGTCCAAGCCGATGCTGCCGATGATCGCCATCCCCACCACAGCCGGCACCGGAAGTGAATGCCAGTCATATGCCTTAATTTCCGATTCTGACACTCACGCCAAAATGGCCTGCGGTGACAAAAAGGCTGCCGCCCGGGTCGCCATTCTTGATCCGGAGCTGACAGTAACGCAGCCACGCCTGATCACTGCGCACACGGGGATCGATGCCATCGCACACTCCCTCGAAACGGGAGTATGCAACACGCGGACAGAGATCTCGGTGGCGTATGCCAGGGCTGCGTTCAGAATGATGTTTCCTGCTTTCATCACCGCCCTTGAATCGCCAAACGATATCCTGGCCCGCGGCCGAATGCTTCTCGGCGCGGCACTCGCAGGAACCGCCATCGAAAACAGCATGCTCGGTGCAGCTCACTCGGCAGCTAACCCACTCACCGCCCACTTCGGCATCGTGCATGGCGAAGCCGTCGGCGTCATGCTTCCTCACGTAATGCGCTTCAACGCACGCGACAGCAAAATCTCAAAAGCCTACCAGAATCTCACCGGATTTTCGAATATCGACGAACTAGCCACTGCGTTTGGCGACTATCTGAAGGCAGGCTCAATGCCAACAAGCCTCAAGCAGTTTAACATCTCCGCAGCCGACATCGAAACCATGGCTCCCGAAGCTGCGGGCCAATGGACCGCTCAGTTCAATCCAATCGCTGTCGATGCGACGACCTTCCGTGAGCTTTATACGCGGGCTAACTGACAGCCACGTTCGGCCAGATCCCTTCAAGAAAGGCTGAACTGGATACCTTCCCGCCCAGGGCCACGAATGGTGCGCTGGCCATTTCCCTTTGACGGAAAAAGACTCCATGCCATTGTTGCAGAGTCCATCGCAGCTGATCATCCCCTATGGCTTCACTATCTGACTTACGCCGCGTGTCCGTTGGCATCGGCATGCTTGCGACCGCATGCTTCCTCATTGGTTGCGGGTCGTCGCGCTTGCCTGCATATAAAACGACCACGCAACCAGCGTGGCAGCAATACGGAACTGGATACGCGACTGCCAATCCAAACTATGTTCCGGCACCCGCACCTGTTCCCACCGCTCCGCGTCCTATGGGGCCGGCTTCGGATGTGCCCTACCCGGCTACTTTCAGTGCGCCGCCCACGGCTCCCGCCATTCACGCAGCGTCGTACGTGCTTCTGGATGCGAAGACGGGACGCACTCTTGCCTACAAAAACCTTGATGCACGCCGGGCCGTCGCCAGCACTCAAAAACTTGTCACGGCCCTGGTAATCCTCGACAGCGGAAACCTCGACAAGCAGATCACCATCACCGCAGCGGACACCAATGTAGAACCTTCGAAAATGTATCTGAAGGCCGGACAAAGATTTTCCCGTCGCGACCTTCTAAATGTCTTTTTAGTCAAAAGCGCTAACGATGCCGCAATGGCTCTTGCACGAGATCATTCTGGGAGCATTTCCGCATTTGGAGACGCCATGACTCGGAAAGCCCGGCAACTGGG
This sequence comes from Verrucomicrobiia bacterium, assembly GCA_020439995.1. GTDB lineage: Bacteria > Verrucomicrobiota > Verrucomicrobiia > Verrucomicrobiales > DEV007 > JAGROY01. The sequence goes on from JAGROY010000157.1 coordinate 53,424, forward strand.
TGCCTACCAGACATCATTCAAAAATCCCCACGGCCTCACAACAGCTGGTCAATATTCCACTGCTCGCGATATGGCAAAAATAGCATTTTACGCCTACCGGCACAGTTTCATTCGCAACATCGTAGGCCGTCAAAAGTTCACCCTCAACTGCGCCTATGGAGTGCGCAACTACACCAATACCAACAAACTTCTAGCTCAAATGCCAGGCTGCAACGGAATGAAGACAGGTTACACAAACGCAGCCGGCAGGTGCCTGATTTCATCCGCATCCCGCTACGACCGTGATGTGATTCTGGTTCAACTGGGCACACAGACCAAGTATATCTGGGATGACGGCAAAAAGCTCATGGAGTGGGGATTGCAACGGGCACGCACGAATTGATTCAATCAGTCGGCGTCCCCGCTCTTCCATTCCCGTTTCTTTTTCGGTCGCAAGTTAGTCCGGCCTCCTGCTCTGGCACGCATGACATCAAAAATTATGTCCGCCCCGCCCCTTTTGGCGTGACAGATGATCTCCAATAATTCACCCAGGCGGCCCTTGGGATAGCCTTTTTGCTGGAACCACACGAGGTACTCGAGCGGGAGATCGTAGATGGGCACGCCGCGAGGCGGATAGTTCTTAGGGCCATACTTGCCGAAGGGCATGCGGTAACGCTCGATCTCCGCGAGGGTCTGAGCGAACAGTTCGCGGTCGGCTTCACGATCGTATTCCTCGGCCATGATGAACGTCTAGCCGACCAGTGGCATAGTCTTTTTCTGCTCAGCGCTCAGACACGCGGTGTCTACTATCTGCTGACCTATGCGACTTACTTCAGTCGACAGCGGACCTTCAACTGGAATGCCTTGTTCCAGACAATGCAGGAAGTACTGCACTGGATTGGTGAACGGCTCAAGTGAATCGACCGGGATGTCTTTGCCTTCGACACAATCGCGAGTTTGCAGGCGCACGGTTGGCTCGCAATCGTAGTTGCTCACGGTTCCTTCGGTTCCCTTGATCACAAAGCCGCACTTCGGCTGCGGCTGATGCGTCCATGGGTCAGTGAAAGTTCCCCAGCGGGTTTCAAATTTGGACAATCCGCAATCGTAACGTGCCACGGTAATGCTGTGCTCGTCCACTTCCAGCCCGCTGGGCGCATCGACAATGCAGGTCACTTCGACAGGCTTCCGGTTTCCGTGATACCATGTTCCAAGAGTGGTGCCATAACCCAGATAGTCGAGCAACGATCCACCACCGGCTGCCTTTTTGTAAAACCAGCTTTCCGCCTTACGTTCGGGAGTCGGCTCCAGTTCGATCTTGTCCGCGCCGTGCCAGAGCGGACCGCGGTTGCCGTCGTAGAAGTGCACTTCTACAACTTCGCCGATGAGCCCTTCGCTCACCAGCCGGTGTGAAGTGACGTGCGATGCATACCATCGCAGAGGCCAGTTGATTGCCAGTTGTTTCCCGGTCTTGGCCATCGCGGCAATCATCCGGTCCGCCTCAGCGACAGACGAGGCGAACGGCTTCTCCATGAGGATATGCACACCGAACGGCGCAACTTTCTCAGTCCACTCACCATGCTCAGCGGTGGTAGGGCACAAAATCACCACGTCCGGCTGGGTTTGCTCCATGCACTGCGCAAAATCTGTGAACACTGACGCTGCCGGGAGTGAGAAATTTCTCACAGCATCGTCCATGCGATCGCGCTGAGCATCGGCGATACCGACGATTTCTGCTCCGGGATGGTCGTGCACCATCCGCAACAAATCTCCCATGTGGAAGTGGTCAAAATTGACCCCAGCGACTCGCCAGCTCTTTGCCATTGGGTGAAACTCTAAGGCAACTCGCGGATTCGGAGGTTACGAAAATCCACTGGCGAACCCTCTGACTCCAGACAGAGGAACCCGGAACTGGGCTCGCACTCAGTGCCGCCAGATACCTCCTCACCATTGACCCAAAGACGGATCTCGCCGTTGATCGCCCGGATGTAGTAGTGGTTCCATTCGTTGGTGCCCTTGCTCAAGTTCTTTGAAGGAAAGCTGCGCATACCGTTGGGTGCGACGGGAGGGAACGGTTTCATTTTGCACGGCCCGGTCGGAAACACATCTCCGTGGCAGGTAAACCAGTCCGCCGGCTTCTTGTATTGCTTCTCATAGGCCTCGGTGTAGCCAAGGTCGAGCACCTGCACTTCAATGCCATGAGGAAGCCCGGATTTGCCCTTCAACGCAGTAAGCGATGCTTCCGTGCCCCAGCAGAAGATACCCGAGTTCCCCGCATTCTTGAGGTGCCGCCACTCGGCCACCATTTCGAAGTTGGTGTACGGCTTGATGGACTTGATCACACCTACCGGTTGCCCCGTGCAATGCGCGCCATTGTCGTTCCATGTCCAAGTGTCATCAGCACCATTGACGTGTTCAAAATCGGCCTCCCCCAGCGTCCGCCAGCCCGGCCCCTGACCATCAATAAACGCCTTGGGTGCAGCCTTGTCTGCCGCTGGCTCCGCCGAGGACGAGAGCGACCAGGCAGCGACGCCAATGGATGAGAGAATCAGAATGAGTGATAGGGATCGTTTCATCAGTGTGTTGTTAGAGTGCGAATTCAGGGAAGGCAGCGGCCACATCGAGCGAGTCACCGGTTTCTTTTTGTAGCTCAAAGAATCTTGCAAACAGGCGGCGCATGGTAGCAACTGCATCGGTTCGGCCAGCGAGGTCGACCATCTCAAGAGGATCGGTTGCCAGATCGAAGAGCAGTGCCTTGCCGATTTTCGGATAAAGGATCAGCTTCTTTTGATCCATCGTAACCATTCGTTGCTGCTCTGTGTACGCACCATAGATGGCATCATAAGTGTGCGCCGTGGCATTGCCCCGCACCATCGGCAGCAGACTGTTGAACTGAATGTAGTCCGGCTTTTCAGCCCCAGCGAGCTCGAGTGCGGTGGCCATGGTATCCTGAAGATAGATGGGGGCATCGATCGTGCGCCCGGCCTGGATGCCTGGCCCGGCGATCACGTACGGAACCCTGACACTGTGGTCGAACATGTTCTGCTTTCCCATCAATCCATGATGTCCCACTGCAAGTCCGTGATCTGCTGTGAACACGATGACGGTGTTCTCCGCTTTTCCTGATTGCTCCAGTGCATCAAGCACACGGCCGATCTGCACATCGAGATGAGTGATAATCGCGTAGTACTCGCCGCGATTCACTTTCACCGACGTCTCCGTTCGCGGAAACGGCGCGAGACGCTCATCGCGAAGAGTGCGGTTGCCGCAGATCTCATAGGGGTACTCTGGGAGGAAGTTCTCCGGCAGACTCACTTTTCCCGGAGGGTATTTCTCAACGAATTCTTTCGGCGACTGCCGCGGGTCATGGGGCGCGTTAAAGGCGACGTACATAAAGAACGGATCGGTCTTCTGTTTTGCCATGCCGATATACTCGATGGCATCGTCGGCTGTGACCTCGCTCCAGTGTTTGCCACCTTTCCAGAACCCCTCGAACTTTGGATCGTACGGTGACCACACGTCCTGCTCACCGTCTTTGGGACGATCGTAACCGGCAGGCGTTTGATTCGGCATCCCCGGGCGAATGTGCCGGGCGACCTCGAATGCCTTCGATGCGTCAGCCTTGATGTGCCACTTTCCTGTGAAGTAGGTATCGTAGCCGACTTTCTTCATGAGCTGTGGCCAGAGCATTGCCTTTTCGCCATAGATTGCCTCCGTGGCGTCGTAGTCCTTGTGCGCATTCCACACGAATTTTCCGGTCACCAGCATCGTTCGGCTTGCAACACAAACAGCGCCTCCCCACGCACCCATATTATAGGCATGATCAAACACAGTGCCGCGCTGATACAGGCGGTCAATGTTCGGCGTCTTCACATCGTGATTTCCGGACTGGTGAACGCAATCGAACGCAAAGTCATCGGCAAAAAGGAACAGTAAATTTGGCTTTTCCGCTGCCTCTGCGACGGTAGTGGCTTGCCCAAGCAGGGAAACGAAGACACCTACGGAGAGCAACTTCGTGACAATGTGAGGATGGAATCTATCGAGCATTGGGAAGAGCATCGACAGAAACTGCACAGTTGGTCAATACATTAGACCATTCCGCACATACTCCGGCAGGGCGATTGTTTTCAAAAATGGAAAGAAAATTTGGCCCCGTCAGCCGTAGCCTTGCCAAAACGCAAACGATCCCCAATGATCAGACGGTCATGACCGACCTCCCCCAATCGATTCCTGCCCGCATATGTGCACTCGCCCTTTCCGCCATTGGTTCAATCCTATTGCTTCTGGCAATGCCAGCGCAGGCAGGCGATGTCATCCCGATCTGGCCAAAACTGGCGCCGGGTGAGACCGACCAAAAGACCGGTGCCGCCCTGCCGAGTCGCGAACAGGACAAGCCAACTATCACCCGCATCAAGGACATCACCAGCCCGACTATGGAAGTATTTGCTCCAGAGGGCGGTGCCAATGGAGCAGCCGTCCTCATTTTGCCCGGAGGTGGATTTGGCTATGTGGTGCCGGATCTGGAAGGTTCAGAAGCCGGAGCTGTGTTCAATCAGCTCGGGATCACCGCGTTTGTCCTGCACTACCGAACATCTTCCAATGGCCCGGACGGTGCCTGGCGCAAACCTTTGCAGGATTCGCAGCGTGCCATCCGGTACATCCGGGCGAACGCCGACAGGTGGAATCTCGATCCGGCAAAAATTGGATTGCTGGCATTCTCAGCCGGTGGACAGGTCGGTGCCATTCACATCGGCGACTTCGGCGATGCGTACGAGCCCGCCGATGAAACCGACAAGCTAAGCGCCCGCCCAGATTTCGCCCTGCTGGTCTATCCATGGCGAGTTTCCGACAACGCGGGCAACCTCATGCCAGAGATCAAAATCAGCGCAAACTCGCCGCCCACATTCCTCGTCCACACTCACGATGACGCATCCTCTTCCGTGGGCTCTGCCCTCATCTATGCGGACTTGAAGAAGAGCAAGGTCGAGGCAGAACTGCACGTCTACCACAACGGCGGCCACGGCTACGGGGTCCGACCACGGGCTGGGTCTAACATTGGCACTTGGACGGACAGAGCGATCGACTGGCTGCGCGAAGGTGGACTGGGATCACGGCAGAAGTAGCGCCTGAATGGGCGTTGTTCTCAACCAGTCAGCCCGGAAGGAACTGTTTCATTTGGCAAAGGCACCGCAGATTTTGTCATGAGGGCTAATCGAACTTTTCTCGCGCTCAATTCAGGCGACACTGGTCTTCATCATGAGTTGCGAGATCAAAGATGTATTTCACCCGTCGGACTTTACCAAAGGGAGTGAAGCAGCATTCTGTCACGCCCTGCGCATAGCGGTCGCAGTGCGGGGAAGACTCAAAATTTTCCACTCTGATGAGCTGGAAGATGGCACGCGATGGGAGGACTTTCCTTCAGCAACTCACTACCTGCGCAACTGGGGAATGATCTCCAGAAAGGGCGGGCACGATGCCGTCGCTGAACTTGGCGTCTACATTAAAAAGATCCAGGCAGATGGCAATGACGCGGCAACTCAGATACGGAACTATCTTGACGGACATCAGCCGGATCTCATTGTGATGGCCACACACCAGCGCAAAGGATTGGCGCGGTGGATGCACAGGACGGTGGCGGAACCGGTGGCCCGAGCCACGGAAGCGATGAGTCTTTTTGTACCACGCAGCACGCGGGGATTCATCTCGCCGACATCGGGAATGCAGTTGTTGTCCAGCATTCTCATCCCCATCGACGCCCACCCGAATCCGCAAAGGGCGGTGGATGCAGCAGTCGCGCTTGCCCGACTGCTTTGCGAATCGGAACCTGTTGTATTCACGCTTCTGTTTGCAGGCACGAAGGATGACATGCCGCAGGTGAGTATTCCGCAGGACGAGAACTGGCAAATTGTTGAGCACTGCGTCGAGGGCGAACCTGGCGAAGTCATTCTGGATGCGGTTGAAGAATTCGATACCGATCTCATCGTGATGGCGACCCACGGGAAGAAGGGCTTTCTCGACGCTCTGCGAGGCAGCACGACAGAGCGCGTCATACGTTCCGCGCCCTGTCCGGTACTGGCCGTCCCGGTTACGGGGGGAGACCTCTGAGTCGCCTACAAAGTAGGGTAATCCGTGTAACCTTCCGCACCCTTGGCATAAAACGTTTCCGGCTTGGGAACATTCAGCGCAGCGCCTTTTGCAAAGCGCTCTGGCAGATCGGGATTCGCAATGAACTGCTGCCCCCAGGAAGCTGCATCGGCTTCGCCTGCGGTGATCAGTGCCTCGGCATCCTCGCGTGTTAGTTGTTGATTAGCGATGAACGCACCGCCAAACGCCTCTTTCATCATTGGGCCGAGTCGAGGCTCCTGCATTCCTTCCCTGGCAAAGAGAAATGCGATTCCCCGCTTGCCGCATTCCCGCGCCACATAACCGAAGGTCGCCTCTGGATCTGAGTCGCCCATGTCATGAGCATCGCACCGGGGAGCAAGGTGCAGGCCCACGCGGTCTGCACCCCAGACATCGACAACGGCGTCGACCACTTCCAACATTAGCCGCGCTCTGTTTTCGATCGAGCCGCCGTAGGCATCCGTCCGCTGGTTCGTGCTGTCCTGAAGAAACTGGTCGAGAAGGTAACCATTCGCGCCGTGGATTTCGACCCCGTCAAACCCCGCGCGTTTCGAGTTCTCTGCGCCCTTCTTGTACTGAGCGATGATCTCTGGAATCTCATCTATCTTAAGAGCACGAGGCACCTCGAATGCCTTTTCCGGACGCACCAGACTAACATGCCCACCAGGCCGCACCGCACTGGGCGCCACGGGCAGTGCTCCGTTCAAATAGATCGGATCTGAGATCCGTCCGACGTGCCATAGCTGAAGCAGAATGCGACCGCCTGCCTTATGGACACTCTCTGTCACCAGCTTCCAACCTTCAACCTGCTCGTCCGACCAGATTCCCGGTGTGTCTGGATACCCCACTCCCATGGCCGACACGGATGTTGCCTCGGAAATAATCAACCCTGCGGACGCCCGCTGGGTATAGTATTCCGCCATCAACGCATTCGGCACGCGTCCTTCGCTGGCGCGACACCGTGTCAAAGGTGACATGACAATTCTGTTTGGCAGTTCCCATGCGCCAATCTTTATGGGCTGGTGGAGGATGGATTTCGATTCACTCATTGGATTAAAAATGTTGATTGTTCGATTTGGATCGAACTTATTACAGGCAATGATCCCGTCAAGAGATAGTTTGATCTTCATCGAACTTTCCGCCATGGTAGGAAACAATGGCGACGTCCAAGATATATCAACAGCCCGGCATGGAGCAAGTAACGCTCTCAGCAGCGATGCAGGCGCTCGCAGATCCGTGCCGTCTCGCCATTGTCCGCAGGATGCTGGAGCAACCGGAGCATGAGTTCGCCTGCAATGAGTTCGAGCTGGATCTGAGTAAGGCAACGATCTCACACCACTTCGAAACTCTGCGCGATGCGGGACTGATTCAAACGCGTGTCGACGGCAGGAAATGCCTGTCGTCCCTGCGCAGGGCATCGTTCGAGACACGGTTTCCCGGCTTGCTGGATCTGGTCTTGAACGAGACCGGGGCTTGAGAGTCAGCGGTTTTCCGAATCACCCGAAGGCTCTTCAATTTCCTGGAGCCGGGCCTGCAAGACTTGCTCCCGATCCTGTGCAAGATCTGGAAACTGAAGCAGGTGCCAGATCAGGCAGTGAGCGTAGCAGCAGAACCCGCCATTTGGCTGAGTGTTCTCCAAGTGCTCTAACGCCCTCTCCACATCGGCAAGAACTCTTTCATTTTCACCTTCTTCATCGAGGGCCAGACGAGTGAGCACAATGATCGCACCATTGAGGATCCAGTCCTTTGTTCCGTAGCAGAGCGCGAGCAAAGGATTTGAAGTGGGTGACGAGATCCACGAGCGCTGACACATTGGCCCTAACAGGAATGCAACGGCGACCTGCACCCGCTGCATCCAGATCCAGGGCATACTGTCAATGCGTGATTCCGGCGGATGCACCATGCAGGCAAGAAGGTCTGGGTAAACGGCCTCATCCCAGTGCTCGGTAACGTCCAGCGCCCGATCCCACCATGTATCAAGCTGAAAAGGAATTTCTGCAAGAGCAGTAACGGCAACAATCACCTCCGATGAGACCGGCGGCCGCACTGCGACACTGGCTTCGAACCCATTGTAGCTCCACAGGCGGGCAATGCTGTCGGCGGGGCAGGCCCGCGGATCGGGTTGCTGCAAATGGGTCACAGCCAGTGCGAGTTCACACTTGTCGTCATTCGCAAAAAGATTCAGCGACTCCCGGCAGGCCATCACCGCGCTGGGTGCCTCCAGGTGACTGAGCCCCACATTCAACGAATCCGTCTCCAGCGGCGTCCCGTCTTCAAGCAAGTGCCGCACCATGTGCACGATGGCCTCCTGAGGTTCAGGAAGGTAGTCAACATAGGCTTCCTCTCCCAGGCGTTCCAGATGCTCTACCAGGTCCGCGGCACGCTCGTTGTCGGGATGTGCGCTGGCGAACGCTTCGAGTTCATCGAGAGCACGCACCTTTTCGTCCTCACTCGTATTTTCAGAAAAATAGCGGCAATAGAGCATTGATGGATATGCCCAGGGCGATTCATCATCGATAATGCACGCCTTGTCGAACTCCTTCTCCGCCTCGTCGAATCGGCCAGTGCCCAGCAGCACGTCCCCCATGTCCAGATAAGTGGTCACCTCCGACGGGTCGAGGTTCGCCGCTTCCCGGTAAGAATCCAGAGCAGCGTCAGCCTTGCCCATCTCGCGGTAAACCATTGCCACGCAGATCGCGGATCGCCATGTGCCCTCGCGGGAGTGCAGGGCCTGTGCAATGGCAAGGGCATCCTCAAAGCGATCCATCCTGCGCAGGATGGCGCAGCGCGCATACTCAAAGTCCCCACTCCCGGCAGGCAGGTGCTCCACTGCACTGCAGAAGGCACGGCAGAATCCGGCGCTGTGCGAGTCATCCACCATCTCCAGCGCTCCCACGCGCAACAGGCCATGAAGGAACTCAGTGAGCGTGTCCGACTCGACCGCTTCCTCGATATCCTTCGGCTTCGCCCGGAGCAACCACTCCGTGGCCCACGGGATGTAGGAAATGCGTGGATCGTATTCGATCGCTTCCCCAATCAACGCTAATGCCTCGGCGAACCGCCCCTGTTGTTCGAGCACAAACGCCCTCCCGGCGACGATGCCTATGTAAACTTCTTCGCCTTCAATCTCCAGCAGCTCATCGGGTTCCTCTGAGCGACCGACAATCGCCGCCAGCAATGCCTTCCAATCCTCCCGCAGCGGGTTGTCCGCCAGCGCACAGGCTACATGGAAGGCAGCATGCGGCAGATCGTTCTCCGTGACAGCACGGCGCGCAATTTGAATGTCTTCCTCTGGCGAATTCGCTTCACATTCGTCAGTAGGAAAACCGTCGTCATCGTCGCCGTCGAAGACATCGTCGTCGTAGTCGTCACTACCATCCATCGCCGCGATATACACGCACCTGAGAGAAGCGCTAAGGAAAAGTGATGCCAACTTCCCGATCAAAGGCACAATCCAGATGATCGCGCTCCGAGCTCCCATCCCCTTCCAACCATTAAGCACAAAAGACTTATTGCACATCGTTCGTCGCAAATAAGTCGCACATCCGGCCTCAACGGAAGAATGAGCTGTTGACAATCCAGACGAAGTGGATTTGTAGATTCACGTCGTCATGGGAATCGTATCCACTAGCCATTTTAAATCCACAGAAGCAATCGGGCATACCGAAGGCTCTGGCTGGCTGGTTGTTCGATCAGGTGATGTGGCAGAGCAGAACGTTTTGAGTTCCGGGCGCGGCTACGGAAAATTGGCCTCCATGGCACGATGCCATGCTCAGTATCGCCTCACCATTACCCGACCGGGCTTGCGAAATTCGAGAACCACTGACCTTGCTGTCATGTAAACTAACCAGAAACTGTTTTCTTCGAATTTCCCAAGCCCTGCCTCGTCCACCGAGGCGGGGCTTTTTGTTATCACGGACACCAGACCCACACCGACTTACTCAACATGGGACAAATCCCACCCATCATTGCCCATCCCAGGATGCTCGACGAACTCCGGACACTTCCCCGTCCGGTGTGGCTGTTGTTTGCAGGTACCTTCGTCAACAAATTCGGCACATTCGTCATGCCGTTTCTTACGCTGTATCTCACCAAAGCTGGCTATTCAAAAGCGGAAGCAGGCTTTGCTCTTGGCGCGTACGGTGTTGGACATTTTGGAGCATCCGCCATCGGCGGATATCTGGCAGATCTCATCGGCAGGCGGAAAACCATCACACTTTCGATGCTCTCCGCCTCGGCTGCCATGCTGATGCTTCCTCTGGCTGGTTCGATTTGTACTATTACTCTGGCCGCATTCTTTGCCGGGCTCACTGCAGAGCTGTACCGCCCTGCTGCCAGCGCGCTGCTCGCCGATCTGATCAAACCGGAGAACCGCATCACCGCGTTCGCCGCATATCGTTTTTCATTTAACGCAGGCTGGGCACTGGGGCCAGCTACTGCCGGATTTCTTGCTCAATACAGCTACAACTGGCTGTTTGCCGGAGAAGCGATCACCTGCACCCTGTTTGGAGCACTAGCCTGGTTCACTTTGCCCAAGGGAGTCCGCAGCACCGCAGACAAAGCCAGCTGGAGCGCGGCACTTCGGGTAATCGCAAAGGACCGCGGATACAAATTCCTCGTTTCCTCCTACCTCGCCATCGGATTCATAATGTTCCAAATGATGACCACCGTTGGCGTTTTTGTGATTCAGTTAGGGCTCAGCGAAGCAGACTTCGGGCGTCTGCTATCTTTGAACGGACTGTTGATCATCTGTCTGGAGCTGCCGCTTGTCTCGGTGACACGGCGATTGCCCACCGGCTTCGCAATCGCCGGTGGCTACCTGTTGTTCTCATTGTCAATGGTGGTTCAGGCATTTTCCCACAACTTTCCAATGCTGATCGTGGCGATGATTTTATTCACGCTGGGCGAGATGGTCGCATTCCCGATCGCCAGTGCCTACATCGCCAACCGCGCCCCTGCAGATATGCGCGGCCGCTACATGGGGCTCATTGGTTTCGTCTGGTCGACGTCGATGATTCTATCTCCGTGGACCGGGCTACGCCTTCTTGAGATCAGCCCGACCCTGCTTTGGCTGACATGCGCAGGCGCTGGACTAGTGGCTGCAACGATGGTCTTTCGTGTCCATCAATTCCCGAATCCGAACGACGCGGACTAATAGAACATTACCCCCAAGCCCACTCAGAGATTTGGTACGATCCGGTAAAATCGCGCCCGTCCCGCACTGGCTTTGGAAAATGTTGCTTTCAGCGTTTGATTGGCGTCTGATATTTCCACTTTCGCTGGAACTGCGGTCTTCCAATCGATCATATCATCCGAGAATTGATAGGAGAAATCGCCGGTAATTGCGGTCGCCCCCTTCGGAAAGGTGAGTTCCGTGGTAGCTCCACGTGCTACAATTTCGAGGACTGGATATTCACCACGACCGAGCGGCCCGGTACCCATTAGAAACTCAAACGCGTTCGACCATCCGTCGGCGTCCGCATCGACCGTCGGCCCGGTTAACGAAACGTCAGCCCCGGGGGGAAATTCCGTGTTTACCCAGGCGTCATAGGGAGAGCTTCCGATGAATCCGTCCAATTGCAGGGTGTCGGGCTTGATGGTGCCTTCACCGATCACCTGATTCACTTCATTGGAACTGGTCAAGGTAGCATTAGCCGGCGGCGGTGTCCCCTCCGTGGGAATTCGCCAGTGACTGTCGTCACTCGAAAAAACGGCATAGGCCTCGCCTCCAGAGGAAGTGATCCACCAGTAAATCCGGTGACCGCTGAGGCCCGTGCCATCTCCAGATTTCGAATCTGAAAATCGTCCATTTTGCCCCGCGATTGCGCGAATTTCTGTCCTGCCAAATTCCGTCCACGCCGATTGCAGTTGCTCTTTCGTCAAGCCTGCCACAGTCGGATCAAAACCGACAGCGAACGTGCCCACCTGCACCGTCCCCTCCCGCAATGGCGCACCATTAGCGTCCGTGACAAATCGCTGCCCCGGCTGCGCGATAAAGTCCACCGTCACAGCGGCCAGAGCCGACATCGAACACGCGCAGGCAACCATGATCGCCAGACACAAACAAGAACACACACGTGAATAATGAGCCATAGGTTTTTCGGATTTTCGAGTTTTTAGATTTTTGTTAGTCGAAGGTGATTTCGACGATCGGCGACTAGTCACGCTCCACCGCTTCCCCCGCCTTCGGGATCCTGACCTGCGTTCCAATGGTAATGCTCTCAGGATCAGCAATTGCATTGTAGCGGAGCAATTGTTCTGGACTCGCTCCGAACCTCCTCGCTACCCCGTAGATGGTATCACCTTTTTGAATCACATAGACTTGATCTGATGGCGACTCAACCGGCGCGATGGCTTGGCTCACCGGTGGCGGATCAGACTTAAAAATCTCGAACGCTAGAATCCCGCCCACAGCCAAGGCGTGAAATGCCACGATGGTGATCGGGATGAAACCGTGGAAGGCAATGATCCAAAAAAGAGGATGCCTTGTAATTCTCGTTTTCTTCGATGCCATTAAACTCCCCTTTCAAATTCGACTCCCTTACTTACCATCGACGGCCCACCGAATCGCATGCTCAAGCAATGCTTTGAACTGAGGCGTGGCGAAGTCATCCTCGTGTCCCAAGGATGTATAGAACGACCGGCCTCCATCGGCTCGGTGGAAGGTCCATGCGACTGGCTGGTGCACGTCCTGACCTTCGGCTCTGCCTGTCATCAAAACATCTGCTCCAGCAGCGAGAGGAAGGACTTCGTAAAGCGATCCTCCGGTGGCGAACTCACCTGCACCGATACCTTTCAAGATCGGATGGTCAGCGGCGCTCTCATTTCGCCACGCGAATGTTTTGAGTTCATTCCCGTGGTGACCGTGATAGTTGCCGCCCCATACGGCGGCGTCAAAATCTTCCCAGGTCTCCAATCCAGGAGCGGGTTCTTCGCCCCGGAGTGAGAAGGCGTGACTTGCAGTCCGTATGCCAATCATCGGCTTGCCGGCAGCGACAAACTCGCGAAGGGCCTTCATGTGGGCCGTCGGCAACGGGCGGCGACGGACACTGATAAGTGCCACGTCAGCATCCGCCAGCACGTTGATTCCATTGAGCGCATCCTCGCCCTGATTGCCTAAGACGTAGCTGATGCGAAAGTCATTTCCTATCTCTGCTTCCGCAAACGCGGGCAGGGAGACCTCCGTCTTGTATTCCTTTTCTCCCGTCACGATCACGAGGTGCCGCCGCTGGTCTCCTTCGAAGTGAAACGGCACACCGCCCAGCAACTGATCGCTGGTAATCGACGGGCACACAAATTTCTCGACGTGATCGATTGTCAGATCGGTGCCGCGAAAGTGGCTGACCTGCGGTGACATCTTCGGGTTGTACATGGTATCGGTCATGTCCCTCATCAGCACCACATTCTTTCCGCTGCGTGACATTTGACGCAGGCCAAACGGTCGCCCTAACACACACATATTCAGATGAACGCCCAGAAGCACCACATTATCGATGCCTTCCTGCTCGAGAATGTTCCAGTTTTCGACACCCTGATCGGTGATAAAATCCTTTTCAGGATCAATTTCCAACCCTTCCGCCTGGCGAATCCACGGAGCACGGGGATTGCGCCCACGCTTTTCCAGTTCCTGTGCCCATGCCTCGTGCGCGGCAGGCTCGTCGTCTTCGCCGCCATCAGACGCATCGATCGGATAGCCTGCCTTCTCTTCTTCGGGATTAATCCAGTTTAACCACTGGTCGATTCCATTGGGAATCGAAGGAGCAGTCGCAGCCTCCATCGCGCGCTTACGTGCAGGGTGATCTTTATAGAACTCCATGCACGACGAAGGGGCGTGGATAATGGTGGAGCCGCTGGCGCGCGCCTTCTTCAGGACTTCATTCATTCGCGGCACCATCTCCCCGCCGCGGCTGGTTGCATTGAGGCAGTGGTGCGCGTCCCACATATCACAAACGATCACCGCGGTACGACTCGCATCCCACGTGGTGCCCGATTGCACCTTTTGCCAGCTTCCATCGTCCTGCTGGATCGAACGCGTCGTTGTCAACTGGTAGTCATCGGCACGAGTCATACTAATAGATGCGACAGACAAGAGGGCAATGGCGACAGCGACGGATTTCATATTCGGCATTAGATGGAACTACGGAGAGAAGGTCAAGCCTGCTGCAAGACGGCAGCGATCAACTTCCTGGTTGGCTCATTAAGATCCAAGCTCTCAACCGCCTGCTGTGGATCGATCCAGACGAATTCCTCGGCCTCATCATTCAGGAACACCGTTCCCGAAACCCGCCTGGCAGTGAAGTTGAATAGAAGAAAATGTGCGGACGTGTAGAACTCCTCTGGCTCAATGCAGTCCTGGACGGTGACGAAGCGAATATCATCGATCTCAAGGGCCGTCTCCTCACGGATCTCCCGGTGCAGAGCATCCTCCGTCGTCTCGCCGCGTTCGATCTTGCCGCCGGGGATTCCCCAGCGATTGCTCCACTTGTGGGTGCGAATCATGAGTACCTGATTGTGCTCGTTGAAGATCAGGGCGCCCACTGTGGCAATCGGATATTGGGGACTTGGCTCAAATGCAGTCTCTGTCATCACTTGCCGGAGGATGCGTAAATCATTCGCCATGATGTCCGGCTCGACAGCACTCAAGGCCTCTCTGGAATCGTAACCCGTCAGCACAGCCACGGAAAGCACTCCGGCGGAACGGGCAGTTTCAATATCGTGCTCCATGTCGCCAACGAATGCCGTTTCATCCGGCCGCAGATCGTGCGCGTCGAGGATCTCATGGATCTTCTCACGCTTGTCCAGAATGCCTGCGTAGATGTGCTCGAAGAAGTCGTGAATCCCTGCCTCCCGGGCCTGTTCACGCAATTGTTTTTCCAGAGCCGAGCTGAGCACGAACATTCTGCAGCCACGCTGCTCGCAGAAGTGCAGAAAATCTTTTGCGTGCGGCAGAATGGTGGCAACTTCAGCCGATCCGATAAAGGCTTTCCGAAACAACGGATCGAGTTCTTCCAACGGAACCCCAGGAAGCACGCGCTCGTAGAAAACGGGGAATGGCAGGCAGAACTCGCGTTTGAAAGTCTCGCGATCCATCGCCAGCTTACCATAGTGCGTGAGCACAGCGTTGGTAGCGTCAATCACCGGAGGCAAGTCATCCACCAGAGTCCCTGACCAGTCGAAAATAAAATTACGAATCACACGGCAGTCCTTACCTTGGCTTACGGTAAACTCAAGAAGTGTTCCTGCTACGGAAAGACAGGTGTAAAGTGCGGCAAGCCTCGGCGCAGGTTTGTAGGTTCTGAATACGAATCCACCAGCTTCCCGTCATACACCAGCCTGATGACAAATCCGTAGTAAAACCGCTGCCCGAACGCTTTGTATTCTTCCTCATTCATCGCAGGTAACTCATAACTGACTTCCATCACTTCGGTGTCTGTTGCCTTCCAGTCGGGCAGCACGGAGATCCATTCCACTGCCGGTGGGTCCGCGGCGCTGAGATCGAGTGTCTTGCCGTTCACGAGATCGAAAAAATACACCTGCACGTCCACCTTTGCCGGATCAACAACGGTCGACTCGTGAGCGCGGATGTCGATTCTAACACGACGTTTTTCGCCTTGGAGACTCCTTACTTGGTCAGCGAAGACCTCGACGTTCGAGATAATCAGCGGCTCCTCTGCTCGCTGCAGTGTGTGTTGCTCAATTCCCTGTTCAATCACCGAGGCGTAGCGCTGAATGCCTCCGGCGATCACCTTCGCAATGCGATCCAAATGCTCTGGTTGGCCGAGGAGCTTGAGGTCATCTTTATTGGTAATGAATCCAGCCCGGCAGTAGACAGCGGGTACTGCGATCCCTTTCAGCTCTTCATATCTGGAACGTTTTAAGCCCAACGTTCGAACCTTTTCCCTGAGTGCCTGCCCCTGAATCGCAACTGCAAGGACCAGGCTTTCCCTGTCATTAATGTTTCCCGGATAGAAAGACTCGTCAGGCTTAGCATCCGCCGGATCATAAGTGGCCGGCGTGTAGGGCGGAGGCAGCGTGGAAATCTCAAGCCCCTGCGCATTGGGGTTTCCATTGCCAAGATGCAAACTGACAAAGATGGCCTCGCCTTTGACCGACTCCGCCAGAGCAAAACGGTCGGCAACAGACAGATCAAAGTCCCCCTCGCGGGTGAGCATGATTCGATAGGGAGTGTCGGCCAGTTGTTTGCGCAGCCTCAGTGCCAAATCCAGCGTGAAGTCCTTTTCCCTGCCCCACGGGCCGCTGATTCCGGCATCCCTGCCACCATGAGAGGCATTGATGATCACCGTTTGCAATTGAGATGGATCTCGCTGGGACGAAGGACGCAGCGTGGGATCGATCACATTCACGAGATCGAAATTCGAGACAATAACGCGGTCTTCCCCCCACGGTAACACAGCGTAGCTCAGGTAGAACTGAAGTCCGTTGAGCAGCAGGCCTTTCGTCCCGGTGATAAACTCAAGGTGGATTTTCCCATTCGTCAACCGCGCCCGCTTTTCGTCGCGCTCAAAGGTTAGGCCGTAGAACCGGCCCACATCGTCCAGTGAAACATAGCCGCGCCCATTGTGACGCACTTCATTCCAAGCCTCCTGAGGCTGAGGCCCATCCCCAGCCGCAGCTTCTTTCGACGTATCAACATCGCCCTCCTTCGCCACAGCCGTTCCAGTGATCACCGCGAACAAAAGTGCGAAAGCCAGCAACAGCCTGCAAGAATTCCATGAGACCAACACACCACAAATTCGGACGGATTTCCGAATATTCAAGGTGATTGAATAAAGTTGCCGCTCCCCCCCTTGCCTAACGGCTGCGCGTCACACGCTTCCAGAAAAAATCCAGCTCATCGACGATGCCTGCGAGCGCCTGAGGAACGGGCACATCCAGAACTCCCCGCTCAGCGTCGTCGAGCAGATCGCTGGCTGCGGAAAGCCGACGAACTGCAGAGTGATCCAGTTCGACCACGTCAACGTGCGACTCCCCACCTTCCGCGAGGATCGATGAAACATGCTCCCTGCCGGTGCTGTCGAAAACCGCCAATTTACTCGTGCTCATGCCCCGCGACTCCATATAACGAACCAGCGACTTCCAGTAGGCGATTTCAGAATATGGGCGAAGTCCGAACAATAGCTCGGAATCCCCGGTATGCCAGACGCCGACGAGTGACGGGGGCACTCCGTTTCCACTGGACACCGATTCCTCATCATACCTGACCATCGGAAACTGTTGACCAGCGATGCGCAAGAGCGAAGCGATCCGCACAGGATCCAGCTCAAAGGTCTCACTCAATTCACCAAGCCGAGCCTCGAATGCTGCTCTAAGCTTATCGCCGCCGGTCGATTTCTGCGGTTCAACAGCGGGCGAAGCCACAATCGGCTTGAGCGGGGCCAACCCAACTGCGGGACGCTTCTGTGTTGCTCTGGGCGCTGGTGCCAGCTTGGGATCACCAGAAGGAAACAGGCTTGGAGGTGCCGCAGCGGCCATCAGACCAGCACCACTTTCCGCAGCACCAAAGGTATCCCACCGGGCTGCGCAATATCGAATGACTGCGCGGGGAGAAATTTGCGCCCCACCATTTTCAACCCACTGCGCCAAGTCTGTCGTTCGAACAAATCTTGTGATGTCTGATGGCGACAAATCGACCTCCTCAAGTCGACTCCTGACCAGCGCTTCGACTTCGTTGAACGCCAATCCACGCAGTCGAACCATTGAGCCCGTAAGTCTATCCACGACCGCACTGGGCAAATGGTAGCGGAACCCTTTGTCCCACACATCATCATTCGCAGAAAGAATCACCAAAGAACGGGAAACCTTCGCAGCAATCTGTGCAAGCACGTCCGCTAACCGGAGACACGCCGCAATGTCACGGTAAAGAACATCCATTTCATCGACCGTAATCACCGGCAATTTCACCACCCCGGTCAGCCTGAGAAATTCAACCAGGCGATCCTTTGCAGACAATTGCTCCCCCTCCGCAGTCACTGATAACACCTGCACTCCGTCCGCAAAGCCGCCCTGCATCGTCTGGGATATCTGGCGAATCCCCCACTGTAGCGATTGCCAGCGAGCAGCTGCCGAATCATTTTGCCCTTGCTCGTATGCGCACAGCACACGCAACCACTCACCCGCAGACTCGACCGTCAGGCCCGCCCGCACCGCTAGCGACTCCGACAACTCCGGCAACAGCAACTCAAAGTTGCGCAAGAACCACTGCCCGAGCGACGACGAGTCCTCAGCAAGCTGGTAAATCTCCACCGCACGGAGTTCCAAATCGCGGAGGATCGCTTCCTGGTCGCCCTCACATTGCACTAGTCCTCGCCGCAGCAGATCGGCATTTAAGTTGGCAAAAAGCCGCCGGGCGATTTCGCTCAGTCTGCTGACCCCACTCGCATGACCGCTAGTGATGTGGCAGTAGCGAAGAACTTGATCCGCGCACGCATTCCAGGACACGGAACGCTCGAAATTGAAGATAACAGGGATCGAGAAGTGCTCGTTTCGGTCGCCCTCTTCCAGTCGTTTCAGGAGGTGAGTCTTACCGTATCCGGCACGCGGCGCGGAGAGCAGAACGAGTCGTCCCATCGCAGCAGGATCGCTCGACGAAACATCCTCTACTATCTGAACAAGCTCACCCCACGCGTCCCCTTGAACACACGGAACCGTCGTGGCAGCCGTGAATTCAGAGTACGTATCCGTGAGGAATGGATTGCGTTTTCCGTTCGTCAAAACATCTAAACTTGGGGTTGCCCGGCGACGAAAGCACATCGCAAAACGACCAGTTTCTCCAATTTATGCGATCTTTATTATAATTGCCACACATATCTGCGCCAATTAAATCCCCCGAATCGATCACAAAAAACACCCCTCGGCACAACTCTTTGGCCCTGAAAGATTTGCGTAACAGCCACTGCAACTGAGCAGATTCGGGTTGTTTTCGATGACGGTAAAGATTCCGGCGATATAGTGAGGGATTCTATGGATACCTTCCTCTCACTACTCAAACATCAGTTCACCTGGGGCCTGCTGCTGGGCTTGTTAATCGCTGGATTTTCGTTCTGGAACCACATGAAAACCAAGCGCGAACTCAAGCGCTATCAACGCCATCTGAGTGACAAGCTTGAGCTGGAAGCAAAGCAACTTGAGGGATTGAAGCATGATCGAGAAAAACTCTTGAAGGAGAACGAAAACCTGCGTCTGCGGGTGGGAATGCTCAACGAGAAGCCGGACCAGCGGCTATCCCGTAACTTGGAGATCCTCACCAGAGCCGAAAAACGGATGATGATCAATGCCCCAGGATTCGCTGCAGCGTGGGAAACCGCCAAATCCGAAGCGGCAAACGACCTTGAGGCCGAAGATCGAGGCTCAAGTCTTCCCAAGCGCCTCTTTTCACGCCTGCTCGGAACGACGAGCGACCACAGTGGAGATATTTTGGAAACAACGCCAGGCGAAGAATCTGCCGAGAAACGCCAGACTCAAGAACAACCGGAGCCCGATGTTAAAGCTTCATGAATGATCGCGCGTGAATACAGCTATCGCTCAAGGATAACTCCGATAATCGCTCTTCATTTTCAGCAAGTTAACGAGAAATCATGATCGACGGTCGCATATTTAAAAATATTCGTTTTTGTAAATGACACGGTATGAAAACTGCGATCTAGTGACATCGAAATCTGGTCTGGACGGGATCTACCCGCATTAGAAAGAAACGAAATGTCATACGAATCATCCTCATTCTCCCGGTCTTCTTCATCTTCCTCATCCTCGCAGGAAGGCGGGCGCCCGGGAGAGCGCCGTCGCAAAGTACGTAGAAAGCGGCGGAAGACCATGACAGCGGATGATATGAGGAAAGGCGTAACCTTTCAGACGGGGCTGACAGGAAAAGCAAAACTCGCGCTCCTTGGAGCCATATTGGCCGCGATCGCCATCACTGTTGTCGTCATGATGGCAGTAAACGGGTCTTTTTCGTTCAAGACGTTGCCGACCAGTGACTCACCCAGCTTAAATAATGACGGGTTTGGCCTGGATGCGTTCGATTCAGACAGCGGCAGTGGCCTTCCAGCTGCACCTGCAGGCGACGACGCACCAGGTAGCGCTCCCGCTCCACTCGTACCGACTCCGCAGCCGGAGGATGATCTTTCTAATGCGTTCCAGGAGTAGTCGGGAAGGCTAGCATTGCCTTGCCCTATCGAGGCACCGGCACTTTCTCCAGCAGTTTCTCGATGGCCTCGCCCACCGTCATCCCCTCGATCTCATATTCGGGACGCAGGACAACTCGGTGGCTCAAAACGGGCCGTGTCATCGTCCGAATGTCATCCGGAGTGACGAAATCGCGACCATCCATTGCAGCCACTGCGCGGCCTGAAAGCAATAGGGCCTGAGTCGCGCGCGGCCCCGCTCCGACCAGAATACTATCGGAGGCGCGTGTGGTGCGAACGAGTTCGACAGCGTAGTTGATCAGCTCCTCCTTGACCAGAATCGCTTCCAGCGCATCGCGCATAGCGGCGATGGTCGTGTCACCGATGACGTTTTTCACGATCCCGTCCGCCAGCAGCTTTTCAGGCGACTCCTTCCCCAGGCTCCTTTTCGCCAGTTCGAGCTCCTCCGACTGATTGGGGTAAGGCACATCGACTTTTAGAAGAAACCGGTCTTTCTGCGCTTCGGGCAATGGATAGGTGCCTTCGTACTCAATAGGATTCTGTGTGGCGAAAACGGTAAAACTGGCGGGCAGCTGATACGTATTCCGATCGATCGTGACGAGCCGTTCCTGCATTGCCTGCAGCAGCGCGGACTGTGTCTTGGCTGGTGCCCGGTTG
>JAGROY010000157.1:74429-81499 GCA_020439995.1 Verrucomicrobiia bacterium
TCCGCCGGCATCAAGTCCGGCGTAAACTGGATCCGGGCAAAGTCGGTTCCGAGCACATGGGCAAGCGTGCGAACCAGGAGTGTCTTGGCAACGCCCGGCACCCCTTCCAGCAGAATGTGATTGCCGGTAAAAATTGCGATCAGACATTGGTCAACCACCTCCCCCTGCCCGATGATCACCTTGCCCACCTCCGCGC
Organism: Verrucomicrobiia bacterium; assembly: GCA_020439995.1. Lineage (GTDB taxonomy): Bacteria > Verrucomicrobiota > Verrucomicrobiia > Verrucomicrobiales > DEV007 > JAGROY01. The sequence continues at coordinate 74,626 of JAGROY010000157.1, forward strand.
GTGCGAGGTTCAACACTTGATTAATACGTTCTACGTTTTCGTTCATTGGATTCGATTCAGTGGCTTTTCAAGACGACCGTCTGGAGAGTCTGGAGGTGATTTCAGTGTAGGCTTCGACAAGATTTCGCTCGCTGGAGGATTTCGATTCCTCCGCTACCACGCGATCCCGGACGGCTTCGACTTCAGCTTTCGAATAGCGGCGCCGCAACACAGGATTTCGTGCCCAGGCGAGGTAACACTGACGCAGAATTTGCTGCTTGGAGATACCGGTTCGCATCAACCGCACCACGCCTGATTCGGCATCGATTCCGTCCACGACAGCGGCACCCTGAGAACTCGCTCGCAAGAGTGCTGCTCCGGGCACCAGTGAAGCACTTCCACGCCAGAGAACTAGAAGAAACAGGACAACCAGTCCCGGAATGATTCCATGCAACTGATACCGCGTGGCCATTCCCACGACGCCTTCCGACTCCTGCACACCATGGTGTGCCTCGTCAAAGACGAGAATCGGACGGTCTCCCACCGTCCACAGCAACTCTCCCAGCTCCCGGCGTTTCGCCAGCGATTCATTGCTCAAAAACCAGGAATCCGCGCAGAGCACCAGCTCGCCTTCGCCATAGGAGCGCTTTATGATGACAGGCCGCCCGCCAACGGTGGCTACGGGCTGCCAGTCCGGTGCCAGTTTGGTAAATCGCCAAGGACTGCGGATGGCGATGCTTTCCCGCAGGAGCGTTGATTGAATCTCCACATCGGCAGCGACTCCTCCCTCCAAATCCCAGTCTTCACTGGTCGCATATCCTACTCCAAATCCCCAGCGCCGCTTGATGGCACCGATTCCGAGGATCGGGCTCTCGTCAGAGTCTACCACTTCTTCGTCATTTTCTTTCTCCACTTTCTGCCCACCGGTATTTTTCACGCTCTTCTCAGCCTCGCGATCCAACACATCGTCCGGTGTCACAAATGCCCCCGCCTCTTCTTCCCGTTCGATGTCACCGCCAATCGCGTTGTCTCGTCCGGAAAAAGTGATGACGCATCGTGCCCCCGCTTGAATTGCAGTATCGATGACATCAAACTCGGCTCTCGTCAGTACATCGTCCAGCCAGTGTCCGGTAACCCCCGCAAAGAACAGCGTGCTGTTGGCTTCCACCTCGAGCAGGCGAAGATCCTGCTGTTGTCGACTCACCTGAACGCGGTCACCCAGTTCTTCAATCGTGTCGTAGGCGGCCTTTGCGCCGAGAGGATCTGCCCGCAAAGTCGAATACTCAGGATAAATATCACCGGCCTGAAAACGCAGTCGGAATACCTCAGCAACACCCCAGATAAGAAGAGCGGCCAGGCCGAAGACCAATGCTAGCGTCATCCCTCTTTTCATGCGCCTTTGATCCTTTCGTAGTTCTTCGTAAATTCAGCGACGACACCGTCCGTTGGATCGTGCATCCCGTACCAAACTCGCTCGAAGGTCTTTACATTTCCGTCAAAGGCATCCAGCACCTGCGCCTGTCCCCGGGCTTTCATATGCAGCTCATGACGATAGTCACGATTCGATTTTGATTTGATAATCCGGAGCAGATTCCTCCCTGCCAGATGTGACAGGCTCGCGAGAAACAATGCTCTGACCGCCAGGCGGGGCTCACCTTTTTCTACCTGCTCCCGCGCCAGCTTTAACCACTCGTCCTCCGGCAATTCGTCCGCCAGGAGTTCCTCACTTTCAAGATCAACCACCGCTTCTGCGACATCGTCATCATCACCAGCTTCCGCATCGCGATGTCGCCGAACCAGGAAAGTGACCAGCATCACTAACAACACACAAATAAGGATTACCAGAGCGACATACACCAGCGTCTCCAGCGCGCCCATCCCAAGCATGTCGAAGCCACTGCCAAACGAGGATCCACCTGAACTGGGTGGCGAAAAGTCAGGCGGATTGATCAAATCGCCAAGAGCCTCGAAAGCGTCCTCAATAAAGTCACCTATCGCCCTCTGTGTCGCCACGATCCAGTCAGCCACCGGGTTACCTCCCTCACCATCGGCGTTTTCTGCTCCCGTTTCCATTCTCGGCATTCGCCATTCAAATTCCGGACGCGCAATCACTTTATCCAACGCGGCCTGCGCTTCTTCCAATCGTGCGACTTCGGCAGTGTCCTGAGCGACAGCCCTGGTGGCACCGCCAACCAAACCGGACACTGCTAATCCTAATATAAGAAGCGTCGTCAGCACCCTGCTGGCACGTTGCCCAGGCAGGCCCGATCCTGCCTCAGTTGCAGGCGCGTTATCGCGTTGAATCACCTCCAACCGCGCGATCAGATCCGCTCCACTTTTCTCTGACACCCCTTGGAAACAACGGACCACATACACCGCTTTCGTAAACGGACTGAGCACAAACCAGGCTCCGATCAGTGTGATGGCAAGAAATGTGGAGTTGAGATATGCCGCCTCCCAGCTTTGGGTAAAGACGCTCTCGACACCGAGAAGGATCTTTGCCAGTTGCGGCAGTCCCGCACAAATGAGTGCCACATTAAGCCAGGTAAACAGGGCAAACGCTTTCAACACGGCAAGCACCATGTGATTTTGCATCGCTGCAAAATGACTTTGCCGCAGTGAGATCCCGACGATTCCCCGCAATGCTTTGCGGTCGAAGTCGAGCGTATAGCCGAATACTGTCACGTTCTGAAGAAACGCGAATACCCACCCAAGTGGCAGTAGAAACAGACATCCTATGGACAACAGTACCGGCGCGAAAGAGTGAACAAATATCTGCACCGCGCCATATCGGACAAAGCGTGACACCGTCATCTGCGGCAAAGTACCGCCAGGGCTCAGCTGCTGCCAGAGTCGACGGCAGAACATCGCCTGACAAACTTTCATCCATAGATAGACCAGGGCAACTCCCAGCGACGCGTTGATCAGGTGCTCCTCAGCATGCGCGCCGCGACTCATCTCGGTGAAAAAAAACAGCAGTCCCACAGCGAAAGGAACCATCCCCAGGTAGCACCAGCAATGCGCGGCGAGCGGCGCAGTCCGAAGCAGGTGGAATGCCTGCTCAGTCAATGCCAGCGCGTTGCGCGAGCGATCAATATCTGTTTTGCGTTTGCGTGCCAATGGGCCAGTACGTGTGAGTGGTTTAAAATCGATCCTTATTCGGTTCCCACAGTTTTCCATCGTGCAGCTCCGCAGGGATCTCCACCAGGATTTCGCCGATTTGGTAGTAAACCGTCCAGATGACAATCACGCCGATAATCATCTGAAAAAGGGGCATGAGTGGCAACCGGATCTCGCGTTTGACCTTGACCGACTGTTCCCGGTGCTCGGCCAGGCAGTTGGCACAAATCATCCGATAGTCGTGCTCAGTGATGCACTCGCGGCAGAAGGAACGTTTGCATGTTGGACACAATGCCGCAGCCTCGCGCGACGGATGGTTCAAGCAGGTCTGATGGATACTCACTGCGCTCATGATTCGGTCGGAAGGTTGGTGGGTATCGGCGGCAGCTCACCACTGCCTGCTTCCGGTTGTCCAGCCACCGCCGCTTGCTCCGGCGCCTTCCGCAACACGGCCACCTGCGCTAGCTCAATTTCCGCCTGCATGGAGGCCAGAACGTCCTGCGCGTGCCTCCAGCGTGACAACGGGCGTATAGTCTCGGCCCGCACTGCCGTCTGAATGCGGAACACGCAAGTCGGCCCCAGAACAATGTTCACAGCAATGATCGCGATACACACCATGGCCGCGATGACCAGCAACGTTGCCAGCACATAGAGCACCGGGTCTGAAGGCGAACCATCCAGTCCAGAGATACTCGCTACCGCCAGCAGAGCCGCGATGATCGCTCCCGCGCCACAGAAGATCGACACCACCGTTCCCCGGGCCGTCTTCGTTGCCACGACTGACTGCACCTTCAGAAACTCAAACCGGAAATACTCTTCCGAAAACGGCAGCAGAAATCCGCTCCCTTTCACGTAGAGATAGTGGCTGTCGCCACGCCAGAAGCTGGAGCAACCGAAGAAGCCTCGCGCAATCCTAACATATTCACCAAAACTCTTCTTCATTCGACAAAAAATGCTGCAACAATGACGCCGACCCACCCAAGGATCACGAGAATGCTCAATCCTCCCGCGATCCGCATCCGCCAGGGACCGCGAGGAACAATGCCACGGGAAGCCTTGCGGTGCCGCAGCACCAGATAGAGAGCCACGGGCGCGGTGAACATTACCAGAAAAATACCATAGACGAGGGTCAGGAAAGGGAGGATCAACAGGGACAGTGCGACGTTGTCGTAGAGCGTCACCCGGGATTGAAACTCGCCAGCCCCTTTCACCTCCCGTTGCGTGTGGATACAGCCCAGGCAGAGAGTTCGTCCCAGCCAGTCGGCCTTGCAATGGCTGCAAAGGTAGCGCCCACAGCCATCGCACGCGACGATTGCACGCTTGGTATCATGGTAAAAGCAGGATGCCTCCCCCATGACGTCCACCGGATCGACGGGTTTGGAAATTTCCCCGGTCGACGTCAGCGCTGCCGGGAACTGGTGCCCTACACAGGAGCGCCTGCAATTCGGGCAATACTCCGGCGCTCCTTGAGCGTCGAACGGCAGGGGGATTTCACATTTTGCACAACTGATCATGAAAAAATGTCTCGTGTTCCGTTTATCTAAAAATCACGCGTGTGCCGCAGATCACATCATGCAGCGCTTTCTTCTCCTTGGTGTGCGCCGCCATCCACCACGGAAAGCATGCCAGATAAGTGACCAATGCACAGACCACCATGATCAACATGACAAGAAGAGGTGAAGGGTCGCCGCCTCCCGATCCACCACCCATCGCTCCCGTGGCAATGCCGAACAGCATCACGATCATGATGTTCAGGATGTACGCAATCGAGAAAAAGATAAACTTCCCCAGCACTTCCGCCGCCCAGCGGGCGAACGCCTTTGCGTAAGAAACATTCGAACCATCGGCGTTCACAATTTTGAACCGCAGCGCCAGCTTCCCCACTGTCCCTCCGTACTTCCCCACCATCCACACCTCATAGACCAGGCTGGAAACGATTGTGGCCAGGAACATGAATGCGTATGCGCCCATCACACTGGCAATCACTCCTGCCATCATGTCTGGATCAGGTGGACCACCGCCTTTTGACAGCTTCTCGATCGCCGGAACCGCCAGAAGGCCCAGTGGAATCATGAACATCATGTTGATCGCCCCCTTGATCATCGCATCGATGACCGAAGCCAGCACCCGCCACCAGAATCCAACGTAGCGCAACTCTCCCTCATGCAATGGGTCACTGAGGATCATCCCTTCATGGAGGCTCTGGATAAACTCGTCCTTGTGCTCAGGTGCTATCCAGTGATTCCCGTAGGCAATCATTTCCGCCCGTGGTCTCACCACCTGCGAATGCGCGCAGACGACGTATTGAGACAGATCTTCATCGCCCGCTTCGACCTTCACTTGATCGCGAACAGCATCGATCGGCCGCCAGTCGGGCATTCCTTCCGCCCAGATGATCGAGCTGCCAGTAATCAGCCCAGAGGCTTCCAGCACCAGCAAATCGCGGGCGGAAACCGGGCCTTTCTGCTTTCCTCTGAAGGAGTAATACCAACTCATCGCAACCGAGAGTCGGTTGTTCCTGCGTTGGATGCAAAACAAAAAACACTTGGATTCAGCTCTCCGGCAGCTCGGAATCTGGTTGGCCTGCAAGAGGAAAACTGTGATGGTCGCAAATCATGCATCCCTACCCGAAGATTCACCACCTTGAGCTGTTCTACTATGTGGCCAAACACGAGGGCATCACCGCCGCCGTGCGACACATGCCCTACGGCATTCAGCAGCCGGCGGTCAGCGGGCAGGTGCTCCAGCTGGAGCGGGATCTCGGTGTCAAATTGTTCAACCGCCGCCCCTTCGCGCTCACCGCAGAGGGCGCCCAATTATACGCCCTGGTAGCTCCATTTTTTTCTCAACTGCCAGACGTCGCCGGTAAGCTGCGCGGCGAAGAAAGCCAGCACCTGCGCATCGCTGCCGGAGGCACGGTACTGGCAACTCACCTTCCCCAGGTGTTCAATGATATGCGAGCCAGGTTCCCGAAACTGCGCCTGACTCTGCGGGACTCCTCCGTATCGCAGATAGGGGAGCTGCTCGCCGCTCAGGAGGTGGATATTGCCATCACTATCATCGATGGCTCGCTGCCTCGCAGTGCGCGATCAGTTGAGCTCTTACGACTGCCCATCGTCATGCTTGTGCCAGCCGACAGCAGCGTTCGCTCATTCAAATCGCTCTGCAGGGACGACGGCTCCGGAGGCTTTGAAATTGACCAACCGCTCATCTCCGTTGGCAACAACGAGCCAATGTCCCGGCAATTCCAGCAGGAACTGCGCAAGCGCGGCATTCGCTGGGATGCGCACGTGGAAGTATCGAGCCTCAAGCTCATCCAGAGCTACGTGGCACAAGGATTCGGCCTCGGCATCTCGGTCGATATCCCGGGCGAGGAATGGATTCCTGAGGTGCGCAGAATTGCCCTTCCAAAGTTTCCGCCCATCGTTGCTGGCCTCGTCTACACTGGACAGCTGAAGCCGATCGCCGCCACATTTCTTGAAATCGTAAAACTCCGCGCCGCCGAGCTCCGCAGGAAATAGCGACCGCGAAACCTGCTTGATTTGCGCCGGAGACTTCGCAACTCTCTAACCATGTTACGAGGAATATCCCCCCTGATCAGCCCCGACTTGCTGGACGCACTCTACCGCATGGGTCATGGCGACGAACTGGTGCTGGCCGACGCTCACTTCCCCAGCGAGTCGATGGGAAAACGCGTCGTGCGCGCCGACGGCCTGCCCATTGCAGATCTTCTGGACGCGATCCTTCCCCTGTTCGCCCTCGACACCTTCGTCGA
>JAGROY010000158.1 GCA_020439995.1 Verrucomicrobiia bacterium
AAAACACCTCGAATCGTGAAAGTCGGGTTAATTTCAATGGGCTTCCATCACCTTCCTATCGTCGCGAGAGTTCACAACGGGTACTGGCCCGCCTATTCAGGCACCGCATCTCCCGCGGACCAGATCTTCAGTAATCCTACCGAAGGAGCCTCAATGAGTTCTGCGAGATCAATGACACTCACTGTAGCATACCCGGAGTGAATCGTTGTCAGATTCCTCTGGGAGTCGATAACTGACACTTCAAAGCGGGACTCCCCTGACCAAGGCAAGTGCGATAAGGTCAGTCGAAGAGGGCCTTTCGCAGCAAGATTTCCGATCAACACGCGCAGCTCGTTGTTCTCTTCACTCAAACCAGCGAGGACAGTCATTGACTCCGGCTCGGAGCCCGAAGCGGCGACCCGTCGGGGCGTCTCGAACATCCGCCGGAAAGCGAGCATAGCATAGTAAGGTTTGTGTGGCACGCCGTTGGCACCGAACAGTCCAAATCCATGGTGTGTGAAGGCGTAATAGTTCGCTGCGACGACGGGACTTTCTTGCAGATTAGTTAGAACACTGGCGGTGAAAGCGGCACCTTCCGATCCGTGGATTCTGGCGAACCACTCCGCCCGTTCCTGCCCCTGGCCGGCGGAAGACATCGGGCTCCAGTCACCGTCGGGAAGGAAATTCCATTCGTTCAGGTGTAGTTCGGTATGAGTAAATCCGAGTTGATCAAGGACTCGGCGAAGTCCCCGCGCTCTCACAACGCATTCGTGGGGATCGGCGGTGTAGAGGTGCCAGGAGAAGAAATCCAATGGTAGTTGGTGTTCCTGACAATACTTGAGAAAAGTCACCAAATACTCGCCTGGCTCGAAGTGATCGCCTTCTACTTGTCCAGTGTAGCCGATGGCCGGGCCTCCTACTTTTAACTCGGGCCAGCGCGATTTAATGGCTTTGGACGTTGCTGCGTAGAGTTCGAGATACTGTGCATCAGTGCCTGTCCACATCGCAGGTTTGTTTTCCGGCTCATTCCAAATCTCCCAATATTTGATACCCTGATGATGCCCATCCGCCCAGCCCTCGTTGTAGTGGCGAATGATTCCGATACAGACATTCGCCCATTGCACAGGATCCGCTGGAGGATGAACGAAATGCTTTCGCGGCGTGTGTTCGATACTTTCCCCTAACCGATACACGATCTCCGCACCGGTTTTTACGATCGATTCGATGTAGTCGTCAGTACGCCGGAAATCGAAACTGCTGGGATCAGTTGGATCTGCTGACGAATTGGCAAAAATTGTACGGATATCGACCACATCAGGGTTGGGCCAGTTGCAGTCGTGAAGGCGGATCAGCGGTGGGCTCAACTTTTGAAACTGTCTGGAGAAGTCCAGAACCCCTCCGTATTGAAGAGGGCCTGAGTTCCCCCCGTGGAGAGCGCGAATGGTGCCGACAGATTGAGAACCATCCACCCGGATTTCGACCCCCGACTGTAGCTTCGCTGAATCTTCCTCAGAAGGCCGCGTCAACGGACTACCAGCCGTGACAGGCCGACCGAAATCTGGGAATCCTGATCCGTCAAATTTGAATGGTTGAGCAAAAATAGAACGTCGCCAGCCTGGTGCGCGGTCGCGTTTTGCATGAAAGAGATGCCACCATTCCGTACCGTCGGCTGATCGTGTGAAGCATGAGTGTCCGACGCCAAAGGTGGTATCCGTCGATTCGAAGACAGGATGCGGGTGTTTTTCCCAAGCATCCGGTGAGAGCGGATCGTCTCCCACGAGTTCCAGAAGGCCAAGTTTGTAGGAAGGCAACCATGACGCCCCACACGAATAGACGACGAAGGTGCGATCGCCATTGCTTAGTACTTGCGGGCCTTCGTTGAGGCCACGACCCGAGGATCCGGGTTCGGTGCGCTCCCACTGATAATCATCATTCGCACAAAGCCGCGTGCGTCGAGCCGCAAGTTCAACAGGCGATTTCATTGGGGCAATGTAAAGAAACTGCCGATCTGTTCCCGGCTCATCCCAGCCTGACCAAAGAGCGTAGCGCTGGCCATTGTGATCCATCTGAGTCATGTCGATCGCCCACACGTTCGGAGTCTGCCCGTCCGGGCCATCCCCAGTCGCTAATGGGCCATGCAACTCGTAGTCGCCGAAGGGATCGTTGTCAGTTGACTGGAGAACGTAGGCAAGGTGGTTCCTGTTCTCTCCATCCGACGCGGCGAAGTAGATGAACCAGCGGTTGTCAATGTGATGCAGTTCGGGTGCCCAAATTTGCTTCGAGTAGGGCCCCGTGTCCGGCGCCCGCCACACGATTTTTTTAGTGCCCGAATCAATGAGGTCGAGCGAAGCACTCACGACAATCTGTCGCGAACGTTCACTGGAACACCAGAGATACTGATGCTCATTTGGCCTGGGATCGCGAATCACCCAGGGATCAGCACCGCTACCGATTGGATTGACAAACTCCTTTGCCGTTTGACCGAAGCAAACGTTCAACCCGGTTGTGACCAGAGCCAAGATGACGAGCAACGCTCGGAATGGCATTTCTAAAGATCGCCCGCTCGCTACAAATCGAAAAGTGCTTTGCTCCAAAACGTGATCTCGACATTGACCAACGGACCGGGAATCACCCGCAGGAACGACGTCCTTTCGGTGTGGCTCTGAATCAAACGGAACGATCGAGATTTTCATTGGTTTAACCTACCCTAGAAACCAGATCCTTGGCAGTCAAACTCGCTGCCGTCCTTGTTTGGATAGGCATCACTCACCTGAGATCAGGAGCGCCTACCAGCGCGATCGACGGTGGAGGCGTGTTGCCGAGCTTTGGGTTGCGGCGGTAGCCCGACGAAGGAGGCAGCGGCGGACGCAACCGGAAAGCTTGGGCAACGCGGGCGGCGCGGAGCCCTCCTCCCCCCACCTCTCGGCACGGTGTGCAACACGGTGCCGACAAGCTTGGGGCGGGCGGTGGCAGCGGCGGGAAGGAACGGTCTGCGTTTCGACGGGCGACGGAGTGGAGGCGACTGTAGCGCAGCGCTGCTGGAACGGAGTGTCTGGCGAAAGGCAAAGACGGTTCCGGGTTGGAGGTGGCAGGCGCGGAGTCTTGCGGCGCCTACAGGTTCGCGAAGGCCGCGATCGTCGATCAATTTCGTTCAGCGCAATTCCGCAGGCCATTTCGGAACCACCTTCAGCTCCTCGTAGTTGAAGCCGCTCGCCAGCGGTTCGTAGGTTCCTTGGATCGCGACGCTGCGGTCGGCACGGATCTCGTACTCGAGGTGCAGGCACCAATACGCGGCATTGATGGTGAGCCGGCGCAGTCCCTCGCTCTCGAAGTCCCGTGCACTGCCCATGGTCTGGTGAAACACTCGACCGGTTTTTCCGTGGCTACCCGTCCATATCTTCGTCCAGGCGATGGGCAGCGGAATCTTCTCAGGATTCGGCTGGTCATCCGGCTTGCGTCCCAGCAGCGGTTGTCCCATGAGCAGCGGAAAGCATTCCGCAGGAAGGCCCTTGTTCTCGTCATAGGTGCGGTAGACATCGCTCGGGCCCCAGACATCTTTGACGCCGATAAGGATGGGGTGATCCTTCGCTGCCTCCACGATGATCCCCCGGGTAGAGTCCGCATGCCAGTTGCCATGGTGGCCTCGGAAGCTGCCGCCAAGAACATCATCGCCAAACTGAACGTCCTTGCCGTTCAGTTTGTAGGGAAATCCGAGGAAGCCATGATTGGCAGTGCGGATGCCGATGATCGGTTTGCCGGAATCCACGTAGTCCACGATGTGTTGCACCTGCTCGTCTGGCAGCGTGATGAGGCGACTAAAAAGGATCATGAGATCCGCGTTTTCGAGGTGCTCCAGTCCCGGAATGTTGTGAATCACATCCTCCTGCTCCCAGCGAATTTTGAGTGTGGGATCGGCTTGCCCTTCGGCGTTTACGGAGAAGAGCACCGTGCAGTCGAAGCCGTGTAGTTCCGACAGGATCCGCGCCAGCATCGGCATCGACTGTTCGCTGCGATACTCCTGGTCTGCGGCAATGAGGACAATGTGCTTTCCCTTACCGGGGCCTTCCTTACCTTTGTAGGTCAACCACAAGGGATTCTCGGCAACGGGATGCGCCTGCTTGTCCGAGGTCGCTGCAGCGCTGGCTGCTTCAAGATCGAGCTTCTCGATCCAGACATTGCGGAACCGAACGGGGTTGTGGTGTCCCTGCAATTTGATCGGTCGGGGTTCGGGCCCCTCCTTCATGCCTGCGCCGGTCTTGCCAGAGATGGACACATCGTCGTGGATCAATTGCAGGTTCTGGTAGGCGGTGATCCTCGCGTTTTCGACCTTCTTGTCGCCGTCGAAGCGAGCGGCGCGGAAAACGATGTCGTAACTTTGCCACTCCCCCGCCTTCTTGTTGACGAGGCGGTCGGGCTTCTTCAGTCGGTAGAGGCTGCCGCCGTAGCTGGCCTTGTAGTCCTCGGGAGCCACGCCGAACGAGTTGAGGATCTGCAATTCGTAGCGCTGCTGAATGTAGACGCCAGAGTTGCCGTTCTTCTCGGGATCCGCCTCGCCGGCGACCTCGTTGACATTGAACTCCACGTGCATGCGGAAATCGCGATACGGCTCTTTGGTGATGACGCTGTCCCACTGCGACGAGGCGGTGAGCACCCCATCCCGAAAGACCCAGTTGCTGGGCGATTCGCCTTCGGGAATCAGTTCATGTCCTGCCTCCCCCACCAGTTGCACAGCACCCGCTGGACGCTGCAAATCATTGATGTCAATGATTCCCCGGGTCGTGGCGGAGTCGCGCGCGCCGACTGGCGTGAGCGCGAGCGCGCAAAGGGCAACGAACCAGGTTCTGGATTGGTAATCGGGCATCTGAGTGGTTTGGGAAGGAGTGGGTTGGCAGTGTGGCATCGAATGGCGTAATTCCCGAGTCTGACGCAGGCGGGTTGCTGCTGCAAGGCAGCGTTTTCCCGTTCAGCGGCCATCCTCCAATCCATGCCACCAGACGGCCCAACGGTAGAGGTGTTGTCATGCCCCGGTCGGGCAACTATGCTTGGCAAGAATCGGCACGCTAAAAGCCGTCGCCACCGGGCAATGAATCTCAGAACGTTACTCGAAGTAATCTCCGGAGCCCTGCCATGGCGGTCATGATTGTGCCGCATCCCGTGCTGCGGCGCTGGCATCGACGTTGGGGCTGCCGCGACGACGAGGCAGTGATGCCGCTGCCGGGAGATGAATTCCCGCCAGAGATGCGCCTCGACGCGACCCATGCGATCACCATCCAGCGCCCGCCAGCCGACATCTGGCCGTGGATCGTCCAGATCGGTGCCAACCGGGGCGGATTCTACAGCTACGATCTCCTCGAAAACCTCGTCGGCTGTCGGCTTCGCAGTGCCAATCAGATCGTGCCCGAATGGCAGGAACCCTCGCTCGGCGATCTGGTGTTTCTGCATCCCAAGACTCCAGGACTACCGATCCGCATTCTCGATCCGCAGCGCCACTTCGTGCTCGCCGAGACCTGGGATTTCCACCTGATCCCAATCAACGCGAACGCCACGCGCCTCATTGTCCGTGCCCGCGGCGGATACCAACCCAGCCTCGGCAACCGCTTGCTGAACTTTGTCGTCTGGCATGCTTTGTACGAACCCATCCACTTCGTCATGGAACGGAAAATGATGCTGGGCATCAAGCGACGTGCGGAACGCGAGAAAGCTTGAACGTAATGGCAACACAATTGGAGCCTTGATCCGACCTCTACGACTCATCCGATTGCCGAAGCACAGCTGTCCTGCCGATAACACTTGGAGCGGCAGCGAACACAGCCAGCGCCACGAGGTATACCATTCCGGCTACCGGTTCTCGACCGGTGATGTATTCGCCCAGCGATTGCTGCAGCACGAAGACAACCACCCCCGCTTCACATCCAAGCAGGAAGAGCAACGCAAGGGCTCCCACCTGTAAGCGTTTGGGAAACGAAGGCTCCTTCATTTTGCCAACCACCCATCGCGCCGCCAGAAATGAGATGATGATCATGACGGGCGTTTCGAGAAGCTCGGCGCTTCGCTCACCGACAAGAGGAACGAGCCAGATCGTGCGTACGGTGCCGAGAGCGAATCCGGCCGTGAATACCAAGCCAAAGTGCACGATAGCAGCCTTGAAGATCGACATGACCGGATTCTAGCACCAGCGCCCCCGGCAACAAAGCCAGCACCGGGAGCAAAATCGGAGATCCGATTGCCTCCCTGATCTTTCCGTCATCCGAATATTCTATTTCTATTCAATTTCAATTTTCGGTTAATTTTTAGTGACCAATTCGTGGAAAGACGCTAGCTCCAATGAGATATGCCACGTTCCAGGAAAAGAACGAAACGCGATCTGCGCCAGGGCAATGCCGGACTTGATGCGCCGGGCAGGCGTTGCGACGTCTGCGGCGAGCCGCTGAAAGGGCTCGGTATCGGGGGAACCTGCCAGAGCTGCCTGCTGGTTCAGCCACCGAGTGCTCTGTGGGATCCGCGCGAGCCACCCTCGGCGAAAGAGGTTTCCGAGGCTCTTCCGCGGTTTGAAATCCATGACGTGCTCGGACGCGGGGCGCTCGGGATCGTTTATCGGGCGACCGATACTCACCTGGAGCGAACGGTTGCGATCAAGGTGATGTTCGCCAATCCGGACAACCCCGAATTCGCCCACCGATTCGCGCGCGAAGCCTCTGCGATGGCCAAGCTGAACCACCCGAACATCGTGACGATGCACGACTACGGTACCGCCGGTGCGCTGCACTTTCTGGTCATGGAGTGGATGGAGGGCGGCACCCTGGAAGAGGAGATGAGCACCGAGCGAACCCTACCGCTGTTTCGCGCCGTCGAGGTAATCGGCCAGATCAGTGAGGCGCTCGACTACGCGCACTCCCAGGGCGTCATCCACCGCGATGTGAAGCCGGGCAACATCCTCCTCGATCGCGATGGCACCGCCAAGCTCAGCGATTTCGGATTGGTAAAGGGGCTACTGCAGGAAGAGTTCGCCGAGTTCGCGCTGACGAGAACCAATATGGTGGTCGGCACGCCGCTCTACATGGCACCCGAGCAAATGGAAGGCTCAGCGAAGGTCGATCACCGCGCTGACATCTACTCGGCGGGTGCCGTCCTGTATGAGATGCTCACTGGCGAACCCGCCAAGGGACGATACAGGCCGGTTTCCGATTTTGCTGCCGTGCCGCGCAGCTTCAATGCGGTGATCGACCGTGCACTGCACCCTTCCTCAGCCGATCGTTACGAGCGCATCTCCGAGTTTCATGCAAGCATTGTTTCTTCGGCGAAAGTGCCGCAGCGCCGGGCGAAACTGGCCGCAATGGCAGCGGTCTACTCGTTGTTTGGGGTGAGTCCATGGATGGTGATGGCGTGGAACCCGATGAAAGTCGCCGACGATGCACAGGCGATTTCCGCACAAGCCAAACACGATCTACCGCTAGGCACATTTCACGAGGAAATGGATCTGAAGAAGGATCAGCGCAGTGTTGAGAATGGCACCGATCCGCAGGAAGCGATTGAGGGACTTCCGCTAGGCAGCTTTGAAGCCGAAGTCGACCTCACCCAATGGCAACGGGTGGCTGACTACGATTTCGAGCTGGGAACCGGCGACATGGCGCACAAGCAGGAAGGAGAATTCACTCTCTTCGAGGGCGCACGAGTGAAGGATGGCCACTTGCGATTAACTGATATCGACGACAAGGGCTACTGCGAGCTGAAGCGAGATACGTCACGTCCACTGCTCGGGTTGGCGATTCACTATCGGTTCAAGCCGGACGAATACCTGGCCGTGGGCCGACGAAACATCGACCTCGTCGAATTTGCCCACTACTCTGTCAGCGGATTGCGTGTGGTGAGCACCAAGTGGGGAGATCCTCGGCCGACGGTGATGCTTGGCGACTACCAGCCACTTGCGCCGACTGGAGTCATCGAACCGAACCTTGAACCCGGCCAGTGGCACGAAGTATGGCTCTTGATCGGCGATGGCTGCCGACTTTGGATCAATGGTGATCCTGTCTATCATTCCGACGATCCCATGATCGAGGCGTGGGCAAATTGGAGCGGTGATGAGACTGCACGTCTCGCCTTTACAGGCTTCAGGGGACTGGTCGATTACGTGGAAATCTGGGAGCAGTTTTAGCGGCATCCAGAGCGAGTTGGCTGCGGTCGAGATGGCGTGTCCAATCTTCAGCAAAGCTGAAATAGAACCGTAGCTCTTGTCGTTCCCAATGAGTTTGAATCGACCTATAAAAAAGAACATACATGCAGAATCGGTTTCTGTTCTGACCAGAATTGGTCGCAATTTCTGGCCCCACCGGTGACCATTGATGGACGATAGCCTTTCGCGCGTCCTAGGAGCTTGATCTCTGGTTCTCGTCAGTCTAGCCTCAACGCTTTCTGTCGCGGAGAGCGTCTTGACGTAGGACAACTACGATTGGCTTTCTGTGGCTAACTCATCATCCAGTTCACGTCGCTAAAAAAATAATCTACTGTGAAACAAGCGCTCAACTCACTCATGATTCTCACTCTATGCCTTTCAGGTGTTGCCTGTGATCGAAAGGTCACCGTCCCTGGTGGTTCCTACGAACAGGATGGCGACCAGGTAAAGATTCAGACGGGCGATGGCGGTAGTTTCGTCGCTGGTGGTGATGTGAAACTGCCGGAGGGCTTCCCAGACGATATTCCCCGGCCTAGCAATACCTTGCAGATGGCTATGAAGATGCTGCAAGGGTTCAACGTGGCCTTCGTTTGCAAAGAGAGTCAGTCAGACATGTTTAGTCGACTACGAGCAGACTTCAAAGAACAGGGCTGGGAGGAAACCATGGCGAACCAAAGCGTCAATGGTAGCGTATTGTCTTTCACGAAAGGAGACTCACGGAATGTCACCTGCTCCATTGGAAAGAACAAAGAACAGACAGTTGTTGGACTAGTGATTGCACAACGATGAGAACATTCTTAAGCATTCTGATAGTCGGTTTCTTTCTTCAGCCTGTGGGGCTCGTTGCCGAGATTACCGCACCAGAAACTGTGCCTGCCGGAGGCGCTTTGGAAATCACCTGGTCGGGCGAGAAACCGGAGAGCGGGCGTTTTCAAGTCGTCACGGAAACTGGAGAAACGTTCAAAGGTGGTGGCTACGGTTACTGGAAGGGAAAGGGCAAATCCATCAAGATCGCAGCGCCTCTCACGCCTGGCACCTATGGTGTCGCCTTGGCGCAAGATGGCAAATTGGAGGGGCTAAAGACGTTCAAGGTCACTGCTGTAACTGCAACGTTAGATCCACCGGAGTCGGTGGAGATCAACGCACAGTTCAAGGTTGCATGGACGGGGCCGACCCATTCCAGCGACTACATCGGCATCACTGAAGTGGGAGGCCTTCGGCGCACAGGCTCTTACACTTACCCTGGAAACAGCAAGGATGGCACGGTGATACTGACAGCGCCTCTCAAGCCTGGCACCTACGAGGTCATCTACGTCATGAAGACAGAGATCTTGGCTCGTGAGTCGTTCACCGTGGGTGGGACAATTGCCTCTCTGAAGACGCCGGAAACGGTGCAGGCGGGAGGAGACTTGGAAGTCATCTGGCAAGGCCCTAACAATAATGGCGATACGGTCAGCATTGTCCAACCCGGCAGTGACAAACGTGGCGTGATCTATACTTTCCCTGGCAATAGCACCGGCAACCGTTTGGCGCTAACGGTGCCTGAAACTTTGGGCGATCTCGAAGTAATCTATCTCACTGGCTCGAAAGTGCTCGCGCGTGTGCCTTTCAAAGTGATTGAGGTCTCGGCAACGTTAGAAGCACCCGAGGAAGTTGTCGCTACGCTGGCTTTCGAAATTAGCTGGACGGGCCCAGCCAATCATCAGGATCGCATCATCATGGTTCCGAAAGGGAGTGAAGCCAAGCGACCATTTGCCGCTCTCATCTACGTTGTGCGTGAGGAGCCGCTAGCCACCATGGCCGCTCCCACGAAACCGGGTGATTACACGCTGCATTATCTCACCCGCAAGGGGAAGGTGCTGGCTTCACGAGCCCTCAAAGTGACGCCAGCGCCATCAGATCCCGGTTTTCTGAAAGTAGTCAGCCCTGAATCCAAAAGCTTCGGTGAGAACACAGCGGTGGAACTCATTCTTGATGCCTCCGGTAGTATGTTAAAGCGTCAGGGCGAGAGACGGCGTATCGAAATCGCCAAGGATACGATTCTCGGACTGCTCAACGAAGTCATTCCAGATGGGACAGGCTTTGCAATGCGGGTCTTCGGGCACAAAGAAGCTGACAGTTGTCGCACCGATCTGGAGATTCCGCTAGGGCCGCTAGACTCGGCTGCAGCAAAGCTGAAAGTCGCGGGTATCAATGCGAAGAATCTCGCCAAAACGCCGATCGCGGCTTCCCTTGCGAAGGTCAGTTCTGATCTCAGTGGTGTAACCGGAGAACGTATCGTTATTCTGGTAACCGATGGCGAGGAGACATGCGAAGGCGACCCCGGGCTTGCTATCCGCGAATTGCGTTCCGAAGGGTCAGATATTCGAGTGAATATCGTCGGCTATTCCATCGATGATGCAGAGCTCATAGAGACGTTTCAAAGTTGGGCGGCCGTTGGTGGTGGCCAGTATTTGAATGCACCCGATGCTGATCAGCTAGCCAAGGCCATGCGCACGGCATTGGAAATTCCATTTGAAGTCTTTGCCGATGACAAGTTCACGGCGAGTGGTATCAGCGGAGAGAAAGGCCTCCAGCTTCCAGCCGGAGACTATCAGATTCGTTACCGATTCGATGGCCAGGAAATGACCAAGGCCGTGACTATTCAGTCGAACACTGAGGCGTCTCTTTTGCTTCCCTGATGAACCGACGATTGCATGTTGTGATTCCGGTGGCGCTTTCATTTGCATTCGTCATCGCCGCTGCCGTCGTACCTGGATGGGCAGCACGTGATAAAATCGGCATCGACGCAGGCATTGCTGCGATCAGCTGTTTCTTCTTGTTGTGTGGCCTTGCGATCCTTGCGGCGATCTATGCTCTCGTGGCAGCCGTCCGATTCCGCCGAGATTTCAGCAAGTCCCTTTTTTACATGGGGATCTTGCCGCTGCCATGCCTTCTTGCAGCACTAGCGATCTTCTGGATGCTTGCTTCCAAACGACAGCCACCACAGTCAGATCAGCCACAATCCCCAACAAAACCTGCCTCCAGCCTCATTGCTACCTGACACGATCCAGTGCCGAGCGTTCGTCCGCAGATTTTGCTCGGTTTGCTAGAACGCGACGCGCCTCTTCTACTCGACCTTCGCTTCGCACGGCTCCAGTCGTTAACCGATCTCCACGGAGGGCGTTGATGCAATTTCGTTGATGAATGCAGTGCGACGAGACGCGGTGACAGCGAGCGAACTGATCGCTCTCGTCATGGCCACATAAGGTAGTCACTTTTCACCTAGTTCTTTGTTTGTTCTTTGCGGGATCGGGCCAACTTGTCCGCCCACAACACGATGACCGCCCGGTGCTGCATCGCTTTGGTGGTGTGGATGGCTTAAACGTGGACGCCTTGTTGAACATCTGGCCTTACGCGTGGAGATCTTTACCTAGTAGTCGAAATGTCTCTGTCATCCATTCAGGCGACACCCTTCTGCAGTTGATCTTCCTCCTCGGGAAGAGCGCAGGGATACAGGATGGTAATTTCCTTTGGAGCATGAGCCTCCCCCGAGCAAAACGGAAACGAAGAAAATTCAGAAAGTTTGTGATGTTTTTCGCCAGATGGCGAACTACCCGGCGAATTCAAACCATTCGCATTACAAACTTATGAATAACATTGTTCCAAACCTCCTTCCATTCCTAGCCGCCGCCGGAAATCTGCAACAGAACCTCGGCCAAGTGGCTGGCGTCTTGAATGCTATCGCCATCCTGCTGTTCTTCGGCGGCCTGCTCATGGCCGCGATCATGTTCATGATCGGTCGAACCGAATACCTCAAATACGGCCTGGTCGGTGCCGGCCTCGGCGGTCTCGCCTGGGTCATCGTCACGACCTTCTTCCAGGCAGGCAACGGCGTCGATCCCGGCATCCAGCTACAGAACTTCTAAACCAACGCCAACCCGTCCAACCGTCCAATCGTCTAACCGAACTTTCGCCGACCACCATGACGCCAAACAGCGAGAGCCGTCGTTACCACGAAGCGAACGCGGGGAGGGATTCGAAGCCCGTCATCTTCATCTTCGAGGGGAACAACATCCTATGGATGCTCCTCGGATGCGGGCTTGCCCTCCTCGTGTTCCGCCTCGCTCACGGGCGCTTCAACTGGAGCATCGGCGAAGCGCTGGCAGTCGGTCTCATACCACTGGCCATTTCGACGCTCTACGTGGTGCTGCTCAAATCGGGCAAGCCCGGAAGCTTCGACCGCGAATTCTTCGAGTGGATCGCCGTGCGATGCCGCCAGGGACTCGACCGGGCCGGGCTGATGCGCGACCGCCCGTTCTTTGCCCCACCGCGCGAAGTCGGGTTGTCGCAGAAGCAGCCACAGCAGAAACACCAAAACACCAAACCTTCACCACGCATGCACTCCCATGGGAAAACTCACTGACGGCTACCTGGTCGATGACCTGATCATCTATCGCGGTCTGCAAAAAGGCGGCCACATCGGGCGCGGTTTCCGCGTCCATCCGCCCGACGACGAAAACGCAGACGTCGCCTGGCTGAACCACCTCGAAGACGAGATGCGCGTCCTGCTGGCCTCGCTCAAGGAGACCGCACGCATGCAATTCCACTGGTCGGTCGATTCCGATTACCAGAGGGAGTTGCTCGCCTACTACGCGAAGAGCAAGGAGCTCGCCACCAACGACTGGAGCCGCCGCCAGCGCGACGAACGCTTCACCCGCTACTGGAAGCTGATGGAAGAACGCAAACTGCGCCGCGAACGGCTCCACATCTACGTCACCAGCAAGATCGAAGCCAGCATCCCGCACCAAGGCAAGGGTAAAGGTAAAGGCGAAGATGAAATCGAAGGCAAAGGCAAGAGCGGACACTACGATTACCTGCTCGACGCCAGCGCCAGAGAACTCGACCAATACGGTGAACTGCTGAAGCAGATCTTCGGCGGTCTCGGTGGCTCGGTGCGCCCGCTCGACGAACACGGCCACTTCGAGGAATTCTACCGCTACTTCAATGCCTCGGCTCCAGACTGTCCAGACATCGACTACGCAGCCCTCTATGATCCTGACAAAGGCATTATCGAGAACTGCTTCAACGGCGAAGCCGCTCCGCTCTCCAAGCCCGACATGGGCTTCTACCTCGACGGCTACTACCACGGCAACCTCGCCATCAAGAGCCTGCCCAAGACCACGTTCTCGGGAATGATCGGCCAGCTCACCGGGCTCGACATGCTCGACTACTCGATCACCGTCAACATCCGTCCGCTCGATGTGATGAAGGAGATCGAGAAAGAGGAGGGGGCCTACGAAAAACTGCAGAACACCATCCAGCATTCGCCCAAACTGCGCATGCTCGCGGCGATGCAGAAGAAGGGCGCGAAGATTTCGCGGCTCATGTCCAACGAAGTGCTGCCCTACAAGGCGCAATTCATCTTGCGCTGCTGGGATCGGGACAAGGCAGGCCTGCGCGCCAAGCTGGCCGCGCTGCGCAGTGCCATCACCAAGCTCGGCGGTGCCCAGTACTACGACCCGGCGCTGCCGACCAGCGCACGCAACTACTTCTACGCAGCCGTCCCCGGCTGGTGCTGGGACAAATACGACGATTACGCCCACTACATTGAGGACGCCAACCTCGCGGACCTGCTGCCGGTGTCCGCCACTCCCACCGGCGACCTCTCCGATGCCGAAGCCATTTACGACGGAGCCAACGGCAACCTTGTCGGCGTGAAAACATTCGCCGGTTCGCCTGGTTCCGAATCCCCGCAGCACGGCATCATGTTCGGCATGAGCGGCGCGGGCAAATCGGTCAACATGATCGATCTGCTCACCCAGACCGAGCCCTACTACGACTACACCGTCATCGTAGAGGAAGGGCTCTCCTATGGCATCTACACGCAGACCGTCGCCGATGGAGCCAAGCCAATCATCATCCAGCCCAACGGCACCTTCACATTCAACTATCTCGACACCGGCGGGCTGCCTCTCACTTCCCTGCAAATCGCCAACGCCTCCGCGCTCTGCCATCTGATGACCGGCACCTGCCGCGACGAGGACAGAGACCGACTGCGTGCCGCACAATTGTCGGGCGCGATCCGCCAGCTCTACCGCGACTTCCACGAGGACTGGAAACGACGTCATCCCGGGCAACACCGCGAACTGCTGCGCGACACCGTCGGCCTGCGGCGGTGGCTCGACGAGAAACTACCTCCCTGTGCCACCATGCTCGACGCCTTCATCGATTTCCGCGACCATGGAGATCGAGGCGAATGTGAGGAATGGCTCGCCGGCATCGACGATGGCGCGATCGCCAAGATCGAACACGATCCGGCGGCAGGCGAAGAAACCATGCGGCTCGCCTTCGCGCAGATGCGAGGCGACCAAATGCCGACCCATCGCCACCTGCAGGAAATGCTGGGAATGGACGGCCATGGCACAGGCACAAGTGGAGAGGAATCGCGGCACCTGGCACAGCTGTTGGAACCGTGGTGCAGCCACGGCAACTACGGCGCGATCCTCGACGGTGAAAACAACGTCGATCTGCGCGGCAAGATCGCGCATTTCGAACTCGGCTACATCCCGGAGTCGGCACAAGACCTTCGCGCCGTCGCTGCGTTCCTCATCACCAACCACGTGCGCAACGAAGTGATGACCCGCAGGCGGGATGTCAGGAAACGCGTGATCCTCGAAGAGCTGAGCGCGTTCCTCACCATCCCCGACGGCGACCGCATCACGCGCGAGTTCTACGAGCGCATGCGCAAGTTCAACTGCTGGGTGTTCTCGGTGATCCAGCAATTTGGCCGGTTCTACGACAGCCCGGTGCGCACCAGCGTCATGGGCAACTCGCGCATGCTCTTCCTTCTCAAACAACGCGACCGCCAGGATCTCGATCGGATCTCCGAAGCATTTCCGCTGCCCGAAGTCACAAGATCAGCCATCGGCAGCTTCCCCGAACCCAAAGCCTACTCAAGCTTCGTCTACTACCGTGAGGACGACGGCAAGCCGGTCATCACCCACGGGCGTAACCGTGCCTCAAAGGAGATGCTCTACGCCACGGCGTCCGACGGTGCCACCTTCGAACGGCGCGCGCGTGAGCTGAAGGGAGAAGCAGGAGAAGGCGGCAACCTGGTCGAGCGAATCGCCAGCACGGTGAACAATGCCTAATCCCCAACGGAAACTCAACAACAGTGGGACCACCGGAACAGACCAGCTCAATCGATCACACGGAGATTCTCTTTCCCAACGCAGTTCCGGATTCATCGATCTGCCAACTGGCGGACGAGCCCCCCACCGAAACCAACCTGTTTCCCGACACGCACTGGAGCGCCGTGCGGAAGCTTCGAGGAGACGATCCAGAGGCGGCGCGGATCGCCCTCGATTCCCTCTGTGCGGCCTACTGGCAACCCATCTGCCAGTACATCCGCTACCGTGGCCAGAGCGCCGACGATGCCGAAGACCTGACCCAGGAGTTCTTCCACCAGCAGATGGTACGCCCAAGGAATGTGTTTCATGAGGTTCGCCAAGAACGCGGCAGGCTGCGCACCTTCGTCTGCGTCGCGGTCAAGCGACACGTCGCCGACGCTGTAAGGCACAAAACCCGACTCAAACGTGGCGGAGGAGTGATGACGTTTTCACTACGGGACGAGTGCGATTCCTTCCCATCCGAGGTCGCAGACCCGGACGCCCCAGACCGACACTTCGACCGGCAATGGACCGAAGCACTCATCAAGCGCACCCTGGTGGAACTTGAACGCGAGTACGTTGCCAGGGGCAAGCAAGCACTGTTCGACGAACTCAAAGGCTACCTGTCAGTCGACGAAGCAATCGTGCCCCAAGCCGAAGCCGCCGAGCGCCTCGACATGAAGATCGGCACGCTACGGATGAACCTGAACCGGATCCGAGAGCGATTCGGGGAACTCTTTCGCAAGAAAGTCGCGGAGACCGTCCCATCGGGGAGCCCGGAAGAAATCGATGCCGCTGGTCCGTGCCTACCACTTGCTCACCACCAATCGGATTCTCAGCGAGGCCTTGAGGGAACTGGAGCAGCAAGAGCCGACCGATGCGTTGATCCGCTTGTCCGATTTCTTCCACTCCACGTTCGTCGAATCAAAAGCACCGGAACAGCGCGAAGGGATCGAAGGCACGATCAAGACCTACCTCGGATTCTTCCTCGATCCCGATCTGGCCGCCGTGTTCTGCAGCGACGAACCCAACACTTTCGAGATCAGCGATGTCGATGCGGGAGCCGTGATGGCGACATCAATGCCGCAACGCTTCGTTTCCGAGCGCCGCTACATCAACACCTATCTCAAGATCCTGTTCTTCTACCACACGCTGCGTCGCTACGAGCTTCCGAAAGCGGAGCAAGCAAAGTGCAACCAGTTGCTGTTCGTGGCCGACGAGTACCAGGACATTGTGACCGCCAGCAATGACGGTGTCAGCGATCACACTGTCATCGACCGCATTCGCGGCGCACGCTGTGCGATCGTCGCAGGAATGCAGAGTGAGGTATCCGCAGATCCAGCAATCGGTCGGGACAAGCGCAAAGTGCTGTCGTTGAACTTTCGCACCCGACTGATCTTCCGTGCCGCTGATATGGAGGGTGCGATCGCGAGCGCCGACTTCATTGGCAAGAAGAAAGTGTGGAAGCAGACGCGATCGAGCAAAGCATGGAGCACCGTCACCCGAAGCCACCGCGAAGACGAGGACTACAAGTTCAAACCGGCGAAACTCATGGATCTACGCGACCATCACGCCGTCATCGTGCATCCCTCGAAACGTTTCGCGAGGATGTTGCTCCGCCCGATCGATGGACTGGGCAGAATTCCAAGCTGGTTTAGGCGGTGAGTGAGGCTGGCAAATCAACCAATGGCCGCCTTCTGAGAAGATTGGTGGACAGAGCTGGCACCCACGCCTTGGCGTGCGGCCCGACCGACGGCGCACCGGGGAGATTTCCGGGTTACATCCTCGAGCGGCGCATCGGTCGCGGCGGCATGGGAGCGACTGTTTACCTCGCTCGGCAAATATCGACTGGAGCAAATGTGGCGATCAAGGTGCTGCCTGAGGAATTCGCGGGTGATGCTGCGGTCGCCCGCCGCTTCGATCGCGAGGTCCGCGTGATGCGCTCATTGCGTCACCCAAATGTGGTCAGGGTCGTAGATTCTGGTGGTTTGCCGGACGGTGCCCGCTTCATCGTGATGGAATACCTGCCTAGTGGCTCACTCGCACGGCACCTAAAAGAAGGAAAGCGCTTCGAGACCGCTTCTGCCGTCGAGCTGATCGCAAAGGCATGCAGAGCACTCTCCATGATGCACGACTGCGGGATCATCCACCGCGACATCAAGCCGAGCAACATCCTCCTCGAACTCTCTGGCAATCCAAAGCTCTGCGACTTCGGACTGGCGCGTTTGGCAGACGTCTCGAACTCCAGTCGGCTCACCGAATCGGGCGATGTGATTGGAACGTTCGGCTACATGGCGCCCGAGCAACTGCAGGCAAAGGCCAAAATCGATGGCCGCGCCGACACCTATTCCCTTGGTGCGGTGCTCTACCAGTTGCTTACGGGGTCGATCCCAGGCGGAAACGCGCGCTCGCCATCGGTCATGCGACAGGACGCCGCTCCTTTCGACGCCGTCGTAATGCGTGCCCTTGAAACCGATCCGGCGCGGCGATTCGCCACTGCCGAAGGATTCAGACAGGCGCTGCTTGCAGCTCCTGACCTGAACCGACGCCAAGCGTTCCGGCGAATCGTTGTCGGCGGGATCGCCTTGGCGGGGATCGCAACGGGAGTCTGGGGTGCTTGGCGATCTCGATAAACAAGTAGCTCCGATTCTTGACCTGACCCGGCAACACCCCACTGCGCCGCGTCCGCCTGATCCTGAATTGATATTTAATAATTGGAAGATCGGGCTAAAGCTAGGCTCATGACACAGTATCTAAAAATCTACATCGCAGCGCTCGCACTCGCCGGAATCGCGGGCGCGATTGGCTATCAACTCGGCAGCACCCCCGCCGAACCGAAGCCACAACCGACAGGCGGACCCCCGCTCATCGGGATCGCCAGCGTGAATGAGGGAACCTACGTCAAGGCGATCGTGGCATCTGGCGGGATCCCCATCATCCTGCCGGACGCTGGTGGTGGCGCTCCGGTCGAGCACTATCTCGAACTGCTCGACGGCCTCCTGCTTCCCGGCGGTGACGACATCCCAGCCTCCGAGTTCGACGAAGAGCCACACGAGACACTGACCCTGATTCCCGACGACCGCCTCAAGTTCGAGCGAGCCCTCAGCCGCGCATGGATCGAGCGCACTGACAAGCCGCTGCTCGGCATCTGCCTTGGCTGTCAGTGGCTAAGCGTCTCCAGTGGTGGATCGCTGGTTCAGGACATCCCGAGCGAATTCGGAATCACTCACCGGGTGGAGAGTCACCAGGTGATCCTCGAACCCGACTCCCAGCTGGCTGGGATTTTCGGCGAAACAAAATTCGCAGTGAATTCAATGCATCACCAAGCAATCGACGCGCCCGGCAACATGCTCCGGATCGTCGCACGGTGCCCGGACGGTGTCGTCGAGGCGGTCGAATCCACCGACCCCGAACGCTTCATCGTCGGCGTGCAGTGGCATCCCGAAGTCCTCATGCCCGACGACAAGAGACAGGCGAAATTAATGGAAGCCTTCGTGTCTGCTGCCGCGAAATCGAAGCTGAAAAGCGCAACCCAGCAGTGACTATCAGAGCCCCTGAGTTTGCCAAACAGGAATCAGCTGACGAAGAAAGGAGACAATGGATCAATTTGGGACTTGGAGTTGATCGCGTCCAGTAGAAATGCCGTGGGTGGGGGAATGACGCGAGTTTGGCCTCGTCATGGCTACAAGATAAAGGTTTCGTTGGTTTCGTCGATTGCGCCTGATCTGCGGAGGGTTCAGAACTATCACTGAAAACGCACGAATCACCGGGAGCTGGACAACGTCCCAGTGAACAGGATATCAGCCTGGCAAAGCAGTCTGCTGGACTTTTTAAAAGGGGGCGCAAACCTGCGCTCACGGTGCGCATCAACGACAAAGAGGTCACGTTGCCGGGTTCTCTCGTGCATATGCTGGGCGAATGCCTGCAGATCAGGCATCGCTTGCTATCGGCTTTCAAAAATATAGAATTGCAATTTCTCCGCCAGCGGCAGAAAAACTTCCTTTGCCGCCTTCTGGTGAACGGGATGCTCGTTGTATTGTTCCCGGGAGGCGTCATCCTCGAATGTCAAAACGAAGCAGATATCATAACTAGTGTCCAAGTAGGGGCTCTCCGGGCTGGCATTTGGTCCCACGGCGGCGCTTTTCACCTCTGGAATCAAGCGTCTGAAGTCATGCACCGCGTCAATCACCTTCTGACGGGTCTCCGCATCTCCTGCGTTCTTTAGCCATACCAAGCCGATTTGATGGAGTTTGGCGTTCGCGGGTTTTCCACTGTCTTCCGTGGAACCGGTTGTCGTATTCGGGGTCATCATGAGAATCAGCAAGGTGTGTGATAGTGATAGGTGTGACAGCAATTGTTTTACCTTCACGGTAATTACAATGTTAGGTTAAATCGTAGGTGTAGTGCCTCCGTCAATGACATATTCTGCACCGTGAATTGAAGCGGCTCGGTCTGATGACAGAAAGGTCGTGAGTTCGGCGATCTCCCAAGGCCAGGCGGGGCGACCGATGGGGATGCCGCCAAGTGCATCGAGAATGCTCTGTCGAGCTTCTGCTTCACTGATCTTGCCGTCTTTGGCGATCCGTTTTACCATCTCCTGAGCAGCATCCGTGTAGATCCAGCCCGGTGAGATTGAGGTAACCCGAACCCCCTTAGGTCCAATTTCCTTTGACAGTGCTTTGCTGTAGGTAGTCAGCGCTGCTTTCGCTGCGGCGTAGGCGGTCGTCGATTCCGGAAGCGGTAAGCTGCGCTGGATGGAGGAGATATGAATGACCACTCCTCTGCCCTGCTTGATCATCCCGGGAACGAAAGTGCGATCCAATCGGACAGCGGCGAGGAGATTGAGGTTGAGCTCCGCAAACCACAACTCATCGGTCAACGCAGCAAAGCCCCCTCCCGGCGAAGCGGAGCCGCCGAGATTGTGAACCAGGACGTCTAGGCGGTCCCAGATCTGGCTCACCGATTCGGCGAAGGCTTCGACTCCGGCGCTCGTCGAAAGATCAGCGCCGATAAATCGAGCGGGAGAATCCGCCTCTGGGGCGGAACGGGCGGTGGTGATCACTTCAGCCCCTGCTCTGGCCATGCGGTTCACGATAGCCTCACCTGCCCCCTTTGTACCTCCCGTGACGATTACTCGCTTGCCTGATAATTCGGACGGATCAATCTGAAAACTGGGCTCGTTCATCGGATGAAGAGTTGCGAAATTTTTACGTTGTCGACGACAAATCGAAATTCCAGATCGTCATCGGCCGCCGACGGCTGCTACTGGTCGGAATCGGTGTGTTCACTGTGGCCTCGCTGGCATGCGGTGTCTCCCCCACGCTCTGGCTGTTGATCGCGGCCAGGGCGGCACAGGGCCTTGGAGCCGCAATCATGATGGCACTCACCTTGGCCTTGGTGGGTGAGACAGTTCCAAAGTCAAAGACCGGTAGTGCCATGGGTCTGCTCGGAACGATGTCCGCGATCTGCACCACTCTCGGCCCTTCCCTCGGCGGTGTTTTGATCGGCGGATTCGGATGGCGGATGATCTTCCTCGTCAACGTGCCACTTGGTGTCCTGAATTTCATTCTCGCCCGTCGCTCCCTGCCCGTCGATCGCCGAAAACCGATGACTGATCGGGCGAGCTTCGATACTGTGGGCACGCTGCTGCTTGCCGTAACGCTTGCGGCCTATGCCCTTGCGATGACGATTGGACGCGGCCATTTCGGTCTGCTCAACATCGCACTGCTACTGACTGCCACCACGGGAGTCGGGTTTCTCGTCCTTGTCGAGGCGAGTCCTTGTCGAGGCGAGAGTTGCATCGCCTCTGATTCGGTTGGCGATTTTCCGTGATCCGGTGGTCGGCGCTAGCCTCGCGATGAGCACGCTCGTCTCGACAGTGATGATGACCACGCTGGTGATCGGGCCGTTTTATCTCTCGCTGGGGCTCGGTCTCAAGATGTCGATCATTGGGCTCACGTTGTCGATTGGGCCGCTTGTCTCCGCGTTGGCGGGTGTGCCGGCCGGTCGCATGGTAGACCGATTTGGTGGGCAACGCATGACCGCCATAGGACTCGTCGGGATTGCGATCGGCGCTACGCTCTTATCCATCCTGCCGGCAAGTTTCCGCGTACCCGGCTACATCGCCCCCATCATCGTCATTACTGCAAGCTACGCGTTGTTCCAGGCAGCCACCAACACCGTCATCATGACGGGTATTAGCGCGGACGAACGGGGTGTAGTTTCCGGCATCCTCAGCCTATCGCGTAATCTCGGACTCCTCACTGGGGCATCCGTGATGGGCGCAGTCTTCGCGCTCGCATCAGGAGCAATCGACTTCACGACGGCTCGTCCGGAGGCAGTTGCTAGCGGTATGCGAATCACGTTCGCTGTTGCAGCGCTACTAGGCGTGGTCGCGCTCGGCATCGCGATAGGCAGCAGCGCTATCGTAAAACGCCATTCCCTCCAATTTGGGTTCCTGTGGTTGTGCTGGCTTCTTGCAGGAACATCAAACCTGTTCACCTGACGCCTTCGACCGAGCCTGGTTCTATGCCCACGACGACCTTTCCCTTAGCGTGTCCGCCTTCGATATGTTTGAGCGCCTCCGGCGTCTCTTCCAGGGAATAGACCTTTTCGATCACCGGCCGCAGCTTCCCGGTCTCGATCAGCTGCTTGATCACAGCAAGGTCCGCGTGATTCGGCATCGAAAGGTACCGTCGCAGGCTGTGGCTCACGAAAGGTGACAGCACGAGAGGCTTGACAAGGCGAAGCAGCATTCCGATCCCATGCGCTCCGGTACCGCTGTTGAGGATGAGCATACCCGAAAGCTTGAGCGCGCTTCGGCAATCCGACAGGG
>JAGROY010000014.1 GCA_020439995.1 Verrucomicrobiia bacterium
CCATCCCCTGTGGGATGCCTGTGACCCGGAAATACATCTCCTGCAGGCTCTCGATGTCCCCCGTAGATGCTCTCAGCACGAGAGTTTCGCCTTGGATCACAGGATCACGCAAACGCCACCAGTCGATAGCGTTCGTTGAATACTCCATTGCAAAAACGATTCCAGCGGCTTGGACAAAGGTCGCATCGATGCCGCACTGAATGAGAAGATCCTCACCATCCCATCTAATCTTGAGTTGTCGCCCGGAATTCGCCCCCTCCGTGACTGGAATCCTCGGGTCGATTCCCAGTGCCATCCGGAGCAGGTTGCTAATGCCCTCTCCTTGCGGATCCGCATCTGCCGCGACGTCGATCGGTGCCAAACCAGGATACTCTGAGATCGCGCGTGTGTAGGGATCACTAGGCAAATGGAGGGTAAAGCTGAACTGTCCCTCAGAACTTGTTCCAACACAGATCTGGTAAGAATTTCCCGCCTCCGCCCAGAAGCCCAGACCTCCTTTGTACGGCCAGATGTCTGATGACAACGTCACAGAATCATCCCGCCTAGAACCTCTTCCAACAAACACATCAGACAGCACGCCAGGTTGCGGACTGGACAGTTGCAGGATTGCAAGCCCCGTATAGCGCGCCTCCCATGTCCACCATACCGTTTCCGGACTGGTGACGGGATCATCGGGATCACTTGTGGCAAAATAAGTGTGGCCTTCTACCATCACATGAGTCGCATTTCCCAGATCGATTCTTGATGCATAGCTGTCACCGGCAGTGGCGACGAACGACGCAATATGCAGCGTAACGTCGGTTCCCAACGCTTCCGGTCGGATCTGCTGATTGGCCGGGGTCGATTCCAGACCACGCGCCAGCGCGATGCGGTATTGCTCTCCCGCGATTGCCCGGAAGTTGAATCTCTTCTCTGCCCGCCCGCGCCCGGCGATATCCACGGAACTGTGGGCAGGGAATACCGAAAGGGAAAACGTGTCACCATCGATAATCAAAGTTGGCTGAACAGACACCCAGACAAATGCGTCGTCAGGAGCTGTCCATCGCCACCAGACAGTGCGCTGGTGGAGCGCAGTTTCACCGACCGTCGGTTCGCCCGCCTGCACGGATGCTCGCTCTAACGATTGCGTTGATTCAGTGTTGAAAACGCTTCCCAGATCAACCGCGTTCTCCTGAAGGTCGTGCGGAGCGTCAGGGATAGCCGAGAGGGAAAACTGTATGTTGCCAATCGAGCGGTCGCTTCAGGTGTTTCCCCCGATTCCCAGCAGGTAAGTTGCACCCATATCCGCAGTGAAAGCGATCGGCTGCTTATTTGGAAATGGTTCGCCGATGCCATCCACACGCAGCAATCGTTGCCATTCCTGTTCCTGGGTGGATGTGCCGGGTTCACGCACGACAAGAATTGAGTGAAAGAAATCCGTCCCGGTGCTGTCGAGCGCGAATACGCCGCTGTGTGGGGCCGTCCACCGCCACCAGACTACGGGTGTGTTCGAGTCCGTAAGTCTTGCCTCCTGATCGTCGGTCGTTGCCCGATGATTACTCCCCGTAGCACTTACTATAGCAGCCGTGCCCAGATCAACTGCATCGTCGACTCGATCGTTGGACGGCACGTTCAACGCGTTCACCTCGATCGTCGGGGGATCCAGCGCTATCCAGTTAAATTCGAAGGTTATGTCAAGTGATGAGTCAGCCTCAAACATGTAAGAACGCGGAGCAGCTTCATGAATAAGGCCGGGGATTATTCCGATCGGTCTGGGATCGCTACTCTTTCGGATCCAGACGGGCAACGGGGGGGTAACGTTTGCCAGGAAAATGCCGTCGTCTGGTGGTCGCCAGCGGACGATGGTGGTTCCGCGCTGGGTCGGCGTAAATGAGAAGGGAATGCCCTCAATCCGGACATCGTGAGATTCGGCGGCGGTGTCAGAATAGTCGTCAAATTGCCGAAACCTTAACGAAACTTCCCGGGCATCGGAGAAAGAGTCCGGATCAACATCAAGTGCGATGCTGTAGGTTGTCCCGATTTTCGGCCGGTCAAGTGAAGCCACTTTGAGTGATCGAAGCGTATCGCCTTCGTACACGGCAATCCGAGTCCATTGGGACGTTTCATACCCCATTCGAATTTCCACAGAGGAATTTGAGGCCGCAGTCCACTTCCACCAGAGCGAAGCGATGGCTGGCTGAGCGAGGTGTTCTGGCTCACCGATTTCGTGAGTTGCCTCCGCTGTCGATACAGTGATCGAAACTTCCCGCGCGCTGCCAAGATCGATTCGGTTCTCAAAATCATCGTTGGCCGGGGGAGCAGCAGTGGCGCTTACGCTCAATTCTCCTGTAAGAGCAATTGCGCCGATCACTACCGCTTTCACCCACCGCCATCGTTGTTCCCGCTGAACCATGATAATGGATTTCGAAATTTCTAATTAGTGCCCAATTGCTTTATGACCAATCACGTGCCCATAGGCACCTTTAATGCGTAGCGGGGGATCTTCCATTGTTAAAGCGAAAAAACTAGGGGCGGGTTGCCAGGGAGCCCTGTCCCTCTGCTCACCGTGTGGCTGAGATCCTGTAGTAGGCGGACGAAGCAACTGGCATCATCAGGCGCACTACCCGACGTGAAGCCATGCCGTCGCCCACTGGCGTCGTCGCCAGTATCTCAAGGTCGTTTCCGGCGATCGGGGTCCATTCAATCAAATCGGTTGAATGGAAAATCGCGTAGCTAAGGGATGAACTCTCGCGCATGCGGAATGCGATTTGAAGACGGTCGGCGGAGACGGAAACGACGGGAACGGCTGTGGCCGAATCAGCGGCGAGCGGGTTGGTGGCAAAGGCGTATTCAGCACTGTTGCTGGCGTGATCACCGTCGTAGTCAGCATTCGGCGCAGTTAGAGACAAAGGTGTATCGGCAGGAAAAATGGCAGAAGCCCACTCGACATAGCCCGGTAGGACAGGCGCAGGTTCGAGTTCGCCGAAAGGATCCCCCGCGATCCAGCTTTGGGCCAAATCACCCCGGTCGACTGGCTGCGCACGGTGCAACGCCATGCCGCCGCCATCGGCTGAAGAAGGCCAATCGGAGGCGTCGTCCCAGACGATGGCATCTTCGGTGTAGTAGGGAATAAACGGTTCAGCGCCTCCTTCCTCTATCAACGTTCCCGGCCTTAAAATCCTAACACTCCCACCTCCATCGTCGAGTTTGCCTCCGGTGGTTGATCCGGTATTCCACGGGCCGACGAATCCATCAACAGGGCTCGAGCCATACGCGAGACGAAAAGCTTCGAGAACCGGGGAATCTCCGGGATCGAATCCAACCATCGTCATGCTGGCTCCCGCCTCCAGCGCGAGACCACCCGCGAAATCGTAGTCGACTTCACCGCGCATGCGCCAGCCGGTGAGATCCTGCCGCTGCGATCCCGTGTTGGTAATGACGATGAACTCGCGATTCTCATCCGGCCCGTCGGGATTGTAGTGAAGTTCTGAAATGACGATGGGCCCAATGCGCACGGTGTTGCCGATTGAGTGGTTCAGAGCCGACAACGTGCTTTGAGTCATTGGATAGAGGTTGCCCGTTCCATCCGGCCAGCGCCCGTAGGATTCGCCCGGAGCGGCAGCCGGAAACTCGACCCGGTCGACGAAGCGCAATAGATTCCCGGCAGCGTTTGCTTGCACCAAGTTAATCTCGTCTCCCCGGGTGCCGCTCAGTCCAAACCCGAAGGTGTCTGAAGTGAGTACCAGCATCTCATTGCCACTGATCGTCGTCCCAGCAGGCACGGCATATTTTTTGTAGTCGGAAGCGGTATCGGAGAGGAACCAGCCCGAGATATCCACTGGCGCAGTGCCAACATTGAGGAGTTCGATCGCGTCTGGAGCTGGCTCAATGGGACTGGAGACCACCTCATTGACTACGATGCGATTGTCCGGGCCGCTGCCATCTCTTCCGGGAGAGCCGAGGAACTCGCTGCCGGGCCGCCAGGCGGAGGGATCGGACAAATCGCTGCTGGCTGCCAGCGGATTTTTCAATTCCAGCGAGCTGCCGCTGCCATCCGCCCGTCCCGGCCAGGCACCACTGTCACCATACGAAAATCGGGCAATGTCCGAGCCCGCGCGATCGACCAGCGCCAGCGTTTCGCCCGCGTTTCGTAATGCCCCGGTGTATTCGCCTGCGACGTTGATGCCTTCGAAAAACCATGGGGAGGCCGGATCCATGTACACTTTCGCGAATGCCGCCGTGTTCTCGACAACGACCAGCGAGCTCTGCGGTGCGAGCGCGGTGCCAATCGGGAAAGTAAATGTGACGCCGTCGGTGAAGCGGGCCCCAGAAAGGTTCACGCTCACATTGGAGGTGTTGCGGAGTTCGACAAATTCCAGGCCATCCGGCATGTAGGGGTTGTAGTGGATTTCCGAGATGGTCACGTTTTCCGACGATGCCACGCTGGATCCTTCGAGAGTAAAAAAGGCCTCGTTCAGGGCCGACCAGTTTTCGCCGTCGAACGCCCGCATGCGCACCACGGTGTCACGGGTGATCACAAGGTCCGAATTGCCTGCCAGCACCTTGCCAGTCACCTCCATATCAAAGCTCATATCCGATCCAGAAGTGCTGCTCTGATGCACCTCCACGGCGATTACATTGTCGCCATTCACCAGCATGTCCGGCTGGATCGTGAAGTCGAAGTAGGTGGATTCTTCAGTGCCTCCCGCGCTGGTGGAAGCCAGCGTGTCAAAGGCGACCGCACCTTCGGGAATATCGTCCCGGATCACTTCAACTCCATTCACATAGACCACCGCCCCGTCATCGCGCAGGAGGGAAATCGTCAGCTCTGTAACATCTGCCGCCACAGAAACCGAAAGCGTCTTGCGCAGGTAGGTCGTCACATGTTTTGCCCCTGCATTCTCACCGAAGCTGACCACCGTGCCTTCATCGCCATCGCCGTAACCCAATTGCCCTTGGCCGACTGCCCATGCCGAATCGTCGAATCCCGGTTCGCGCCAGGCGGACCCCTGATCCGATCCATCATCGAGGAACTTCCATTCTGAATTTTTCCCAAAGAACGTTGCACTGACCACGCCTCCCGCAGCTGTCATCGCCGCCGGATTCACTTCACCGCCCGGCAGCCGGGGATCGGTGCCATCGGTGGTGAAGAATATGGAACCCTGCTCCGCGATCATGCCTGGCTTAAAGTTTGGAGCGACCGTTCCCCCGCGCTGTGAGAATTCCGGCGCATCGAGGGGATAGAGAATGGAACCGCCAACTTTGGTCGATCGAAGTTGATCAAGAACCACTTCCGTTCGCTGAGGGAAATAGATTTCCTTGTAGTGATTCCACTCATCCATCCACTCGCCGTCGCGATCCCAGGGGCGGCTTCTGGGACTGGCTGGCTGCCACCGCGCGGTCTCGGCAACAATGGACGATATGATTTGGTTCGCCCGAAAGTCGAACACCGATCGCACCGCCTCAGGGGTCAGTGCGCCGCTGTTAAAGAAGTGTTTGTAGATGCGGTCCCTGACGAGAATCCGGAACTCCTCGTGGTTGCGAATGAGGTCAGCAAAGAGATTATCTGGAACTGCCTTGTTGAGGTTGTTGCCATTCACGTCCTGAAAAATGATGTCGCAGTCCCACGAGTAAAATTTCCATCCGCCGGCACCGGGTGCTTTTGGCCCGCCCGCCATCCAGTTCTGATTCGGGTTCCAGTCCCATGTGTTGCCCGCATAGTAGCTGAGCAACATGTAGTCGACGAGATTCTCCATATCGATTACGTCCTCAGCGGCGGCGTAGTCATCGCCACGGGCACGGCTTTTCAGCTCCGCCCAGTTGGCCCACCAGGTGTCACCATTGCCATGATCACTACCGGTCTTTTCGCGGTTTGCTCCATTGGTAAAATGATAGTCCTCACTTGTTCCGCCCAGATACGAGGCGTGGAAATCATCGTTGGGATACTCCATTAATTGATACTGCCCGTGGTAATTACCGTTGATGAAAAGTTGCACAAAGCGACCGTGAAGCGCCTCGTGCCCCATGATGAACTGCATGTCATTGATCCAGCGGTTGCGCAGATAAGTGGCATCGCTCTTGCGGCCTCCTGAAGGAGGATTGGCAGCGTCTCCAAGCCAGAAAAACGTGTCATGAGAACCGCTGCGGAGCATCAGTCGCCTGAATTCATCGGTGGCCCCGCCGGAATAAGGCTGCCCTTCAAACAAAGGATACTTGAACGATGACGCGCCGTATTCGCTGCGAAAGTAAACGCGGAAATTATTCTTCGGTGAGCTGACGCTGTGCCCGCCCACTACTTTCGTTCCTGCGTCCACCTGAAAGCCCTGCTCTTCGCTTTTGGGATCGAACAACTCGATCGACACAGCTGTTTCTCTCGATCCTGGTTTTGTCGCGTCCATCGACAAGCAAACCGAAGGCAGCGCCAGAAGTGAGTCCTTCAGCAACGGCCCGTAGTCCTCACTTTCCGAAATCAGCCGGGTCGTACTGGAGTGAAGGGCTGATTGGCCGATGATATCGTCGACGAACAGATAGGTATGGGTGGCAACGGCGGACGGAGGCTCGTCACCACGTACTGCGATGGCGCGAATGACCGTGGTTGCATCAATGTGAATGGGCTCGGTGTAGAGCCGATCATCCACCGTCGGGGCGTCGCCGTCGTCCGTAAAGTAGATCTTTGCTGCCAGATCATTCACCGAAAGTTCCAGCTCGAACGGCTCCGTGCGTTGCCCGCGCCCGACACTGAATGCAGGTGCCTGCAAAAGCGTCGGCACTGTGGAACCGTTGGGTTTGCCAGGCGTCGGCTCCACTAGGTATCCAATCGTGGCCTCGCCGCTCTGGGTGGTGATGTCCAGCTCCGGCAGCACCAGAAGATCGGAACCGCCGACCGTCGCGTTCATGCCGTGAATGGCCAGCACGTTCGTACCAGTGACAAGCGCACCGCCGAAGTCAGCCACATCGAACGTCTCAAACTCAACCGCCAGCGAATCCGAGTGGCTCCCAGTGGCACTGGAATTCCAGGTCGGAACGTCAGGAGCGTTGAAGCGCGCGACTTCACGACCATTGAGATAAGCGACAAAGCCGTCCTCAAACTTCATGCGCAGCGACAACGCAACCACCGCACCCGCATCGGCAAGCACAAAGGGGACGCGAACGAAGACGGACGCATTTTTCCCGATCATCGCGTCGCTCGTATCGCCGCCCTCGCCGGTCAGTTCAGGATATTGAAAGCCGACTCCAGTGAGCGCTGCATTCCATCCACTGTCATCAAAATCAACACCATCCCAGTTCGCGACCTCCTCAGGTGAAGCCGGGACGTGCCAGCGGCTTTCAGCTCCGGCGGCCACCACCGTCGATCGTTCACTCGGTCGTCCCGAACCGTAGGCGATGTCGACTTGCTGTGGCGGATAGGCCGGGCTGAACACGCTGTTGAGTGTTTCACCATCTGGCTTCACCAGAGCCAAAAATTCCCCAGCGCCGGTTAACTTGAAATTCGTGTGTAACTCGGCACCGTCCGTGGGAGCCCTGTCTTTGCCCGACGCGAACACGACCAGATATCCTTTCCCGGGCACAGTGGCCGCCGGAAACTTCCATTTCACTAAATCGTCCGGATCATCGGTCAGCGAAAAATTCTCCAGGTTCAGTGGCTCTGCCAGCTCATTGCGAAGCTCGATCCAATCGGAAGGATCCCCATCTTCATCCAAAAGCGACGCGCCGTTCGAGGCAACGAACTCGCTGATAACGACCTGGGCCTTGGCTCTGTGAACCAACGAGCTGACGGACACCAGGAGCATCATCGCCATCGATACGACTGATCGAGACCTTAAATAAGCCGGGGAGTAAGATGTCATTCGACGCCGAGTCTAACCGCAGCGCACCCTGCAAACAAGACTCTCATTCCTTCCTCACGCGATAGTAGAGGGCGGCGGGCACTGGGTCCGGAAGGAATGTGTCGGTGAAGGTCGTGGCGCTGCCGGTTGCGTCGACACCATCCGTCAGTTCCTGCCAGATGTCGCCATTTCCTCCGAGGCCTTCCGAGCGTTCGATGGTGTAGGTCTCGTCGTCTTTCGAATCCCAGGTGATGGTGACCGAAGATGGGGTACCTGCTGCACCAATTTGAATGCTCGTATCGTGGATCTGGAACCCTGCGCCGCCTCCGGAACCACCGACAAGCGGTACCGCTGATGTTGCGGAGATCAGCTCCCAGTCAGTGGTATCGGCTTCGTCAAGATGGCAGCCTGGAGCGACATAGATCTCGCCGAAGTCACCACCCGCACGCTCCCACCAGAAGAACTCGATACGATACACGCCGGGCTGGGCGTTGCGTGCGCAGACACGGGAGTCACTGTCCCCAGTATCAATGGTGAAGACAAAGGTATCGGAACTGGCCGGGTCAATGATACGATCGACGCCAGCATTGAACTCAGTGAATGGGAGGCCGATGATCCGCAGACCAAAGCCATCATCCGAATGCACTCCGAACGTGTAGTCACCAGCGGTGGGAATGCGGATGTAGCCGACGTTATACTGGATAAAATCGTCCGCTCCACCGCCGCCATCGATGACTTCATCGGGGTATGGCAGGTCGCCTGGGCCGTTGCCTCCGCCAGCACCGAACAAGCCGCCGCCGATACCATCCACTGGCGGATCGCTGCCATCAAGCCCGTGGTTGATGACATCGCTTGTAGTGTCAAAATATTGACCGGCAAAATCGGGATCCGCGACAGACTGGATAAAGGCGATCGTGTTGGCGACGCCACTGACAGTGCCCACATCCCAGATGTAACGTGTACCCCATTGTCCGTCAGCGGGAGCCGCGCCGACAAGTTCCGCACCTTCTGGAAAGAATGGCACGGGGAGCGTGAAGGTTCCCTGCGCCGCAATCGAGTGATCACCTGCATCAACGGCTTCCACGGACCAACTGTGGGTCGATCCTGACACCCACGCTGGCGATGGAGTGAAGGACACGGTCGTCGTCGTGCCGACCTTTTCAACCGCCGCCGCTACCACGACATCGTCGATGGTCAATATCACTGAGTCTGGATTGATCGCACTTACTTCCACATCCTCGCCCGTGAGCACGAAGCTGGTCGCCGAGGCCACCGCCTGCGGCCAGTCTGCACGAAACGATACCGTTTGCACGATCACACCATCAACGAAGAGGCGCATTGCCGTTACATCGTCAGAAAGTTGGATGCCTAACACCTGTCCCTCGGGTTGGCCAAAGCCGTCTTCCGAAGCGAATTCACCGAGAAACTGCACCGTCCAGTTGACATCCTTACGCGTGCCGGCGGAGGTCTCACCAAAGGCGGTCACTGACACTGTATTGCCCGCGTTTGACAGGCTGCCCTGGGGCACCCCTGGCGATGGTCCGATGCGTAGATCAAATCCGAGATCTGAACTGGTCACCGCCTGATTGTGCAGGGAAAACGCGATCTCGTGCGTGCCCGCTGTCAGGCCACCATCAATTTCGACAGTCGTCGTTGCATTCTCCGCACCTACTGCATCTGTGAGTTCGTAATAGAGATCTTCTGCGGTGAAATTGATGCGGGCTACCTCTTCGCCGTCAATGTAGAGGACTCCGCCATCGTCGGCCAGAATCTCCGCGATCAGCTCTGGCTGATCTTCCGTCAGCTCAATGGTGGTGCGAAAGTAAGCGGAGTAGCGCTCGCCTTCGATCGGTGCCTCAATATCGGTGACGATCGCTCCATAGTCGATGGTGCCGTATCCCAGCAGGGCTTCGTCGGGGCCGTTGAAATCCGGTCCGTTGTAATCGTCTGCAATGTACCAGGTAGTGTGAAAGTCAGGATCCTCATCAGCCGGATCAGTGGCGTCTGTGGGGTGCAACCATTCCCACGAAGAGCCGAATGGAAGCACGTCGGCATCTGACGGTGGTGGTGGCGGCCCGAGGCGCAGATCAAAACCAATGTCTGAGCTGGTCGTCGCCTGATTGTGCAGGGAGAACGCGATCTCGTGTTCGCCAGCGGCCAGCTCAAGATCAAGCTCCACGGTGGTCGTCGCGGTTTCCGATCCAACGGCATCAGTGGGCTCGAAAAAGAAGTCGTCCAGAGAAAAATTCACCCGCGCCACTTCCTCACCGTCAATGTAGAGCACGCCGCCATCGTCAGCAAAAATCTCCGCAATCAAGCCGCTCGCCGGTGCCAGCAGCGTAAACTTTTTCTTAAAGTAAGCGGTGTAGCGATCGCCATCCGCTGGCTGGCCGATATTCGTCAGGATGGCTCCGCGATCGATCGTTCCATAGCCGAGAATCGCAGGATCAGGGCCATTGAATTCCGGGCCGTTATAGTCCTCAAAGCTGTACCATGTTTCGTTGAAATCCGGATCGTTGTCCGCAGGATCAACCGCATCGGTGGGATGCAGCCACTCCCAGCTTGAACCAAGCGGGATGACATCCTGCGCAGCAACATTTTGTAAACCAACCAGGCAGAGTCCTGCGATGGATAAAACGGCAGAACTCACCGACATTGTAATAGTATTTTCCCTCATCTAGCTTTCCTGCCCAGGGGGTTAAAGGGGGCCAGGCAGTGAAGTAATGATGCACCAATGCGCCCGCAATTGATACTCTATAAATCGAATCTTTTGAATCTTTTACCTCTTTCACCCCTATTTGTTCCATAGGCTTCCCTCACCTGGGTACTTCCGTATATAATGCGGTGCCGGAAAGATCCTGCCATCAGTTCAAGTTGATCCAACCATGAGCACTCAAGTCCTAGAGATCTTCCATCAAGCCAGCGAACGAACTGGAGAGGCTCGCGAGGCCTACTTGCGCGCTGCATGTGGCGGAGATGCCAGTCTTCGCCTGGAGGTTGAACGTCTTCTTGCAAATGCCGAGCGCGCCAACTCTTTCTTCGCCGACGCGGATGTGGAGACTATCGCTGCTGACGCGCCTAAAAGGATTCTCCTCGAACAGGAAGGCGATAGTCTCGGGCCTTATGTACTGCGACAGCGGATTGGAACAGGCGGGTTTGGTGTCGTCTGGATGGCCGAGCAGAGCGAGCCGATCTCACGTATGGTAGCGCTCAAGGTGATCAAGGCCGGGATGGATTCACAACAAGTGCTGGCCCGCTTCGAGGCCGAACGTCAGGCGCTGGCAATGATGGACCATCCGAATATCGCACGAGTGCTCGACGCCGGTGCTACCGATAGCGGACGTCCGTATTTTGCTATGGAGCTCGTACGAGGCATGCAGATCACTGATTTCTGCCGGGAGCGAAAACTGGACACGCACGCACGCCTTGATCTTTTTCGGTGCGTTTGTCGCGCCGTCAGCCACGCTCACCAGAAAGGGATCATTCACCGCGACCTGAAACCGTCAAACGTAATGGTTGCGCTCCATGGCGACAAAGCAGTGCCGAAGGTGATCGATTTCGGCATTGCCAAGGCGACACAGGGTAAGCTCACGAACAGGACGCTTTTCACCCGCTCTGAACAATTCCTCGGCACTCCTGCATACATGAGCCCGGAACAGGCTGCCTGCCATGAGTGGCCTGGACATCGATACCCGCTCGGACATTTACAGTCTGGGTATCCTGCTTTATGAGTTGCTCGTCGGCCAGCCTCCATTCAATCCCAAAACACTCCTGTCGCTTGGTTACGATGAGATGCTCCGCTTTATAAAGGAAGAAGAACCACCAAAGCCCAGCACAAAGCTAACAGATACCCAGAATCAATTAGAGGGAAGGCACCACGAAATAAGCGCTGGTTCTCTGCGCGGCGATCTGGACTGGATTGTCATGAAGGCCATCGAGAAGGATCGCACCAGGAGGTACGAAACGGTCAATGCGCTTTCCGAAGATATCCTTCGCCATCTGAACGATGAACCCGTCCTCGCAGCGGCCCCTGGCGCAGGCTATCGAATTCGCAAATTTGTGTGCCGCAACCGGTCAGCCGTGGCGGCGGCTTCAGTGATCAGCATTCTGCTGGTGGCTGGGATCACTGTCAGCTCCTGGCTGGCTATCGTAGCAAAGCGCCTACAGGAAGACGAAACTCGGGCGAAAAATGCACTGGCCCATCAATTAATGATTACAGAAAAGGCTCAGCAGGAAGCGGAGAACCGGACTCTGGAGTCTCACTACAGCTTGGCTAAAGTCTTCGAAGAAAAAGCGGAATCTGCGATTCTGGAAGCGCGTCATGAAGGGCACTATTCCGAATCAGACCTGAGCAAGGCATGGCTCTACTCGCTTTCCGCATTGGAGATAGGCATCGGGCCGGGGCACGACATGCCTGTCGCCCAGGCGCAACTCCTCATGCCGGAACTCCGGACTACTGACGGCCGGGAACTTTGGCATTCGTCCAGCGCCGAAGGCCAAGTGAACAATGTTGCCTATAGTCCCGATGGAAAATCGATCGCTACGGCGGCTGGAAGAGTTATTCAGCTGTGGAGCACCGAGACTGGAGAGCAAACCGGGAGATTCGTTGGCCACAGTCATGACGTCAGGAGCATCGCCTTCAGTCCCGCCAGCACTCAGCTCTTGTCCGGCTCTACCGACAGTACCATGCGGTTGTGGGATATTTCCTCGCAGCAGGAAACCGCTCAGTTCCTGGGGCACACCGATGCCGTGAACAGCGTGGCCTTCAGTCCCGATGGCAACGGCGTGCTTTCGGCATCCGATGACGGAACCGCGCGTATTTGGGCGATCGCCACAGGCGACGAAACTGTCAGGTTTGC
Source organism: Verrucomicrobiia bacterium (assembly GCA_020439995.1). Classification (GTDB taxonomy): domain Bacteria; phylum Verrucomicrobiota; class Verrucomicrobiia; order Verrucomicrobiales; family DEV007; genus JAGROY01. The sequence goes on from JAGROY010000014.1 coordinate 12,665, forward strand.
TGGCCATTTTCCGTTATCAGTCAGGAGCGTGGCCTTCAGTCCTCACGGCGACAGCGTGTTATCCGGCTCGGACGACGGCACCATGCGCTTATGGTCAGTCTCTACCAAGCAGGAAATTGGCCAGCCAATGAGCCACAAAGGACCCGTCAGAAGTGTGGCATTCTCTTCAGACGGAACCAAAGCACTCTCCGGTTCCGCCGACGAAATCGTTCGCTGGTGGGATCTCACGTCCCGGCAGGAACTTGCCCATCTTGGGGGCCATGAGGGAATTGTTTGGAGCGCTATCTTCAGTCCGGATGGCAAACGGGCTCTCTCCAGCTCGGGCACGGGAACACTGCAGCTCTGGGATCTTGAATCGCAGGAGGAAATTGGTCGGCTTGTCGGCCACATTACCCGGGTTAGCGGTGTTGCCTTCGCTCCAGATGGCACCAAGGCGCTCTCCGGCTCTGAGGATGGCACCGTCAGCCTGTGGGATACGACAACCAAAAGAGAAATTGCCAACTTCTCCGGGCACAGCGGTCGCGTCTGGGATGTGGCATTCAGTCCTGACGGCTCCAAGGCATTCTCTGCCTCCAACGATGGCACGCTGCGAGCTTGGGATACGACGACTGGAATCGAAATCGCACGTCTCTTCGCGCATCAAGGGCGCTATCAATTGTGTTGCGATCAGCCCCGACGGCAGCAGGGCTGCGACTGGATCAGGCGACAACCTGGTGACCGTGTGGAACCTCGCCACCCACACGGAAATCGTCCGATTTAAGCCCAGCGCTGCGCGGGTCTTGAGCACGGCCTTTAGCCGGGACGGCTCCCGTGTCCTATCCGGTTCCTCGGATGGCACACTCGTGCTGTGGGACATTGCAACAAGAAAGGAGATCGCCCGTTTCACTGGCCACGACGTCGAGGTATGGAGTGTAGCGATTAGCCCTGACGGCACCAACGTTCTATCCGGTTCCGATGACGGCACGGTGTGCTTGTGGAACATTACGACACGAAGAATGATCGCCTCTTTTACCGGTCATCGCGATTCCATTCAAGAGGGAGGGCTACAGAGCGCGGTTCGAGGTGTAGCCTTCAGCCCCGACGGCAATCAGGTAATTTCGTGTTCCTATGACGCTACGGCGCGCTTGTGGGACATAGCGACGAACACGGAAGTGGGGAGATTCTCCGGTCACAGTACTGCAGTGCTGAGTGCCGTGTTCAATTCCGACGGAACCCAGATGGTTTCTGGCTCGTCCGATGGTACCATCCGCTTGTGGGATGTTGCCACACAGGAAGAGATTGCCCGGTACTCAGGGCATGGCGACAGGGTAAGGAGCGTGGCATTCAGTCCCGATGGCAAGTCCGTTCTCTCTGGATCCGATGACCGCACAGTACGGTTGTGGAGCATCGCCCACCAGCAGGATGACATCACTTTTGCAGGGCATGAGAACCCCGTTCTGAGCGTGGCGTTTAGCCCAGATGGAAGCCAGGCTGTCTCAGGGGCAGAAGATGGCACGCTACGCCTGTGGGACGTCGCTACGAGGCAGGAGATCGTCAAGTTTTTCTCTGAGGTTTGCGGCGCCATCACTGGCGTGGCATTCAGCCCGACAGGGACACAAGTAGTCTTCGGCTCGGAGGACGGCAAAGCACGATTGTGGGATCTCGCATCGCCACAAGAGATTGCTCCATTAGTTTTTACCGGACATGAAGGTGCCGTCAGAAGCGTCGCTTTCAGTTCCGATGGCACCAGAGTGCTTACGGGTTCGGACGATCATTTCGTGTGCTTGTGGAGTGTGGATACCCGGGAGCGCCTCGCCGAATTCATCGGACATAGTGACATAGTAAGAAGCGTGGCCTTCAGTCCCGACGGCAATCGCGTGCTTTCCGGATCCGACGATAATACCTTGCGGATCTGGGATGTTCACAGCAAAAAGGAAATCGCACGGTTCTCCGGTCATCGCAATTCCGTTAGAAGTGTGGCTTTTAGTCCCGATGGCACCAGCGTCGCTTCCTGCTCCTGGGACAATACGGTGCGTCTGTGGAGTGTGGCGTCGAGAACGCAGATTGCAGAGTTAAAAGGAATCGAGACCCGTTCCACGTTCTGGAGTGTCGCCTTCAGTCCCGATGGCTCCCGGTTACTCGCTGGTTCCAGCGATCGCATGCTGCACTTGTGGGACATCATTTCCCAACAAGAGATTGCCCGGTTCACTGGCCACAGTGGCGACGTACAGAGTGTCGCCTTCAGCCCCGATGGCACCAGAGTATTGTCCGGATCGACGGATCGGTCGCTCCGCATGTGGACTGTCGGTGTCAGCCTGAGCCTCCCTGTCGGCGAGCGCTTTCAAAGAATCCACGATGCCTCGTTCAAGCTGTATCCCTACCAGTTGAAAGGATTCCATCTGGAACATCGTCCGTTCCAACCCTGGCTCAATCCGGTCGGCAGCTACCGGTTCCCCACTCCCCGTGCCGACCAACCCTACGACAAGCTGCGTTACCAACGACCAGCAGGCACTGATCTGGTAGACTGGATACTCAAGTGCTCAACAGAGTGGGAATAGAGACCCTCGTTTTGAGATGCCGACATTTAACTCGTCTTAACCGCCGAATGGCGGTTGGCAAATAGTGTGCTGTCAGTCTAATCCAATCGTCAGAATCTAACCTGCCACAGGGAAGGCTGAATCGTTCCACTAAGTCATTCCAGAGGGATCGGATCAACTATCAACATCTCCAATTGAAGCGTTTTTTCTTCCTTTCCAGAGAGGGTTCCCTCATACTGACCTTGTTCAAACCCCAATCTCTGCATGAAACTGTCTTCTGTGACATCGAGAGCACTGCTTCCTTTTCCCCTCGCTTGCGCAATGCTGCTTCTTTTCTGGCTTATTGCCGCTGGCGTTCGAAGCACCAGCGACTCAAATCCGGTGATCTTTCCGGACCAACGCGCTGTTTGGGGTGTCGTGCTCTCGACGGTCGCTTTGCAGATCGTGGTCGGAATTGTCACCATTCATCTCCTGCGACGAAAGCCGCTCTGGGTCTATGCTCTCGTTGGTCTTGGGTTTGGAATAATGATCGCGGCCTTCTCCGGGAAAATCAGCCTTTTTGGGACGGGAGCGGAATTAGCTGCCGCTGATGAAAACGGCACAGCCAAATTTGACCTCCCGATGCATTTGGGAATGTTAGGGCTGACCATTCCCGCAATGGTTGCCGCCTATGTGGTATGCTGGTGGCGCTTCACATTGGTTCCGCACAACAAGCGCCTGAGAAAGCAACACCGACGCCAGAGGGGACGAAAGTCGCGGGAAGAGATCGCGAACACTTCGCTCGCCGGGCATCAACGAGTCGCACTTCCGGAAGACAGGAAGCCACGCGTACCAAGGCAGCGACGAAGTTAGTTCGTGATTCCGCCATTAATTAACATCGGTCTTACCGTTAAAACAGCTTGCGCCCAGTGTTGTCGATCAGCCATTCCCTGATCTCATCATCGTCGCCAAGAATGGTTACGTGTGCGTGATCCTGGTCAAAAGGCCCGGCCGTGTGAAATTGAAACGGAATAACCACTTCGCCATTCGGATCGATATACCCCCAGAGTCCGTCGCGCATAACCGCCGCCAGGCCGTCTGAAAAGGGCATCGCCTCCTCGAATTCCGCCCCCCACATCTGCTTACCATTGGTGTCAATGTAAGTCCACTTGAACTCGAATGAATTTTCGACCTCAACCGCGACCGCTGCGACGCCATCGACAAACTCCTGAGCAAAGTCGTACTGTGGCGGAATCACAGTGACGCCGGCTTTGTTGATATAACCCCACTTGCGGAAAAACTGCACAGGAGCCAGGCCTTCTGCACTGAAATCGCCAGCACCCCGGAAACGCGGTTCAATGACTGGCACCTTCGTTTCCTCGTCCACGTACCCATAGAGCGCAATGCGTTCCAACTCCCGCTCTTGATCGCGCGGAGAAAGCTCAGTGTCCCGTTTTTCTCTGCGCCGGAAGTCCGCAATGTTCCGTCGCACATTCGATGTTAGCTGACTCATACCGGCATCCATCAGGCCGAACCATCGGTCGCCGATCCGCTGAAACCGCATCGCCCGCTCCCATAGCATCTTAGAGCCGTTCCCGGGTGTTGGATCGTAGGCATAGGTCACCTCACCGTCATCTCCATCCACCTCGACGTCGCGCACGACGAACGATCGCTCTACGGCTAACCGGTCACTGTCGTCGATCATTCCCGTAGCACCCTCCAGAAACCGTGCGAAAAACGCAGCCGGACTCAGCGCCTCAAGATCCTCGATTTCCACATCCGATCCAAACTTTGCAAGAAAATCATTGGCTTCGCCGAACTGCGCCATCGCCCGTGCCGACCACAGTACATTCGTTTTGAACTTATCCAAATCCCCGGGATAAAGGATCTCCGCCGCCTTGTCGAAGTCGCGACGAAGGCACTGTTTGAAGTATTGGGCCACCGCTTGCTGAAGCGGGTGATCGTATTGCGGGTCTTCGTCTCTCTTGTTCACAGTTGCGGAAGAAAACGCGAAGGTACGGCCCGGCGCAACCAATTTCCGATCAGGCCGAGGCAACACCCAAAAAGCCGATCCCCACCGAAATCTCACCGGGGCTCGAAGCGGTCAAAAGCGTATTCAGTCGGCAACAAGACGTCTCTCCCAACACGCTGCCGCCCAGTCCCTGCCTGAAGAAGCCTGTGCGTTCAGCGTTAATCGGCAAAATTGCTCGACTCGTTTGAGGCGGACAGTCACCCTGTTCGGGTCTTTTCCACCACAAACTCTCATGATCACTCGCTCTAACAGTGTCCTCAGCCTTGTCGCGATCTTGCCGCTATTCGTATCGGCTCCACTGCTTATGCACGCGCAAGAGTCGTCATCAACTTCGGCCGGGCCAGACGAGCGTTCTCTGAAGGAAGCGGTTGGCGATCGTTTCAAGGTTGGGGTCGGGGTGAGTCATGTGGTAGTGCAGGATGCCCAGGACGCCGCTTTGATTCGAAAGCATTTCCAGATCCTCACTCCGGAAAACTGCATGAAGCCCCAGGGGATCCATCCTGCAGAGAACGAATGGAATTTCGGTCCCACCGATGCCTTTGTCGACTTTGCGCGGGCGAATCAACTCGAAGTGGTTGGCCATTGCCTGGTGTGGGCGAAAGACGATCGCACTGATGCCTGGATGATGACTGAGAATGGCGATCAGCCGGTTTCGCGCGAGACCTTGCTGCGCCGGATCGAGAGCCACATCAACACCGTGGCGGAACGCTATAGGGACACAGTGACGATGTGGGACGTGGTCAATGAAGCACTTGGCGATAGTGATAGCGATGGCTTGCTGCGGGACTCGGTCTATTCACGCACCACGGGGATGGATTTTATTGTCACCGCTTTCAAGGCAGCGCGGGCGAACGATCCAGATGCCCTCCTGATCTACAACGATTACAATGGGCACAAGCCAGCAAAGCGTAAGAAGCTTCTGGAGTTCCTGAGGCAACTCAAACAGATGGGCGCGCCGGTCGATGCCTACGGCATGCAAGGTCACTTCGAGCTGGGTGATGACTCGCTATTGCAACTGCGTGAGACGTTCGATGAACTGCGCAAGCTGGGTATTAAAGTGGTGGTGTCCGAGCTGGATATCGATGTCGTCACGCGTGGCCGTTGGTGGGCGGACGACGGAAAGCACCGCGCTGAGCTGGCCTCGCACGATCCCTATGCAGGCGGCCTTTCCGATGACCTGCAACAGCAACTCAGCAGGGAATACGTTGCCTTGTTCCAGCTCTTCACGGACTACAGCGACATCATCGAACGCGTCTCTTTCTGGAACGTGCACGACGGTCAAAGCTGGCTGAATTCCTTCCCCTGGACGCGCGTGAATCACCCGCTCCTGTTCGATCGCGAGCGGCGTCCCAAACCTTGCTTCGATGCGGTGTATTCTTTCCTCAAGGCGAGCAACCTTGCGAAAGAAGCGCAGATCCACGCAGCGGTTCCACGCAGTGACGAGAACTCGCTCAAGGCACACGAACAATTGCTGGAGAAGGCACACCAGGGTAAAATCGATGTCTATTTCCAGGGCGATTCAATCACGCGGCGCTGGGGGGCAACGGACTACCCGAAGCTGCTGGCACATTGGAACAAGCAGTTCCACGGATGGAATGCGGCCAATTTCGCGTGGGGCGGCGACAACACGCACAACATTCTCTGGCGGATGCAGAATGGGGAACTCGATGGCGTGTCGCCCAAAGTCGTCGTCCTGCAAGCGGGCACCAACAATCTCCCCTGGAATGGCGGAGCAGATGAAGCAAAAGTCGACGAAGTCTACGACGGCATCGTGGCGATCCTAACAGAGTTCCAGAAGCGTACACCGGATGCTACAATCGTTCTGACAGCTCTGTTTCCCAGAACGCAGAATCTCGAACTGGCACCAACGATCCAGCAGATCAACGCCAGGCTCGCAACTCTGGCCGACGGAAAGCGGATCCGTTTTCTCAACATTAATGATCGCCTGAGCGATAGCGACGGGCGCCTGTTGCCTGGCATTTCCAGGGACGGCCTGCATCTGGAAGAGGCTGGTTACGAGATCTGGGCGAAAGCGCTGACGCCACTCTTTGAAGAAATCCTCGGCCCAGCAGCCGCTGAAGACCACGCGCCGCCACCAACCGGCGACCCCAGTGCCAACCAGTAGCGTTCTGGCAAGCGAAGGCATTGCCGAAATGGAGGTCCCGTTCCAAATTTGGGGAGCCGAGTTCCATTTTACGAGGGCGCGGAAATGCAGCGCGCGGCAGATGCAAAGTTTTATACTCCTTGCCATAAATCACTTATGATTGATCTCGAAAAGTTGGCACGGCGTTTGCGCTAAGGGTTAGCATCACCGGACGAGCAGGATTCCGGACGGTGATGAACGAACAAAGACCAATCCAAACCTTAAAATCAAAAGACCCAATACCATGGCTACTGAATCACTTACACGCGCAGAAATCGAAGAGATCGTCCTCACTAACGCAGCCAAGCACCCGCAGTACCGCGACGCTCTGCTCGCGGATCCAAAGAAGACCATTGAGACGCAACTGAACAGCACCCTTCCTGAAAACGTCACGGTTGAAGTCGTTCAAGAGTCACCAAGCAAGATCTACATCCGCCTGCCACACGTCGTCGCAGAAGGCGCTGAGCTTTCCGACGAAGACCTCGAGCAAGTCGCTGGCGGTAAAGACGACACCTACAGCTGTAACGAGTCGATCGGCGGCTTCAACACCCGCAACGAGTTCAGCGCTTCCGTATTTTAATACTTTACGGCAGGAACCCAGGCGACGTTGCCCCTGGCCTAGCATCCTAGCCCCTCTTTCGCTTCATTGCGGAGGAGGGGTTCATCTTTTCTAGCCTGCGCGCCTGAAAGCCTACAACTACAGCACAAAGCGCAAGGCTTCAGCCCAGTCTCCGACTTGGACATTTGAGAGGCGAATCGGAGGAAACGGAACGCTGAGGGTGTTGCTTCGATGGCCCAGGTTGGCTGGCTACGGTTCTTGATCTTGAACACTGGGGCCTCTCTGCCAGGGCCACATCCCGCAGGGGCACTAGGGATAGGGGCTCCGAGCCGTCCGGGCTGGGTGAACACCAATGTCACGAACCTCCGACCGAGATCCATTGCACACCAGCATCGCCAAAGAACGCGCAGGGGAGCGAAACTTTCCTGAAAATCCCAAAGCGTTCCTGCGATCGAAACGTTAAGCAAACAACTGCCAGCCGCTACTGCTCTACGGATGTCGAAGCGTCGTGTTTCCCTAGCCCAACCGGGACAGGCAGGCACACCCCTCGCCCGCTCGTCTCGCTTACATTTGCCCAAAAGAACGCCCAAGTGCAGACTCGGCGCATCACTTTCCGATCAGGCCGAGTCAATGCTCAAAACGCGCCAAGCCCCGGGGAAATCTCACCGGGGCTTGAGGCGGTCCAATGCGCGGTTGCCCTATTCAGGCGGCATTAAACGAACTGCCACAATGCGATTCCGGCGCCTTGTGGATCAGTGATGACGGCAAAGCGGCCTTTTCCGGGTACGTCCGTGGCAGGCATGCAAACATGGGCTCCAAGTTCCTGCGCCTTTGCCAGAGCGGCCTCAATATTCTCCACGGTCACGTAGTTGACCCAATTCGTCGGCACGCTTCCCTTCTCACCGGGAGGGCAGACCATTCCCGCCACAGGACGATCACCGACCATGAACATGTGGTACCTATTGCCGCCACCCATATCCATCGAGTCCGCAGTCCAGCCGAACAAGTCGGTGTAGAATTTGCTGCTCGCATCCGTGTCTTGTGTGACCAGTTCGCGCCAGCTGAAGAGACCGGGCGTTTTATCTTCTTCCTGATCGCATTTGTTTTCGTCGCTCATGTCCTTGTATCTTGTATTGGTTGGTCTGTTAGGTTAAGTAAAAATCTTATCGAGTTTGTCAAACGCACCGCTCCAGCCGTGGCCGTGATTCGCCCGACTCTCGTCATTTTCAATTCCGATCTGCCTCAATTTCAACAATGTGCCATCGGCGTGCGCTTCGAAGCGGATCTCGACGACGGAGTCAGCTGGATTGAATTCCGGATTCCCCTGCCAACGCCAGGAGAATGAGAGAAAGTCCGGCGGCTCGATGGCCTGGTATTCGCCAGTCACTTCGACTTCACCATCGCTTCCCGTATCCACACGCAGGCAATAAGTTCCACCGATGCGGAAATCCATTTCGCCCCGCACGACTTGACAGTGACCGGGTCCAAACCACTGACTCATAGCGTCAACGCTGGCAAAGGCATCGAACACACGTTCCGGCCGCGCTTTGAACACGCGTTCCAGTTCGACGATCTCGGGCGTGGATTGGGATGATGTTGGCTCCATAAATGCGTTACTTTGTTGTGACTGTTATTCGCCAGCGGATCCTTCTGCCGACTCCAGATAGGTGGCGAGTTGATCGAAACTACCTTCCCAGAATCGGCGCTGGGTTTCGATCCAATCGGCAGCTGGACTGAGCGCTGCCGGATCGACTCGAAGGTGGTGCGTCCGACCATCTCGCCGCCGCTTCAGCAACCCCGCGCGCTCCAACACACCCAGGTGCTTTGAGACAGCTGGCAACGACATCGCAAGCGGCTCCGCCAGCTCACCGACCGACCGCTCGCCAGAACCTAACGCTGCCACAATTCGTCGACGGGTCGGATCCGCCAGCGCACGAAAAACGTGATCCAAATCGCTGTCGTCATATTTAACCATGTGGTTAAATATGTCAGGATCCAAAAGTGCGCAACCAAAAATCGTCCGTTGGCGGCTTTTTTCCACCCATTCGTTCGCTGCTCACTACAAGCAATCCTGGTCACTGCAACGCCCTGCGATTTGACACAGCGGACTCAAGACCTATCCTGTTCGGCCACTCGAAGACGGCGTTGCCTGCTACCATTGAAAAGGTTACCGTACCGATGTGTTTCGTTCCCCATTCTCTCGAACCTGCTTCGTTGCCGTCCTCGTCTGCTGGATGGGTGGATTCGGTGTGGATGCTGGGGAGAATGAGGACTTCTTTGAGTCGAAGGTTCGACCACTCTTGAGTGAGCGTTGTTTCGAGTGCCATAGCGAAGAGAAGCAGAAGGGAGGGCTGCGGTTGGATTCGCGGGAGGCGATTCTGCAGGGAGGTGAATCGGGGCCGGCGATGGTTCCGGGCGATCCCGCGCAGTCGCTGCTGATTGCTGCTGTGCACTATGACGACGCGGATCTGCAGATGCCGCCGAAGGAAAGACTCGGGAAGCGGGCGGTGCAGGATCTGGAACAATGGATCGCAGCAGGTGCGGCCTGGCCGGGTGGCGGAGATGAAACGGCTCACACTAGCGAGTCAGCTGAGAAGGATTTCGAGATCACTGACGAGCACCGTGCCTATTGGGCCTTCCAACCCGTGCCGGAACAGGCGGCCGCGAGTCTGGACGAGATCGTGGATGCCACGCTCAAGGACAAGGGACTGCAACCCAATGCTGAGGCATCGCGTGAAGTGCTCATTCGGCGGGCGAGTTTCGACCTTATTGGCTTGCCGCCCACGTATGAGGCTGCGCAGGCATTCGCAACGAACGCCGACCCTGATGCTTTTTCAAAGCTAGTCGATCGCCTGCTTGCCATGCCGGATTACGGCGAGCGCTGGGGGCGGCACTGGCTGGATGTGGTGCGCTATGCTCAGAGCAACGGCTACGAACGCGACGACGAAAAGCCGAACTCGTGGCGCTATCGCGACTATGTCATCGATAGCTTCAACGCTGACAAACCTTACGACCGCTTCATCCTTGAGCAGCTCGCTGGTGATGAACTGCCAGACGGTGGCGATGCGGGCCTCATTGCCACCGGCTTCTATCGCCTGGGCGTACACGATGACGAACCGGATGATAAGCGCGCTGCCGAATTCGATGCGCTCGACGACATGCTGAAGGCGACGACGGAAACGTTCCTGGGTCTGACCGCTGGTTGCGCGCGTTGCCACGATCATATGTTCGATCCGGTATCGCAGCGCGACTACTACGAGCTGCTGGCATTCTTTCGCAATGTGCAGCCGTATCCGGCGGGAACGCGCGACATTGCTGGCGGCGGCCAGGCCCTGGCAGTGAACGAACACGGTGCCAGTCCAATCGAAACGCATGTCCTCATTCGCGGCAACGCCGGGCGTCCGGCAGCGAAAGTAGAGCCACGATTTCCCGATATTCTCGGCGGAGCAGTGACCCTTCCAGTAGTTTCCGCAAAGGCATCCTCCACCGGGCTGCGGCAGTCGCTGGCGCAATGGATCGCGCGGCCTGAGCATCCGCTGACCGCACGGGTGATGGCGAATCGTGTGTGGCAGTACCATTTTGGACGCGGTATCGTCGCCACGCCGAACGATTTCGGCAAAGCGGGCGAGCCACCTACTAACATTGCACTACTCGACTGGCTGGCTGCCGAGTTCGTAAAGGGCGGCTGGTCAGTGAAGCACTTGCACCGCGTCATCATGAATTCGAAAACCTACCGGCGGGCGTCCTCAGGAAATGTGGCGAATGAGGCCATCGATCCAGACAACCGGTTCCTCTGGCGTCAGAACCTGCGGCGGCTGGAAGCGGAATCCATCCGCGATGCGATGCTCGCTGCCAGTGGCGAATTGAATCCCAGACGCGGCGGCGATCGTGGCTTCTACCCGGCGGTGTCTGGAGAAGTCGTCGCAGGTGGCTCGCGTCCGGGGCGCGGCTGGGGCTGGTCGGCACCCGATGAACAGAATCGCCGCAGTGTCTATGCCTTTGTGAAGCGCACCATGATCTACCCGTTCTTTGAAATCTTCGACTACGCCAACACGGAAGGCTCACTCGGAGCGCGCCCGACAACGACGGTGGCACCGCAGGCATTGCTCATGCTCAATGGTGAGTTCGTTGCAAAAAGTGCAGCGCACCTTGCGGCGAATGCAAGTCGGGCGAGCGATCCTGTGACCGGTGTTTTTCGAGCAACCTTGAGCCGCAACCCAACCGCCCAGGAGCGCACCATGGCGGCCGATTATCTGCGACAGCAGACCGCTCACTATCAGGCAGGCGATGATCAACTCACCTTCACGCCCGACTATTCGCCTGCGTTGTTCACCGAGTATCATGACTCACTTCCACCCGATCGCTACTTCACCGGACCTGCTGACGGGAACTGGAGCTACTTTAAAGGGGGCTGGGGTGACGTTTATGAAAGCATCACGAACAATGACACCGAGCGCCCACCCTTTGCTTTGTGGAACACTGAAGGGAACGACTTTACCATCAAAGGCCACATCACGCTGAGCAACGGAACCACCCGGGCCTCGTTTTTCTTAAGAGCAGCAGCAGACGACCAGATCGCCACTGGCTACGAAATCCTCATCGACGCGGCCAGTGGAAACATCGCCATACGGGAACACCGCAAAGAGGAAATCCTCACCCTCGCGGAGGCTGCAGCCAACGTCACTCGAGAGCTGCCGATCGATTTTCAGATTTGCGCCAAAGGAGAATCCGTGGTTGCCCGCATTGGCACGGTAGAAGTCCAGGCCGAATCCGACACCATACTGTCCGGGCGCTTCGGCATTTCCGCCAGCGGCGGCTCCGTCGAGCTGCGTTCGATCGCAATGGAAGTCGACGGCAATGCGGTCGCGCTGATCGAGCCCGACTCAGAGCGTCCGGGGCGGCGGGCGTTTCAGGATTTCTGCGCGCTGCTATTCAATCTCAACGAGTTCGTTTATGTTGACTGACACTGACATCGTTTCATTCAGCACAAATGCAGAGCTGGCCGGTGCGGCACCAACACAGGACTAACATGAACATTCGCCCAGAACACTTCGAACACCAGAGCCGCCGCTCGTTTCTCAAGGCCTTCGGCACCTCCATGGCGGGCCTTTCGCTTTCCGGAATCTTTTCTGGCGACCGCGTCTTTGCCGCGCCTGCCTCGGCACTGGTAAACCCGCTGGCACCACGACCACAGCACTTTCCAGCCAAGGCCAGGGCCTGCATCTTCCTCTACATGTACGGCGGGCCGTCGCAGATGGATTTGTTCGATTACAAGCCGGAGCTGCAGAAGCACGATGGCAAGGAAGTGGAGATGGAGATCCGCCGACGCGAGATGAAGAAGTCCAAAGTGCTGGGCTCGCGCCGTGTTTTTGCGCAGCACGGGCAGTCCGGGCTCTGGTGTTCGGATGCCTTTCCGCACACGGCGAAGCACATGGACAAGCTGGCGGTGATCAAGTCGCTCTACATGGACTCGTTCGCGCATGGCTCGGCGAATTTGCAGATGAACAGTGGCCGCGTGCTGCAGGGGCATCCGTCGCTGGGAGCGTGGATCGCCAATGGCCTGGGCACCACCAATCCGGATCTGCCTGGATTTGTCGTGATGTTAGACCCGCGCGGCGGCCCAATTCCAGGAGCAGCCAACTGGACAGCTGGCTACATGCCTGCTGCCTTTCAAGGTACCGTTCTCCGCTCCGCCGGAAATCCAGTGCTCAACCTCCAGCCGCGGGGTGGTCGCACCTTGCGCATGCAGAAGGATCACATCCAGGCGATCAACGGATTCAATGCCCTGCATCAACATGGCCGCGAGAGCTACTCCGAACTCAGTGCCCGCATCGCCAGCTATGACCTCGCCTATCAATTGCACACATCAGCCCCAGAAGCGTTGAACCTTGATAGCGAATCCGCTGCCACCAGAGAACTGTATGGCCTAAACGACCCCAAAGTAGATCACCCGCTCGCCATCGCGCCCGCGCACTTTGGCCGCCAGTGCCTGATCGCCCGCCGCCTGGTCGAACGCGGCGTCCGCTTTGTCCAGCTCTACTCCGGCGGTGGTCATCAGCAGCAGAACTGGGACGCCCACAACGGCGTCGAAGAGAACCTCAAAATCCACTGCCCCGAAGTCGATAAGCCAATCGCCGGCTTGCTCGAAGACCTCGATCGCCGTGGCATGCTTGAAGAAACCCTGATCGTCTGGGGTGGAGAATTCGGTCGTCAACCGGTGTGGCAGGGTGACAACGGCGGTCGCGACCACAACCCGAAAGGCTTCACCTACTGGCTCGCAGGCGGCGGCGTAAAGGCAGGCACCAGCTACGGCGAGACCGACGAACTCGGCCACGAAGCCGCCGTCAACCGCCACCACGTCCGCGACCTCCACGCCACCATCCTCCACCTCATGGGTCTCGATCATGAGAAGCTCACCTACCACTACGGCGGCCTTGATCAAAAGCTCACCGGAGTCGTGCCCGCAGAACCCATTCGCGGCGTGCTGGCCTGACAGTCGCCTCCCCCCCGTCGCCGAGATCGCCGAGGGAACGCGCTACCAGAGTGCGCCGACTGTGAATCGGGGCACATGCATCCGTCTCTCCAGTTGGCGTCAAAAGAGCAGTTAGCGCGCCCGCACTCTCATCGGGTTTGCTGAAAAGTGTTGATCATCGCCAATCTGCACGGTACACAAATTCATGGTTTTACTCTGCAAATGGCCTGCCATGGTCGGCGACCCCTGCATTTACAGGGAAATTCCCCTTCCCGGAGATCAACAAGGGTTGTAGAATAAGTTGTTGGACTAAAAAATCTGGGGATTTTAAAGGTTAGGATGAGTTAACAGGTGAGTTTTTAAGTTGTGAGGTTTCGTATAGCTGTTCATAGTTACAGTTATCGAAGCGAGTGTCAACAGCATCCTAAAGAATTGGCGGAGTCTCTGGCCTGGCGGGCTGGATGATTCCCAGTATTCAACATTGAACCTGATGGCACAGTGTCGAGATGGTGGCCTTGGTTACAATCAGGCGACCTGCATCGATTGTGACCATCAGCAGTGGTTCGCCAGTTCCTGCGGCGATCGGCATTGCCCGAAGTGTCTGGGGCCGCGGCAACTCAATTGGTCTGACAACGTGTGTCGGCGTCTTCCAGACTGTCCACATTTCCATGTCGTGTTCACCATGCCGGAACCGATCCATGAGTTCTTCGAGCTGAACTATCGGATCGCCTCAGAGTTACTCTTCGCAGCTGCCGGTGAGACACTCAAGAAATTCCAGACCAACAACTGGAAGATGAACAGTGGCTTTCTCGCGGTGCTGCACACCTGGGGCCAGAGATTGAACTGGCATCCTCATCTTCATGTGCTGGTGAGTTCTGGCGGTATGGACCTGAGCACAGGAAGGTGGAAGGCCACACGGAAGGACTACATGTTTCCGGTGAAGTCGATGTCCAGGGTGATGCGGGGCGAATTTCTCAGACGACTTGAGGAGTTGGAAGAGGATGAAGGCGTGGTCTGGCCGGAGGAGCTGGAAAGTCCCGAGCAGAGGCGTAACTGGCGACTTCGACTTGCTTGCGCGAACTGGAATATCTTCAGTCGAGCAACCCTCGGCAATACGCGAGCAGTGGTGAGATATCTGGCCCGTTACACCAGCCGCATCGCGATCAGCAATCAGCGGATTACTCAGGTGGATGCAGAGCAGCGAACGGTCACCTTTGAATGGAAAGACTATCGCAACGGCGGGAGCACGCGGGAGACCACCATGGAGGGTGGCAGCTTTCTGCGTCAATTCACCCGGCATCTGGTTCCGAAGGGATTGCGCCGGATCCGGTATTTTGGGCTTCTTGCCAAACCGTGTGGCGAAGCCTATGAGATCGCCGGAGGGCCCGGCAGATGCATCGCAGAGAAATCCCCGCAGAAGCCACCACACACTTGCAGCGAATGCCAGGGCCAGACCTGGAAGTACGAGATGTCCTACCGCAAGGTGGATACAACCCTGATCGATTGCCTGTTCCACGTTTCCAGCTACGGCGTAACT
>JAGROY010000159.1 GCA_020439995.1 Verrucomicrobiia bacterium
GCCGGGCACGTACTGGATGTCGGTGGTGGCACCGAAGAAGATGTCGCGCTCGAGCTGGAGGCGCAGGTCCTCGAGCGAGGCCGCCTGGGGCGACCGGCGGACGAGCACCCGCTCCTGGGCGAAGGAGCCGTCCGCGTTGAGCGGCGTGTTCGCCTGGGCGACGACGTACTCCTCCTCCTCGTCGGCGGCGAGGTACACGATCTCGTCGGTGACCTTGCCGTTCTCGACCTTGCGGTAGGGGGACTCCAGGAAGCCGAAGCTGTTCACCCGCGCGTAGGTGGAGAGGTAGCCGATGAGGCCGATGTTCGGGCCTTCCGGAGTCTCAATCGGGCAAATCCGTCCGTAGTGAGAGGGATGAACGTCGCGAACTTCGAAACCTGCACGGTCTCGGTTAAGACCACCAGGCCCCAGCGCGGACAAGCGACGCTTATGCGTCAGTTCCGCAAGTGGATTCGTCTGGTCCATGAACTGCGACAACTGTGAACGCCCGAAGAAGTCACGCACCACAGCGGACAGTGCCTTCGGATTGATCAGTCGCTGAGGCGTCATGCCCTCAAGGTTCACATCGAACAAAGTCATACGCTCCTTCACCAGACGCTCCGTCCGGGCAAGGCCCACGCGACACTGGTTTGCAAGCAATTCCCCCACGGCACGCACACGGCGACTGCCAAGGTGGTCAATATCATCAAGGACACCTTCGCCACGCTTCAGCTGAAGCAGGTAGCGCATCGCAGCCAGGAAGTCTTCCGGCACGAGAACGCGCATGTCGTCGTCGATCCCGAGTCCGAGCTTCTGGTTGATCTTGTAGCGGCCCACGCGGGTGAGGTCGTAACGCTTTGGATCAAAGAACAGACGCTTCAACAAGGCGCGCGCATTCGCAGTCGTCGGCGGATCACCAGGGCGCAGACGGCGGTAGATGTCTTTCAGCGCCTCCTCTTCATCGCGAGCCGGGTCTTTCTTAAGAGACTTGATCAGCACATCATCTTCCCGCGTATCCACTACGGGAATCGTTTTGTGACCAAGTTCCATCAGCTGACGAACCACCCCAATCGTGAGCGGCTCGTATGACTTGGCGATAATCACCTCGCCGTCGAGGATATCTGTGAAAACAACCTTGGTTCCCAATTCTTCCTCGTCGAGGTTGTCCTTCAGCTTAAGGTTCTCAACATCGTAGAACTGGCGGATGATCGACTCATCGTCCGGGAATCCGATCGCGCGAAGGAACGTCGTCGCGAGGAACTTTCTCCGGCGACGGCGACGATCGAGATAAACATAGAGCAAGTCGTTGGTGTCGAATTGGACTTCCAGCCAGGAACCGCGGTCAGGAATGATTCGGAATCCGTGCAGCTTCTTGCCATTCAGGTGGATCGACGTCTCGAAACATACGCCCGGCGAACGGTGCAACTGGCTGACAACCACACGCTCGGCTCCGTTAATGACAAAGGTGCCACGGCGCGTCATCAGGGGCAATTCACCCATGTATACACGCTCTTCCTTCGTGCCTGCCTCGTCCTTAAGCTCGAAGGTAACGTAGAGCGGTGCGCTGAACGTCTCCCCATCGCGCTGAGATTCCAGCGAGGTCAACTTTGGCGCGCCCACCTCGTAGCTCTTGAAATCGAGCCGCAACTTGTCGTCGTAGCTGTCTATCGGAAATACTTCCTTAAAGACAGCCTGGAGACCGACTTCTTTGCGCTTACTTGGTGAAGTTTCCTGCTGAAGAAAGTCCAAGTAAGACTGGATCTGAATCTCGATGAGATTCGGCGGTTCGATCGGTTCTTCGATTTTTCCGAATTTGAGTCTTTCCGACATATGCTCTTTCTGTTAAGGCTTGGTAAGTAGGCGGGTTGGCGAACGGAAGTTAGCGGTGCAGCTCAGCTGCCTTGCAGTTGGTTAATCTTGAGTGATCTAACTGCGAAGGAAGTGAAGTGCGCGATGGGACGGCGAAATAAAAGGGAAAGGGTGTCCACAAGGGACATGACAGGCTCAACGCGTTCCGTACACGCAACAGCACCGATGCCGTCCCCTCTTGGGTGCGAACCGGTGGCCACGTCTGGTAGGATTTGAAGGTAAGCGCGTGTGAACGAATCAAGTCGATGTGGATAAAGTGCGGCGTTGCCGTCGTATGATCTTACTGGGGAACTAAAAAACGGGGATTTTGCAGGAAGGACTGAAAACTGGATAAAAGAGGATTCCGCGTTCCGGTCGCTGAACAACCGGAACGCGGGAAAGTAATGTGTGAGAAGCGATTGAGGTCTTACTTGATCTCGATCTTGGCTCCTGCAGCTTCCATCTTCTTCTTGAGTTCTTCAGCTTCTTCTTTGCTGACGCCCTCACGAAGTGGCTGAGGTGCGCTTTCAACAAGCTTCTTGGCTTCGGCGAGGCCGAGGCCAGCAACCGCTGCACGCACTTCTTTAATGACAGCAATCTTGTTGCCACCAGCTTCGGCGAGAATGACGTCAAATTCGGTCTTCTCTTCAGCTGGGCCAGCATCAGCCGCCGGGCCCGCTGCTGCCATTGCGACGGGAGCAGCGGCGCTCACGCCCCATTTTTCTTCGAGTGCTTTGACAAGGTCCGCCACTTCAAGGACGGTCATGCCGCTGAGTTCTTCTACGATTTTATCTAGGTCTGCCATTTTCTTTTTGTGTGGTATCGCCGTTCACTGGAGCCCCAGCGAGTTTGAAGCTGTCAGCCGACAGCCCGGCGAGGAACCGTTTGGTGTTAAGCACCCCTGCCAATCATCGGCAGGGGTATGAGATTGAATAAATTGGAATTAACCCTGATCGGCCTTGGCCTGCAGGACGCGTGCGAGTGACGCACCGGGCTCGTTGAGCGTGCGCACCAGCTTGGACGCGGGCGCTTGCAGGACACCGAGCAAAGTGGCCAGGAGGACATCGCGGGAAGGAAGATTGGCCAGCGCCATAATCTGCTCCTGAGTAAGGAGACTCCCGTCCATGGCTCCAGCGCGGATCTCCGGCTTCTGGAACTCTGCCGCAAAGTTCTTAAGGATCTTCGCTGCCGCACATACATCACTGTCACCAGAGACGATGGCGGTCTGCCCAGTCAAATGCTCTGCAAGTTCATCCGGAAGTCCGGCCTTTTCGCAGGCTTGCTTAACGAACGAGTTCTTCGCCACGTGAAACGTGGATCCTACCTCGCGCAGGCGCTTACGGATTTCGTCAAACTGCGGCACCGTCATGCGGGCGTAGCTCACAACAATGACGTAAGGAGATTTGTTCAGCCGCTCAAGGAGGCCATCAATGATGATTTCTTTATCTGGATTCATCGGAAAGTCGGGTAGTGGGTTCTCAGATTACGTACTTGCTGGCGTCCACTTTCACGGATGGCGACATGGTCGCAGTGATGGAGACGCTTTGGATGTAGCGGCCACGAGCCGTCGCCGGCTTTGCGCGCTGCACGGAATCGATGACGGCTTCGATGTTTTCCACGAGCTGCTTGGCTTCAAATGAAAGCTTACCTGCACCAACCGAAATGTTGCCATTACGGTCGAGCTTGAAGTCAACACGACCTGCTTTCACAGCTTTCACGGCCGCTGCAGTGTCATCCGTCACGGTGCCGGTCTTTGGGTTCGGCATCAGGCCGCGGGGGCCGAGTTGACGACCCAGTTTCCGCACTTCGGCCATTGCGTCTGGAGTAGCGATGGCTACGTCAAAATCCTGATAGCCACCTTGAACTTTCTTGACCAACTCCTCGAAACCGACCTCTTCAGCACCTGCTGCTTCAGCAGCCTTGGCCGCGTCACCAACGGCAAACACCACGACTCGCACGTTCTTACCACTGCCGTGAGGGAGAGGACAGGTGGAACGGATCATTTGATCGGATTTCCGGGGGTCTACGCCCATGTGCATGGAAACTGTTACTGTCTGGTCGAACTTTGGGCTGGGGAACTTTTTAATGAGTTCTGCCGCCTCTTCCAGAGAGTAGCGCTTCTCTTTGTCTACCAGCTTGGTGGCTGCGACGTATCTTTTGCTTCGTTTGGCTTGCATCGATGGTGTGCAGTGCGAACGGAGAGGTCATCTCCTCCTGCTTTAAGGAGTTACGGTTAATAAAAACTTGTCAGATCAGGCCTCGATCTCGATTCCCATCTGGCGCGCAGTTCCGGCAATGATCCGGAATGCAGCTTCTTCAGAATTGGCATTCAAATCGGGCATTTTTGCCTTCGCCACTTCCATGATTTGAGCGGAGGTCAGCTTTGCCACTTTCGTCTTGTGAGGAAGGGCAGAGCCGGATGCCAGACCTGCAGCTTTCTTCAGCATGGACGACGCAGGCGGCTGCTTAGTAATGAAAGTAAAGGACTTATCCTTATAAACACTAATCACGACTGGCAGAAGATCGCCAGCCTGCTTCTGCGTTGCCGCATTGAACTGCTTGCAGAATTCCATGATATTGACACCTGCCTGACCCAATGCTGGGCCAACGGGTGGCGATGGATTCGCTGATCCTGCAGGAATCTGCAGTTTGACGGTTTTGACTACTTCCTTGGCCATATCGGTAAAAAACTAAAAAATGATGTGTGTGTGTGTTCCCTGAGAGAGGCATAAATGGTCGGCACGGATCACTCCCGCTCGACCTGCCAGTATTCCAGTTCGACTGGATTATCGCGACCGAAGATGCTGACCACAACGACCAGCTTACCACGTTCCGGGTCGATTTCCCGGACGGTGCCGCTCTGACTTTCGAATGGGCCGTCGGCAACTTTCACCGTTTCACCCACTTCAAATGCCACTTTCGGCTTCACATTGTCTTCGCGCTCCTGAATCTGCGCCAGCATGTTATCCACCTCTTTCTTCCGCATCGGAACAGGATGAGTCTTGGTGCCAGCAAAATTGATCACTCCCTGAGTCTCTTTGATAAAATACCACGTACGGTCTACCAGCTGCCCTTCATCGCCCAGCAAATGCATGTTGGCGATGATGTAGCCAGGATAGAATTTCCGCTTTACTTCGGTCTTTTTTCCTTTTCGCACTTCGGAAACACGTTCCGTAGGAACAAGCACTTCAAAGACGAGATCCCCCATTTCCTCTGACTGGATCCTGCGCACAATATTGTCTCTCACCTTCTGTTCCTGTCCGGAAAGAACGTGTACCACGTACCACTGATCATTGGGTGCTGGGATAACGGCCATTAGGGGATTCGAAAAAAATTCAGAGATTAAGATTGGATTCCAGAGAGGCTACGGCTTTCTCAAGCATCTCCCCGGCATGAACGATTGATAATTAGGAACCCGTGAGCAACTTCATGACTCCAATCATGAGCAGATCCCACGCTGACACGAAGGCAGCGAGAAGAATCATGGCAATAAAGACAACCACCGTTGAATCGGTGAGTTCCTTATACTTCTTAAAACCCCGCTCCTTGGGATCCCATGGCCAGCTCGCTTTTCGGAGCTCGATCATGATGTCAGAAAAAAACTTTGTAACTTTTGTCATGTTCAGGAGCTGATTATCCCAGCAAGGAATCTGAAAAATTTCGGCTTTCAAACCGATTTCGCCTTTTCACCAAAGGCGCTTACTACTCATTATCAGGAACTTAAAGTGGCAGGGCAGGCGGGACTCGAACCCACAACCAATGGTTTTGGAGACCACTACTCTACCAATTGAGCTACTACCCTAAGTTCGTCTTCTGTGACGGATAGCCTGATCGCCAAAAAAGTCAACGAATTCGGCATCAACTTGAGACGCGGAAAGCAGGGAGGCTCAGGAGCACCCTGCTTTCCGTGCCAGCAAAGCTGAAAAATAAATTACTCGAGGATGTCTCCCACACGTCCTGCACCAACGGTGCGGCCACCCTCACGGATAGCAAAAC
>JAGROY010000160.1 GCA_020439995.1 Verrucomicrobiia bacterium
TCTGGGCGCTGCCGATCCAGAGTGCGGTGAAGTCATCCGGCAGCGGACTGGTGTTCACAGTCTCATACACGAGGGATCCATCAATGTAGACCCGCTTGTCTTCCCCGTCCTTGACGAAGGCGAAGTGGTGCCATTCGCCATCGAGAAAATCAACGCCCGCAGTAAAAGTGCCGCGCTGAGTCCCGCCGTCACAGCAGCCAACAGTATCGAAGTAGATATTGCCAGCAGCATCCCAAGGCACGTGTGCTTGCGCACCGCGAGCGGTTCCGCTCGACGAAGGCGAAACCGCCCAGAACGTGCTGGAGCTGACAGTATCCGCATTCAGCTGCCAGAACACGAACGTCATCTGATCAGTAGCAGCGGCCAGATTCAGGAATGATGCGTCATCGACGTGCAGGGTGCCGGCAGCGCCCTCAAAATCGATCACCGAACCGCGTACTGGGTCGTTCACATACACCGCGCCGTCGTTGACGGCCTCGATGCCATTGACGACATCCACTGCCACGGAGTCATCAGCGGAATCTTCGAAGTCCCAGGCAGCGAGTAGTCCGCCCTCTGGCTTGGAATTTGGATCGGTCGGGTCCGAGCCTGCGATGACTTCCTGGCCATCAGCGAAGGTGTCACCATCTGAGTCTACTTTGTTCGGATCGGTGCCGGTGTCTGTAGAACTGACATAAGTGCCGGTTTTGGTTTCCGCCCCGTCCGGAATGCCGTCTCGATCCGAGTCTACCCTGGTTGGAGAGGTGCCAGTGTCAGTAGCGCTGGCCCAGATGCCGGTGCCGGTTTCGGCTCCGTCCTCAAGACCGTCCTTGTCAGTGTCTTTGTCGCTAACGTTGGTGCGATTGGTGTACTCAACGAGGTTGCTGACTCCGTCTCCGTCCTTGTCGAGTGCGGCATCAGCTGGATCGTTTGGATTGAGACCGTTGGCAGTCTCGAAGCTATCAGGCATGCCATCCTCATCAGTGTCCGATTCCGGGATCGGCTGTAGCAGTTCCCAATCATCTGAGTTGGGTGCTGGGGCATCGCCCAAGCCACGGTATACGGCCAATGTTACTCCCGCACCGCCTCCATTCTCATAGTAGATAAACTCCACATCGTGAATCCCTGCGGTGAGTTCGACCGGCATAATGGTGTCGGTGCGGCCACGGTCGCCAGCTTCCCCAACACTTTCGCCGTCGATGCGCAGATCAAAACCATCGTCGCTGTTGCAAACAAACGTCACCAGACCGCCGACCTTAATGTTGATCTGACCGGTAGCCCTGATAGCGTAACTGTTGCGATCCCCGAATCCATCTCCTCCATTCTCTTCATCCCACAATGGAAACGGCCTGACCTCATCGTTCTCGTTTAGATACGGCGGCACTGCATTGTCATGAAAGTGAATGTAATCCGTCTTCACTTCAATGCACTCGCCCGCGATGTCACCATTAAGAAGATCTTCAGCCGACAGGATGTCAGTGATCGGATCCCCATCTGACCAACAGTGCAACGTAGTCCATCGTCCGCCAGCAATGATATTCGAAGTCTCGTCATTCGGATCGAGCGGGTTGGTGCCCCCTGTGACTTCCAGTCCATCCGCAGCACCATCGCCGTCAGTGTCCTTGTTGTTGGGATCCGTTCCAGTATCGGTTGCGCTGATATACTTGGAAGCATCGAGTGGATCGGATCCCGTATTTGTCTCTACCCCATCCTTGAGCCCGTCATCGTCGGTGTCATCATTGATGGGACTAGTACCAGTATCTAACGGACCAACCCATGTGCCTGTCCCGGTTTCCACAGGATCGTCAAGACCATCCCCATCCGAGTCGGTTTCCTCCGGCAATGTGCCGTTCTTGAACTCGTCAAAGTTCGAAATCCCGTCGCCATCGAGATCACCTGCGGTATCGTCCACATCAGGGTCGAGACCGTGCGCTTCTTCATATGCATCAGGCATGCCATCCTCATCGGAATCCACCGAAGGGGAGAAAGTAAACTCAAGCGCAACATTCCCTTCATCGTCGGTGTGCGTCTCCGTTGCGTTCAACGTTCCCGGCTTCCCTCCATCGTCGCCGTACAGGTTGATCACAAGGTTCATCCAGCGGTTTGAACAACAAGTATCAGCCCGCGGCCACATGCGCACAGTGGTCACGTCGTATTCGGCACCGAGGTCAAGTGTGTACTGGGCACTCTCCGCCAGACCATTGGCAGTCGACCACACAGCACCACCGCTTTCCAACTGATTGTTGGGATCTTTGGCTCCACCGCCATGCTCAAGCGCATCGGTGGTTCCGATATCCGGAAAAAACTCACCATCGCCGTAGGTTGTGAGTTCACCGTCACCAATGTCGTTGGTGCTGGTAATCTGACCGTCGAACTCGGCCCCATCTTCATTCGGCACAACACCGACCTCAAAAGCCTCGACCTCTCCGAGATGGAAGCGAGTGTCAACGTCGTCGTCCTTAACGATTTGAATGAATCGCGTGAGTGTTGCGTTTGCGGGTAGAGCGCTCCACTGCATCAGCAAAATGCCGCCCAAGGCAGCAATTAGTAGGGTGGGGATTTTCATATTATAGTAAAAGGAACTGCGGGGTTAAAAATCGGTGGTTCCTTCCGGGAATGAAGGCTGCCATAAAACGGCAGCATCTTTCAATATCAAAATCTCGTCGCCGTCATGAACCTCAGGGTTTTCCCATCATGAACCCTTGAACCTCAGGCGAAGCGTTGAATTTTAAAATGTGTACCATCTACAGTGCAGCGCAGCGGTCTGTTACTTTGCCTGCTGCTGAATTCGGTTCATCGCCTCTTCCGCTTCCGCCGAAACAGGCTGGAGATTCAGTACTGCACGATAATGCTTGGCGGCCAGTTCGAGCTTGCCCGTTGATTCTAACAATCTAGCATAGTTCAAGTGAGCGTCGGCATGGTCAGAATTCAGTTGAATTGCCGTTTCAAAGTGATGAGCAGCTTCTTCACCATTACCGCTCTGCGCAAAGGCAGACCCCAGGTTGTTGTGGATTCCAGGATTCTGTGGATCATTCACCACCGCCGTTTCCAAAACTTCGATGGCCTCAGGAATCTTCTTATCCTGAATGAGAGCAGCTCCTAAAAAGTTCGCAGCCATTCCGTTTTTGGGATCCACGCTGACCAGCTTTCTGAAGATCGCGACTGCCTCTGCAGTGCGTCCTCGCTGGAGGAGTTTCTTGCCGTGGGCCTCAAGCACAATGGGCAACGCCGCTTCCGCTCCTTTGTGATCCGGCTGAAGCTCAAGAGTCTTCTGGATCAGCTTCACGCTCTCGCCGGTATTGCCTCGCGCCCCGACAATTTGTGCCAGTTGGTAGTGGGCATCTGGAAAATACGGCGCATCTCTGGTATTCAGGTCAAACCGTATCAACTCGCGGAAATGCTCCTCGGCTTCGGTAGTCTCGCCAAGGGAGCCTGCGAGATCGCCCAGAAGATAGTGCGTGTAGGCGTCTCCAGGTGCCAGTTTCAGTGCTTTAGTCGCCGCAGCGTAGGCTTCCTCTTTCTTGCCAGCCCAGTTGAGGACGTTCCCGAGATTGCGCAGAGCTATGCCCTGCGCTTCATCATCGATCCCCGCAAGCACCCGCGCCCTGATCTTCTGAATCGAATCATCGCTCAGTACGCTGCCTTCATGCAGCAGACCATCCGTTTCCATGACCTTGATCACTTCCAGCGCGAGTAGTCGATGTCCTTCCACGGTAGGATGGACGTGATCAAGAAACCACTCATCGCCAGGAATTCCATGTGCGCTGCGTTCCACAAGAAACCTGTCATAGTCGAAAATATCAACACCACGACTGACAGCAGTCTCCGCAAGAATTGCGCGCATCTTTGGCAGAATGCGGAGCGGACAAACATCGTTTTCGAGGGCTGCAGTGTAGGATGCTTTCGCGTCTTCGTACCGCTCCAGCGCCTCAAGCACCTGGCCTCGTAAATAAAGAGTATGCGCATGATGTGGATCCATCGCCAGAGCCCGATTGATGGCACTGAGCGCCTCCTCATAGTGTTCTGCCGCAAGATCCCGCTGCGCGCTTAACAATAGCGCTTCCCAGTCCCGCACCAGCAATTCAGTCATGCCCCCGCCGTGTTCGCTTTTAAAAGGAGATGCGTTCCCCAGATTAGACGCCGGCGAAATGAAGATCACTCTGGCATTGGCAGACTGGGCAATGTCGACCATTCGAGCCAGATTGTAGCGATAGTGCGCCATGATGTCTGCCTCAAGCTTCTCGTCGCGAGTATAGCGCTCAAGCCCTGCGCTGTGGTCAAGGATGGTGTCGACTTCTTCCGACAACACGGGAGTCGCCGAGGTATTCTTTGAGGTGCGGCTGCGGTGCAAAAGCCCTGCCATGAAACTGTAGGTGCGCGTGTGACCAAGAGCTGCCTGCATGCCTAGCACGGCTTCGGGCGTCTCGATGATCCCAGAGTAAGTGCGTTCCTCGAGGAATTCATTGTGCCCGGAGTAAATCACGAACACATCGGGCTCATAGGACGCCAGTTCCTCCATCAGTTTCGCCACGCGATAGCTGGCATAGCTGATGCCACCTGCATTGATCACCTCCCATGTCTTCGTGGGATCTGCAACCGGCAGATACTCACGCAACCACCCGCAGAATGATGTCGAATCAGCATAGGGACGACCGTAAGTGGTCGATCCCCCGACACAAAAAACACGGATCACCCCTTCCGGTTTATTTCGTTCAAACTGTTGTGCATTGAACCAGCGCAACTTGTTCGGTGCCGTCATCATTTCCCCATTCTTGCCTTCCACAAAGAGAGGAATACTGGAGACGAACCCGACGTGAGGATCCTCGTCATAAAGAAGCGGCCTTACACCCGCGACTGTCAGCACGATCTCCAGGGCACCGAAAAACAGCAGGGTCGTCAGAAGAGAAAACAACACCTTCTTCCGCAGGGATATGCGGGACTCAATTGCCAGCGTTGTTTTGATTTTAGACAAGGGGCTAGAACACGAAAGTGGCAGTGCGCATAGACATTGCAGGTGAAGAGAATGGGCGAGATCACCGTTCCGTTCAAGCTTTTCGACAAAACTCAAGGAGGCGCTGCCTTCGACAAGCCACAGCTCTGAACGATGTCCATGCGCCCCAGCCCCCTCATGGAGGGCTTTCGCACGGTTTCACTCACTCTATCGAATTTTGCCGACTACTTTCCGACCATGATCGGATCAGCGCCAAGATGGCCACGAAGGCTCGCCGCGTAGCCGGGGCGTTCGATATCTTTCAGGCGCTTCTTCGCTGAGCGCAGTCGGGCAGCAATGTTCAAACGGCGAATTTCATCGCGATAGTTTTCCTTGTCCTGAAATGCGGAAAGATTCTCGATATGACGACGCCAGAGGGAGCTGTCGATTTTTGCCTGAGCTTCGAGGCGGGCGGCATACCAGTCGCTGTTCAAGATCGTATCGACATCAAACAACTGGCGGATGGCGGGATCGCGGACATCCATGCCTTCGTATTGGCCATGCGCCATGATGTGCAGCAGTGCACGCATGGGCGGACATGCGAACTCGATGGAACCATCCTGAAAGTAATATCTAGCCACCCGTTGCTGGGCTTCAACGATGTTATTGATCCCGTCCACGTAGGCATCCAAATCCTGGAGCTCAGGCCGCAGCATTTCTTCCGTGAAAAGAGAGCCGGGATCGGCAAAGACGCGACCGAAGAAGCGGTGCACGAATTTCTCAGTGATGCGGTAGCCGAGTCGGCTGGCGAGCACCTTCTGCCCGTTGTGCTCGAAGTCTTCGATCGGCTCAAGCAGGTCTTCCTCGAGCAAGGCCTCAGGATCGCGCTCGTGGATGTGCATCCTGCTCCACACTTCTGGAATCAGCAGACTGATGTCATGATCGACACGGAATTTCGGGCCAATGTATCCAGCTGCCGTGGTGAAGCAGGGCTGCCGGGTGAGGACGGACGAGATGAGCGCATTGTTCAGATCTGTGATGGGCAGCAGCGCATTGAACGGACTTTTTGTAAGCGCACCTTCTGAGCCTGCCCCTGTCGTTGATGGCGACTTGCCGGTCAGGCTGGATGTCAGGTCCATGAAAAGCTCCGGCAGCTCCTGATAGTGAACAGGATTGTAAACCGCCAGCGCGCGAATGCCCTTTTTCACATCCGGCGGATTGTTGCGCCGCCCCGGCAGCACGGCATTCACCGGCACCAACACTGGTCGGGTGACCGGCACGCGACGATACAGGTGCATTCCAACCTTTGCCAGGTACTCGGGCCGCACGTCTTCAAGATCAGGACGCGTCTGCAAGTAACGCGGATTCTCTGACGGCTTGCCGCCAACGATCCGCGGCGACGACGACACGGCGATGAATTCAGGCTTGGAGGCGCGGGCAAACTCGCGGATCAGCCGCTGCATGGGCGGTGTGAATCGGCCGAAGCGGATGGCATCGGCAATCATTTCTTTCGCCTGGTCGCGCGTGATCGGCTCGTAGTTCGAAAAGAAGTTCCCGAGCTGTGAGAAATCGCGCTCGGTGTTCTTGTCGTAACCGCGATGAATGGCTTCATCGGGCCGCTGGAAGAATCGATACTCACAGTTGAGAGCAAATTTGTAGGAACCCTCCGGCAAGTCAGGATGCATGCCGCTGTCCCGCGGCACGGGCACGGTTGTGGAAGCAGTGATGTCGTCCTCGCGTTGCAACTTGGTGGCGGGAAGGAAGTCTTTACGCAGACTGAACATGCGCCACAATCCGTCCGGGGCGAAACCAACGCGCAGGTAGCGCGCAACGATGTGCTGGTTGCGGTACTTGATCTCGAACCCTGGCTGGCCATCGACGACGTCCACGGCAAAGCGGTCCCGCCACTCGTCCCAGCTGCCCCAGTCATCCCGGTAGTAGCGCTTTACTAACAATACCATATCGATGACGTGCCGCGGCAACGAGCGCACGTAGTCGTTGTATTCATCGGTAAATTCGTCGTCCGGCGTGAGCAGGCGCAGCGCCGACCCCAGCGAACGCCGCGGATCCAGCAGCGGCCTGCTTTGCTCAGGCCTGATACGCGGATGCGGAAAGCGATCCCAGTAGTTGCGCTCAATCAGCTCCTTTACGACTGCCATCGTTTTCTGGAATTCGGGAACGATGACCGGGGCCACTCGCATGGCATCCTGCAGCGCTTTGGAAATCTCAGATTTGCCCCCGCCAGAAACGGTACATGGCTTGTGGCAGAATGTGCCCTCGGCCTGCGTGCCGATGATACGCCAGCTCTGACCGGCAGTCGGCTGGATCATCTGTACCTTGTATCCGGAAGGGTAAACGTAAGTGATTCCCGGCTGCAGCCTCAGAGCGTGAACAGCGTCCGATTGCCACGACACCTTCTGCTGATCCAGATCCACCTCAGTAGTTTCGGGAACGTAGTAGATGTTGGCGAATTTCCTGTCGATGGCGTAGCCTTCCGGCTGCACCTCGATCGTGTCGCCGAGGATCTCAACGATATCGTCAAAGGTGTGATCCAGCTGGGTGATTTCCCGGTTCAAGCTGAAGTGTGCCCCATGGTCAAATGACGGGAATGCGATGGCACCGCCGGCATGTTCCTCCTCCGCTCCACCAGAAAGGTTGGTGGCGTAACTGATCTGCGTTTTGACCTCTTTCTTGCAATAGCCAAAATAGTTATCGGCGATCAGAGTAACAATCACTCCACGGTGGTCGCGGCAAGTGATCTTGAAGGCGCCGCCGTTGTTGTACAACTCGTTCTCATCCTCCCAGCACATCCCATCGCGGCGTTGCGTCTCGGAAGCCCCGCTCACATGCGGGAGCCCGACGTCCTTCTTCCGCAGCTTGACCAGATGCGGAGCAAGAATCACGCACCCGGTATGGCCGCTCCAGTGATCCGCATCCAGCGCCGAATCATTTTCAGGCAAATGGGGATCGCCCGCGTTGCCAAAGATCGACTCCACAAAATCAAGATTACTGACCAGATTTCCCGGAGCAAAGAAGCGAACTTCCATCGACGACTCCTGACAGACGCCCGGCACCTCCGGCCGGATCACTGGTCGCAACAACAGTGAAACAAAAGCGCGGGCTGGCCGTTCCTGCGTGGCGGTGAACGGGATCGTAAGAAGGTCAGCAGGCGGATTCAGCGCATGCTGCAGGAGGCGGGCAAAGGTTTCCTTTGGTACCGACAATTTGTCCCCTGGCACAGGCAGGCCGCCTTCGGAAACGTGGAAGACACCCGCCGTCGTCCGCCGATCCCGGGCTGGATTGTGAATCACTCCCTGCGCCACTCGATAGGAAGACACGATCTCCGATTCGAAATGATCGCGATCCGGCGGCAGGCTGAGCAACCGCGAGATTCCGTGGCGCTCCAGCACGAGCGCCGAGGGAGGAACCAGTGGAGACGTCCGGTCCAGAGCAGCTTCAGGAATATCCGAAAGGTAGTCCTTTAAAAAAGTATCGATGCGCTGGTCCGCCGGGCACAGATGATCTGCAAGGAGGCGCAGCTTTTCCTGAAAGTTCGCCAGAAGCGAGCGCCCCATCTCCAGGAACGGGAAGTCTTTCTCTTCACCAACGATCGGGAACCCGCGGGCTGCGAGCTTGAGATTGATGTAGTCGAAGTAGCGCTGTGTGTTGGGGTCAGTCGAGTCGTATGAACGACCCAGACCGAGCTGATCTTGCAGGTATGGCATGTTTCCGGTGATTGAGGAGAACTGATGGGCAGCAAGCTGCGTAACGTCTGTTCGGAATACTAACGATCAGATCGACTGTCAAGAAACGCCCGGAAACACCTGCCCCGCTCCAAAGGCGCGGACAGGGTTCACTTTCTACAAGCGATGAGCAGAACGAAAAGGAAAAGCGCGAGGTTCAGATCACCCACCAGTCCCTGCCTCCCGTTCGCGCCGAAACGCGCGCCTACCAGACTCTCGACATACCAGCACTGTCGCCCGTCTACATTCCCCCCGCCAGATATTGGCTCGAAGCTGCTGGCCATCGACGAGGACGCTCAGGATTTCGGAACGGACTTTGGTGAAGTGTTTGAAGACGAGCTGTTCGAGGCAGGGGAGAAAGTGGACGTCTTCAGTGCGCCAGTGGGAGGCAGCAGCGTCGCTTTCGTGATCGATGTATCGACCAGCATGCCGCGCCAGATCGGAGCAGCAGGAGTGGCAGCTCTAAAGCATCAGCTGCAGCTCGCAATCGACACCCTGCCGGAGGATAAACTCTTCAACGTCATCTGCTTCGGTGACAAAGCGGACGGCCTCTTCGCCAAGCCCCGCCCTGCCAGCGCTGCCGCGAAACAGCTGGCGCAGCAATTCATGGCCGACTACTTCACCGGAAAATTCAAGCGGTCGCGCACCGGCGATTTTGGCCGGAAAGGCACCGCGAACGGCACCACTTACATCCGCATCGAACCGGCCGACGTCCCCTACATGAGCGGCACCGCCGGAGGTTCGCGTTACGATCTGGCATTGGTAGCCGCATTCCAGCAAAAGGTATCCACCGTCTATCTCGTCACCGACGGCACTCCTTCCACGACAAAGAAGCAGTGGTACGGACTATCCAAGAACCTCAGCAAAGACGAGATCATCAATGTCGTCTACAAACTCTACGGCGAAAAACTCCCACTCCTGCACTGCATCGCAATCAACACCGGAGGCGAAGCCTACCTGCCACAGCTAGCCGCCGCATTCCGCAGCGAATACAAGCGCATCAGCGCGAATGAAGCATGGGCAACTTCGAAGGCCCGGTAGACGTTGACTTCCCGCGTCAACCTTACTCTAAACCTTCGGATGGGTACCGCCGTGGCGGATGTCGACGGCGGATTCTGAATAGACGGCGTCTTCGGCGATGTTGACGGCGTAGTCGCCGATGCGCTCCAGGAAGCGGACAATGAAGAGCAGGTCCACGTAGTCTTTGGTGTGCGTGGTGTCCTGCTCCAGGCGTTTGGTGATTTTCTTCGAGATGTCCTTGTAGATGCTGTCGATTTCCTCGTCACGCTCGTCAAAGGTGAGCGCGGTTTTGACATCGCCTCGGCTGAAGGCTTCGAGAGAATCACGCACGGCACCAGCCACCAGTTCGAACAGTGGCTGAAGAGCGATGGTTTCCGGAATCTCCGCATTCGCAGCAATCTTACGCGCGCGTTTGGCGATATTGGAGGCCTGATCGGACAGGCGTTCAAGGTTCTGCGACACCTTCATGGTCGAGACCACGCGGCGCAAGTCTCTGGCTACTGGGCTGTATTTTGCGATGATCATCATGCCCTCGCGGTCGACCTGAATCTCCAGTCGATCGACGTCTTCATCATCCACGATGGCGCGGTTGCAGAGTTCCACGTCGCGATTGATCAAGCCATTCACCGCATTGCGCAGGTTCTCCTGCGCATGGCTTCCCATGGTGAGCACATCTGTTTTGAGCTTCTGCAGGTCAGCTTCGAACTGCTTAAGAATATGATTCGATCCGTCTGTCATACCTTGATAGTTGCGCAAATGTTCCACTAAATCAATCAACCATAACGTCCTTCAATATACATTGCGGTTTGTTCATTTTTTGGATTCATGAAGAGCTCCATGGTCGACGCGTGTTCTTTAATTTCTCCAAGATACATGTAGATGCACTCATCGCTTGCACGACGGGCTTGCGCCATGTTGTGGGTCACAATGACGATCGTATACCGGTCCTTGAGCTCAGAGATAAGTTCTTCGATCCGCTCAATCCCGTCCGCATCAAGAGCTGAACAGGGCTCGTCCATCAGGATGATCTCCGGTTTGAGGGGCAACAGACGGGCAATGCAAAGTTTCTGTTGTTGCTCCAGAGTGAGAGTGGTCGCTTTCCGCTTGAGGTTGTCCTTTAACTCATTCCACAACGAGACTTCGCTGAGCGCCGATTCAATCAGTTCCTCCCTCTTAGAGGCGGGGAGATCACGACTGCGACTGTGGCTGCGCACCCCGAACAAAATATTCTTCTCGATCGAAATCGGCAGCGGATTGGGTCGTTGGAAGACCATTCCCACGCTTTTTCGCAATTCCGCGAGCGCTACCGCTTCCGTGTAAATGTTCTCTCCCAGAATCCGCACCTCTCCTGTTGTGGTCACGTTGCCGTATCGTTCATTGATGCGGTTGAAACACCGGAGAAGTGTCGTTTTACCGCAACCGGATGGGCCGATCAGCGAAGTGATGATGTTAGGCTTGATGTCCACGGATACTTCGTGGAGCGCCTGAAATTTCCCATACCACAGGCTGAGATTGCGGGTGCGGATACTGAGTTCGTCTATTTCGGGGTCACTCATCGATTTTAACCGAAATCGCCATTAAGGTACCTTCCGGTGATTTCCTTTTCTGGGTTACTAAACATTTTTTCTGTCTCACCCCACTCCACCAGTTGGGAAGCATTGAGAAATGCCACATGGCCAGCAAGCCGCCGCGCTTGTTGCGTAAGATTTGTCACCAGGACGATCGTCATCTTTTCTTTCAACTGAACCAGAATGTCCTCAATTTTCATGGTCGTGACAGGATCGATTGCGATTGAGAACTCGTCCAGGCAAAGGATCTCCGGTTGATGGGCCAGGGCCCGGGCGAGGGTAAGACGCTGTTGTTGCCCACCCGAAAGTTTCGTACCGAGGGTGTCGAGCCGGTCCTTCACCTCATCCCATAAGACAGCCTGCTTCAAGCACTGCTCCACAAGCTCATCAAGAGTTTCCTTGTCGTGAATGCCCGCGCGGCGTGGTGCGTAGGCAACGTTCTCATATACCGTCAGTGGGAGACCCACGGGTAGCGGGAAAACCATCCCGATGCGACGACGCAGGTGGTTGACGTTGCCAATGTTCCTGACATTCGTCCCGTCTATGGAAACTTCACCTGTGGTGCGAGTTCCAGTGATCAGATCCAGCGTTCGGTTGATCGTCTTGAGCAGAGTCGTCTTACCGGAATTTGCCGGCCCCACGATTCCGAAGATCTCGTTCTTCTGAATGTTCATGGTGACCTCATCAACGGCTTTGTGTGAGCCGTAGTACACAGAGAGGTCCAGAAAATTGATATGGGTAGTCATCGGTTGGGCTTACCACTTCTTGCGCGAACGCAGATACATGCGCAGCACAATGGAGAAACTGTTTAGAATGAAAATCAACCCGATGAGAACGGCCGCTGTTCCGTATTTCATCGCCTCTGGAACGTCGTTCAGCTTGTCGGCCACTACCTTCAAGTGATAAGAGAGCGCCATGAATTTGTCCCCGAGGAAATAGGGCATCAGCTTGTCTCCGAGAGAATCCGCCATGAACGGAATCGACGCGGCAGCTCCCGTGAACAGAATGGGAGCCGTTTCACCAGCAGCACGGGACACTTCAAGGATGACTCCAGTTAGAATTCCCGAGATTGAGTTGGGGAGAACAATGGTACGGATGGTCTGCCATTTGGTAGCCCCCATGTTCCAGCACGCCTGCCTGAATGCCATGGGCACCGCAGATAACGCCTCACGGGTCGAAGTGATTAACACAGGGATCGTCATGACGGCAATCGTGCATGAGGCCGCCAGAAGTGACTCACCCATCCCAAACGTGAGGACGAATGCGCCGACCCCAAACAGCGCATGGACGATCGAGGGAACTCCCGCGAGACTGGTTACCGCCATGTTAATAATACGGGTAAACCAGTTATCTGGTGCGTATTCGTTGAGGTAGATTCCAGCCATGATCCCGATTGGTGCGCAGATGCACAGCGAAACCAGCACCAGAAAAAACGTTCCAATCAAGGGCGGCCAGATTCCGCCGCCAGTTCCACCGCCTTCTGGCACTCCCCACAGGTAATCCAGCCCAAGAACTGGTGATGCCTTGTAGAAGATGTAAGCGATGATCGCTAACACGGGCACGATCAGACAGAGCGCAGCCACGAGCATGACTTTTTTAGCGATGCCTTCGACGAGTACCTTCCGCCGCTCCATCGGTCCGGCGGCAAATCTCGATTGAGGTAAAACTGTAGTAGTGGCAGCGTCAGGCATTCTTCTGGTCTCCTTTTATCCCTTTGACGATGATGTCTGAGGTTACGTTAATGACGACACTGAAAATCAGCAGCACAATTCCAATGACGAAAAGCATTCGGTAGTGATCGCCTCCATGAACACTGTCTGGTAGCTCTGAAACAATCGTGGCGGTGAGCGTACGCACCTTGTCGAGCAGAATTGCCGGATTTGCGAAATTCTCGGGGATAACCATTCCATTTCCAGTAGCCATGAGCACTGCCATGGTCTCTCCCACCGCACGGCCAACACCCAGCATACAAGCTGCTAGCAGCCCGTTTTTCGCAGCAGGAAAGAGCACTCGATAGACGATCTCCCATTTGCTCGCACCCAGTGCCAGCGCTGCTTCGCGGTAGGAATCTGGTACCGCCCGAAGGGCGTCTTCAGAGATCGAAACAATTAGTGGCACTGCCATGAATGCAACTACGATCGAACCATTGAGCAAGTTCACACCTACTGGCACGCCAAAGACGCTCTGGATGATGGGATTGAGAACGACCAGACCAATAAATCCCCACACAATCGAAGGAATGGCAGCGAGAAGTTCGATGAGAATCTTGAACGTCTCTTTCACTTTGCCAGTGGCAAATTCAGAAATGTAAATAGCCGCTCCTAACCCCAATGGCACGGCTATAATCATACTGAAAATTGTTACGGCAAATGTGCCGTACATCATGGACTTTGCCCCATACGTAGCCTCGTTACCCTCAGCAGGAACGGGAACCCAGTCGTTGGTGAAGAAGAAATCGCCCCAGTTCACTCTGGGAAGGATCGGCCAAGCCTCTTGGAAAATGAAGTAGAATATGGCGGCGACAAAAATAATGGCGCTCCAGCCACTCGCGTAAATGAGGATACGGATGAGGGGCTCGGCACCATCAAGGAATTTGGCGCCGAGCCCCCGGAAGGACGTCTTTTTTGTAGCCATGGAGAAGTAGAGACGCGGTTATATCGAAAAGGTTCTCAACGTCAAGCCATCCTGTAATGATTTCCTACTATTGCGGAAGGGGCACGAATTTTTCGGCTTCGACTACCGCCTGCCCTCCTGGTCCCTTAATCCAGTCAAGATAATCTTTAATAGCGCCTGATGGTTCGCCTACGGTAAAAATGTAGAGAGGCCGCGCAATCGGATAGTCGCCTGATCCGACATTCTTCGCATTGGGCTCGTAGGCAGGTCCACCATCTTCCTTGCTCACGCTCAGAACGCCTACATTGGGATTGATGTAGCCCATTCCGCTATAGCCAATTCCCGCCGCAGTTGTGGTACACAACTCAACTACCGCCGTAGAACCCGATTGCGGCGAAACGGCGTTTTTGTATTCGACACCCTTCCCGCAAACAGTGTCCCGGAAGAACGCATAAGTACCAGAAGCGTTATTCCGACCTACCGGAACCATTTTGAGATCGTTACCGCCAACCTGGCTCCAGTTGTCAATTGAGCCACCCTCGCCAAAAATCTCCTTAAGCTGAGCGAGAGAAAGCGATTTCACAGGGTTGTCCTTATTCACAAATACAGCGATACCATCGTAACCGACGATGTGTTCGACAGGAGCAACACCTCCATGCGAAGCTTTGATACTTTCGATTTCTTCAGGCTTCAATGCGCGACTTGATTGGGCAATTTCAACGGTTCCATTGATCAGAGCAGCAATACCGGTTCCAGACCCTTCGCCGTTAACTGTAATGGTCACATCGGGATTGACTGCTTTGTAAGCATCCGCCCAGGCAATGCCCACTTGAAGCATGGTATCCGAGCCGTTGATCTGAATGGCGCTACCGCTAGTGGTTTTCTTGCCGCAGCTGGTGAAAGACAGCGCCATTGCAGGAGCGCAAAGCGCGATGAGGATTTGTGTATATTTCATCTAGTGGTTGGTTATTGATTTCGGCCTGAAACTAGAGTTGCTGATTCAGGAAAGCGTGATCGATTTGTGTGACATTTCCGTCACTCAGTTCGACCTTTTCCCGACATTGCACCGAGCTTCAGCGACCGCTTTGGAAAATGTCACAAATCTTTGCTTGTGATCGGGTAAAAATTGTGACGAAGTCGTCACAATTCTCCACTGTTCGAATGTGACAATTTCGTCTCATCTTCCTCGACTGATTGCGCACTTGCGCAAGTTGCCGCACAAAAATACAACCATCATCTCACCACAACAACTACAACTCCCGTAATGAAATCAGTGCATGCCCTCAACCTAATCGCCGCACCAATCGTGGCAATGAGCCTTACAGCACCCGGCGTTATTGCTGGGGAGGACTCCACAGCTCCACTGCCGCCCCCGGCTTCCGTCGAAGAAGAATCATCCGCCTCCGTCCTCGACGCTCTCTGGGATCTTCCAGTCCTTTATTCAAACAAGGAAAACCCATTCCTGCAAAAACTCAGCATTCTTGGCCGTTATCAGGGGCAGTATGCAGTGGTAGATTCGGATCAGGGGAATTTCGACGACTGGGAAAACCGTCGCTGGCGTCTCGGTGCCGGTGCGCAGCTCTTCAACCGCATAGACCTCAAAGGCTACATCAACATCGACGACGACTTTAACCCTTTCTACAGCAGTCTTGAGGAACTGCACATGACGATCAAGGTGGTAGACGCCCTGAGCCTGACCGTGGGTAAGCAAAAGCCAGAGTGGGGCTACGAGTGGACCACTTCGTCCAGCAAGATCCTGACGATGGAACGCGGCTTACTCACCAACCAACTGCTCCCTGCGAAATCATCCGGCATCGCCGCCCACGGCGAAGTCAGTGGCTTCAGCTACTATGTCGGCGCTTTCTCCGGTGATCTGGACGACGAATTCGGTAACTTCGACGGCGGAACTTTCTACGTCGCAAGCGTCGGATACGATTTCTCTGAAACCTGCGGCATGGACAAAATGGCATGGCGGCTCGACTACCTCTACAACGATCCAGAAGAAGGCGACACCGCAGCCAAGAAATACGACAACTCCTTCGCCACCAGCCTGGTTCTGGGACAGGGCGACTTTACAGTCGTAAACGAGCTGATGTATGCCTCTGGCCAAAGTCCAGACGTCTACGGCCTCTCGATCATGCCCAGCTACGATATCACCGACAAGCTTCAGGTAGTTGGCCGCTACCAGTATGCTCACGGCGACGACGATGGCCTCCGGGCACAGAGCCGCTACGAGCGAAAGGTTCCCTCGATCACAGACGGCGGTCACGGTGAAGACTACCACGCATTCTATCTTGGACTGAACTACTACATCCACGGTCACGGACTGAAGCTCATGTCTGGCCTGGAGTACGCCACTCTCGACGGCGGTTCAGACGGCGGCGACTACGACGGCCTCAGCTGGGTCAGTGGTATCCGTCTCAATTTCTAAGCGACTCTCTTGCAATCGGGATTTCTACAGACGTTCCCTTAGTTCTGGCAAAATCCTGCCTTACAGCCCCCGAAAGCTCCGCGCTTTCGGGGGTTTTCTTTTTCCAGTGACGGAACTGTAACCGGCAACGGCTCGCAAGTTTACGGTGAAGGCGTATGAACGCGTGGTGACTCAACCCGGCTTATCGAGCATTCCCCCACCGGGGAAGCAATCCGATATTACGAAATCCGAACCCGTTAGTACGCATTGCGCGGTGCTGGATGGCTCGGTGCTGCGTGCGTTGGCGGATGTCGCCATCGAATTGCGTGGACCATTGTCGGTAATTCTCGGACATGCTGAAAATGTGCTTCAGACTGTCGACGATGACGATATCCTGCGCTCAGTGACGGCAATCGAAAGGAGCGGCAAACGCATTGACCGCATTGCTTCCGATGTCCTCACACTGGGCGCTCTGGAGCACGAGATCGCACAAAGAACTGCGGCCACAGCGGCCCAGTCATTCCAGCTCAAGGAATGCATCAATGATGTGCTCGACAGACTGGCACCGCTGATACGGGACAGGCGTCCTGCACTCTCGATCCAGCTTCCAGCGGACGGCTGTCGCGTCCCCGGCGACTACTACTTCTGGTTCTTAGCATTTCAGCACCTCCTGGAGAACTCTCTGGGCGATAACCCACGGAGGATGGAAATTGCGATCAATGCTGAAAGGACAAACGGCACGGTTCTCATCGAATTCACTGACAAGGGAGTCGGCATTCCACCAAACGACTTACCTAACATTTTCACTCCGTTCTACCGGGTTCAGCGCGCTGGCAACCATTCCCACCGGGGAGTGGGCCTCGGGCTTTATTTCGTGCGACGCGTTGTCACCTGCTTCGGCGGCACCATTACCGTCTCCAGCATTCCATCCGTGCGCACGGCTTTCACTATTACTTTCAATACCCCAGATTAGGCCTTTGTGTACGAGGCGTTCATCACGCCCCTTGCCCCCTTGTGGAATTTTTACCGTTCTGCCAATCTTCTTCCACTAACGGATTTTCTGTCTTATAGATGAAAATGAAATCAATCGTCGAAAAGATGAGCGGCCTTACACAATTTTGTTCTTCCAAGCCGAATAAACCCGGACCGCCCCCAGTGCCTCGCTCAAGTTCGGCCCCTCATACGTAAGAAGCGGGGCGGCCTGAACTGGGCCACCCCGCGATGCACCCTACCGACCAAACGATAGGAAAACACTGACATCCGTTGAATTACTCATCATTCTTAATGATCACCCAAGTCGCATCGCCGTCATCGATGGTAGAGTGTTGCACGTTCACGAACAGCATCTTGGGATCCTTCCCGAAATAGATCCCAGTTCCCTCGGCACCGGGATCGGTCAGCGAAGCGAAATGCCAGACCTCGTCAGCTGCCCCGTCATTGTTGTGATCTTTCCCTGCGATCCAGATATCCGAAGGTACGTTATCTTCAATGATTATAAGTTTGCCATCGGGCGTTTGTCCCAGATTGTCAGGATTGTCAAACCCTGTAACACTACCTGATTCCACCGGGACATTGAGTCCTGGCGGGTGAGCGGTCAAAAAGATGTAA
>JAGROY010000161.1 GCA_020439995.1 Verrucomicrobiia bacterium
AGAACGGATAGTTCGCGGCCTCCGCCTTGCGCGTTCGCGTCACGGCGTTGAACAAAGTTGATTTACCGACGTTCGGCAGTCCGACAATTCCAGCTTGCAGCATAAGGCGGCGACGTTAGACGAGAATTCCCACACACGCCAGCGGGAGTTCGCGGAAATCGACCGCGTCCGTTTTGCCGCGTTTTTGTCTTTACCATCGAACAATATACAGCGCGATCAGCGCCAGAATGCCGCCTATGGCGACGGTCATGGCAGCCACTTTGATCCACAGTGGCTGGGAATCCAGATCAGGCATGCGCTCGGTTTCTGACGTTGCTGGTGGCTGGTTATTTGGTTCCATGACGAGAATCGGATCTATCTGCTGAAGTCGGTTTTGAAAATAGTCAATTGCCCGTGCGGCTTCATCGGCATCTGGCGCACGACTGAGAACGCTGCAGGAAGCCGCTAATCATCGGAGAACACCTCATCGACAGAGATGTCCAGTCCGGGCAGCAATGGACTGGCGAAGCTTTGATGAGTCCCGCAAATGACGACTTCCCGTGGTTCGCTCTCAGATATCGCAAAGTCATCCGCTCAGGATACTTACGGCCCATCTGCTTTGCAAGTTCGGCGTGAAGGATGAAAAAGAGGAAACTAGCATCGCTGGCGGCCTCGCCCTCCATGTGAGAGAGTCGCTTTTGGCATCAATTGGAGCGTGGAAAAAATCTGAAGATAGGCTATACCTTGCGACATGAAATCCAGACTCGCCTGCACGATCGTTTTCGCCGCCACTGTCTTAGCCCTGTCGGGCTGTGGCTCCACGCACAAAAAAGACAACGACGATTTCTACGACGACTACGGGAAAAGGAAGAAATCGATGAGCGAGCGTATGAGCGACTGGATGGACAGATCCCGGGAGCGCGAAAATGAAAAATTTGAGCGCATGTTCGACCGGGCCTCGGGCTGAGCCGCGACCGCCCGGATTCGGCGCGGAATTCGCTCGCTATCCCGTGCAGTTGTGTGCACACTCTCGGCACGGGCCACCGTTGTGGTCGTTGTATCAATTTTCAGCCCAATAAGTTCGAATGGAATCCCGGAATA
This sequence comes from Verrucomicrobiia bacterium, assembly GCA_020439995.1. Taxonomy (GTDB): domain Bacteria; phylum Verrucomicrobiota; class Verrucomicrobiia; order Verrucomicrobiales; family DEV007; genus JAGROY01. The sequence continues at coordinate 1,081 of JAGROY010000161.1, forward strand.
CTTCTGCAGAAGAAGGTGCTAGTGAGGCCACTCCACTTCCGGAAGGTGGCGTCCTCACAGGTTTTGATATCAACAGCCGCCGCGTACTGGCAGAGGCAGGTGAAATGCGAAGACTGGAGGCAAAGAGCTACTTCTCGACGCAGGGCAAGCCGCTGGACGAAATGGCGATCATTCTCTCAGGAACGCTCGCGGTGTCCTGCCAGGCTCGTGGCGAAATCATCGAGCTGGCAGAGCTTGGGCCGGGAGAAATCGTCGGTGAGATGAGCGTCATTGATCCACAGAACGCCAGCGCGTACGTCAGGGTGATCTCGGATGAAGCGCAGCTCTGGGTTTTGTCAGCATCCCAGTTTGGCGCGTTGGTCGAGCGCGACATGACCCTCGGATTTCAGTTGCTCAAGGCGATCAGCATACGGCTCTGCAAGCGCATCCGCAGGAACAGTGACACAATGCTGCGCACTGCGGAGAAGAATCGCAATGTGTTCCTCGATATGGACTACTAGGAAGGCAGGGGGGGCGTGCTAGTTTTGTCCGGTAGTGCCAGTAAGTTTGAACGCTTTCTGTTGGCCGAATCCGACGTTCATTTCCCGCACCAGCTCGACCGATCCGGCTTCATCAAAACGTAGCCGCACTGTGGTGATGAATGGCGTTTCGTATGCGCAGATTTTCACTGTGAGCTCTGTGGGTTTCGTCCAGGCGAACGATGCAGCTGTCCTTTCGCCGCCAGGCTGGGTGCCACCGATCGCCCATTTTCCGTAGGCGCACGGCTGCCGATACTCTTTTCCGTCCACGGTTGATATCAATGTTAGGCTGCCATTGCCTGCGGATTCCCAGCTTACGGACTCAAGCATGACTTCGTTCTCGGGAAACCGCACCACTCCCCTGGACGCCAATACTTCGCCCTCAGGGACGGGCAGCATCAAGCCCGCAAGCTTTGCGTTCAGGCCAGAAGGATCGCCTCCCTCCAGTGGCACCGCGTGGAATGCGGGCAGCAGATTCTTCCACAGAATGTCCAGAACGCCCTGCATATTTCCCAGTCCGCTGGTGATGGCTACCACGGCGTCCTGCTCAGGCAGAACGACACAGTACTGGCCGAATGCGCCATCGCCCCGGTAGGCACCATTGCGGCACTGCCAGAACTGGAAACCATAACCTTGATCCCAGTCGCTCTCTGGATTGCTGCCGTTCGACACCTGGCGGGAAGTGGCCAGCGCCACCCAATCCGCGTTCAGAAGTCGGTGTCCCTTCCATTCTCCCTGTTGCAGGTAAAGTTGGCCCAGTTTTGCAATGTCTTCGGTGCGAACACGCAATCCGTATCCTCCCAGGGCAATGCCCTGCGAGTTGGTATCCCACTGGGGATTCTCGATTCCGAGCGGTTCGAACAATCTTGGGCGGAGATAGTCCACAAGTCTTTCACCCGTCTGCTTCTCCACGATTGCAGACAACATGAACGTGGCGGCAGTGTTGTATTTGAAATGGGTGCCTGGCTTGTGCGGCACGGGCGAAGCGAGAAAACTTTTCGGCGACACCGTGTCGATCGCTGCCGATGGCTCATCCTGATGCCCGGTGGTCATGGTCAATAGATCACGCACCCGCATCTGTTGAAGATTGCGATCCGGTTCGACTGGCGCATCGTCAGGGAAGAAGCTCAGCACCTTGTCATCGATACTCAATTTGCCCTCTGCAACAGCGATGCCCACCGCAGTCGAGGTGAAACTCTTGCTGAGCGAGTAGAGCACGTGATTGTGTTCCGCGGCATAAGGAGCCCACCAGCCTTCCGCAATCACATGCCCGTGCCGTACCACCATAACACTGTGGAGTCCCTCGATCTCAGTATCCAGAGCCGTGACCAATTTGAGCAACTGCTCCGAACTCACGCCCTGTTCTTCCGGCGAGCTGCGAGGAAAAGGATCAGCACTGGCACTGAAGTTAGCGAGAACAAGGCTGCTGAGCAGCAGGGCGGCAGGGAGTTTTGTCATGGGCCAGTTCTAGCGGGTTGGCTTGGCAAAGGTCAAACTTCAAACCTCCTTGCACCTGGGTGGGACACAAGTACGCTGACGCTCTCCTGGGCATCGAAACATTTTCTTATCGAAAGGACGCCAGGCCTTCTGTTCTTCCTAGGGGCGAAGCACTGCGTGGACGAGGTACATCGCTACAATCCCAATTGGAACAAAGAGCAGGATGCCGCCGCCGAAAAAGCCGACGAGCAGGTTGAGGGCACCGCGAGGACGAACAGGCATTTCGTCTGGTTCGGCGATTTCATGGACTATGATCGGATTCTTCGGCAATGAAAGGTCGACCTTCTCTTTGAGCAACCCCTGACGCATGTCCGTCAGGATCAGATTCTGGGTCTCGTAGGCGCGTTTTGCTTCGACATACTGTGTAAACTTCTTCCTCTCATCCATCGTCTCCTCTTTCTTATCCACTTCAAGTTCTTCCAAGTTTTTCAGGCTGTTCTCGGCTATCTTGAGCCGGGTCTGAAGAGAGCTTTTGACCGAAGACGCACCGCTTTCAAGAATCCTGTTTACGTTATCCAACTGGGATTCCACCGATTGGATGTCTGGGTGCTCGGGGCCCAAGCCCGTATCTAAAAGGGCTTTCAACTGGGCCTTCAGTTTCTGCCTTTCAGGAAAAAACACGGAAATGGTCGAGTCCATCAGATTCAGAGCAACTACTTCCTCGAACAATCGTTCCCCCTCCAACCCATTCAATGTTTGAATGTGCGTTCTGATCGTCGAAATCTCCTGCTCTGCCTGCAGCGCACTTAACTTGCTCGCCTGCACGAGCTGCTTCGATGCGGTCTCGGATGTATCACCGACACCAGCCCAGTCAGGCATCCCGTCTCCGAGATCAATAATATTGAACTTCTCCATCAGCGCGATCATTCGCAGCCTTGTGTCTTCGACCTTCTGTTCCTGAAGTGTCTCCTGCGCATTGAGGATGTCGAGCGCCTGTTTGCTCCTGGCGGATTCCATCTCCGTTCGGCGATTTCTGTAAGTCACAGCGATCGCATTCGCAATGTCAGCGGCCTCTTGTGGATCGGTGTGGTAGACCTCGATGTCGATCAGATCGGTACCTCGCACTGCTTCCGTTTCCACCATTTTCAACAACTTGGCATAGGCTTCTGCAGGAGTCCTTGCATCTTCCCATTTCCTTACCAGCTGAAGTTCGTCGATTACATCATAAAGAGTTTCCTTGCTCGTAATGATCTGAAACTGGGTCTGAATGTATGCGGGAGTGATCATCGTCCGGGAAGATTTGTCACGGAAAACCTCGAAATCCTGTGACACCGGCTGAATCTGGAGGCGCAGACGCCCCAGATATTCCCTGGGCATCAGGTAAGTGACCACTGCGGCGGTGGCGAGCCCAAGAGTCGGTGCGCCTAACAATCCTCCAACCAGAAACGCCCACCAGCGGCGTTTGAAAACGGTGAACAGGCCCCAGCGGCGCTTTGGTTGGGGTGATTCGGGTGAGGGTTCTTCGTTCATTTCGGTAATAGACTGGAGTTGTGTGTCAAAGGCGGCGGCGGAAGCGATGCGCTTTTCCGGATCACTCGCGGTGGCGGCGCGAACGAGTGTGTTGAACTCATGGCTCACGCCGAGCGTTTCCGACGGCGGCTGGTAGTCGAGTTCTGGTGGCTTGCCCGTGAGCATTTCGTAGAGCACGACGCCTAACGCATACACATCGGCACGCTGATCAACTTTGGCTGCGCAGGTGCGTTGCTCGGGAGCCATGTAAAATGGAGTGCCGATCGTTTGATTCTCCATGGTCAGGGAAAAGCCATCGGCGGCAGAGTCACTGCGCACGAGCTTGGCCAGCCCGAAATCGGCCACTTTGACGCTGCCGTCTTTGCCGAGCAGGATATTGCCAGGCTTGATGTCGCGGTGGACGATGCCTTTGCCATGGGCAAACTCGAGCGCCCGGGCGACGGTTCCCAGGATGCGCTTGGCCTCCTCAGATTCGATGGGCCCATCCTGCAGGCGCGCTGCGAGGCTCTGGCCCTCCACGAATTCCATGATGAAATAGTAGTAGCCATCGGACTCGCCGAATTCGTGGATGGTGACGATGTCAGGGTGGCTTAGCCTGGCCATCGCACGGGCTTCCCGTAGAAAGCGCTCGTGAAACTCTGGACTGGGCGAGCCAGCGGTGAGGATTTTCAGTGCTACCGTGCGATCCAGGCCGGGCTGTCGCGCGCGGAACACCGTCCCCATTCCACCGCCACCCACTTTCACCAAGCCTTCCAGCTTAGGGAACGCGGCGGCGACATCAGCGGCATCGATCGTTTTCGAGGTCAGCGAGGAGGGGCTGCCGCTGCCTGGCAGCTCCGATATCCCCTGCAACAGCACGCACTGCGGGCAAACGCCTTCGGGGGCATCCGCAGGGATTGATTCGCCACATTCCTGGCAGCGCAAAGCTGTCCCGCCATTTGGTCTATTCTCTTCTTCAGTATTCATCTTACCCATTACCTACAACGTCGCTCGCCCAAGGTTTCAGAATCCGCGACGATTTCTGCTAAATAGCAGACAGCGCAGCCCGCGAGGCGTTCAATCTGGCAGCTTGAAAGCAATGTAGGCGTCGCCGCTGGGCGTTCCCATTTTGCCCCCACCGCAGGCGATGACGACGTATTGTTTGTCGTCAATGGCGTAGGTCGCTGGCGTGGCGTAGCCGCCTGCTGGGAGCGGATACTTCCACAGCTCCTTGCCCGTCGCCCGGTCGTGCGCGCGGAAGTAGCCGTCTTTGCTGGCACCGATAAACAAAACGCCGCCGGCGGTGACGATCGGGCCGCCGTAGTTTTCAGTTCCGGTCTTCGGAATACCGCGCGCGGTCAACTCGGCGAACTCGCCCAGGCGGGTGCTCCAGAGATATTCGCCGGTGTTGAGATCGATGGCGTTCAGTGTGCCCCACGGTGGTTTCACGGCGGGATAGCCTTCGGGATCGAAGAACCGATTGTAGCCGGTGTGGGCGTAGGGCGCGGCATCGAAGACGGTCGCGTCCTCGGCGGCGGCGTCTGCTTCGTCCAACCCTAACAGATATGCCGCAACGGCTTTGCGCTGGCTGTCGCTTAGAAAGGCGAACGATGGCATGACGCCTTTGCCTGCCTCCAGGACAGCGAGGACGTCCGCCATTTTCAAGCGGGCAGCCACATCGGTGAGGTCGGCCACATTCTGCGCGGTGTTGCCCTTTCGATCCACGCCGTGACAGGCGGCACAAATCTGAGTGTAAATCGCCTTGCCACTGGAGGTAGTCGCACCAGTATCGCGGCGGGATTCTACCATTGTCAGGATCCACGGCATCTCGTTGCCATTGACGTAGAGCACGCCATCTGGACTGGCCGCCGCTCCACCCCATTCCCCGCCGCCATCGAAGCCGGGAAAAATGATCGTGCCCTCCGTGCTGGGCGGCATGAATGGCGTGTGCGGGCGCAGCTTCACAAACTGATCGAGCACTGCCCGGCGGGACTCGGGCGAGATGTCGGTGATCTGATCGTAGCCGAACACCTGCCTGGCGAACGGCGCTGGCTTGGTCGGCAGTGACTGTGTGGGCCAGGCCGATTCACCCTGCAAGTCCGACGGAGGCACGGCGATTTCCTCCATTGGGAACAAGGGATCGCCAGTCTCGCGGTTGAACACGAACACGTGCCCGCTCTTCGTCACCTGGGCAACGGCATCGATCCGCTTGCCGTCATGTGTGACTGTCAGGAGATTCGGCGCAGCCGGGAGATCGCGGTCCCACAGGTCGTGGTGGACGAACTGGTAGTGCCACACCCGCTTGCCGGTCGCTGCGTCCAGAGCGAGTAGACAATTTGCATAGAGATTCTGACCGATGCGGTTGCCGCCCCAGAAATCGAAAGCCGCTGATCCGGTGGGGCAGAAGACGAGGCCGCGCTCTTCATCGAGCGCAAAGCCACTCCAGACATTCGCCCCACCGATGTGCTTGTAAGCATCCGGCGGCCAGGTTTCGTAGCCTGGTTCGCCGGGCAGGGGAATGGTATTGAAGCGCCAGATCAGCTCTCCGGTGCGCACATTGTAGGCCCGCACGGGTCCGGGAGCCGCAGGTGCCGGGCCTTCGCCAAGGCGCATTCCGAGAATAAGGCTCTCGCCGAACAGGACGCCGGGCGTGGTCACCTGCATGCCCAGGCGACGGGCGTCTGGAGACAGATTGTCGAACAAGTTCACCCGGCCAGATTCGCCGAAGTCAGCGATCAGTTTTCCCGTCCTGGCATCGACGGCATGGAGGTGATTGCCCGTGGCATAAAGAATGCGGGCACCGGTGCCATCGCCACTTTTCCAGAACACCACACCGCGGTTCACACCACTGACGCGGGATCCCACCGAACGCGGATCAAATTCCCACAGCCGCTCACCTTTCGCGGCATCGAGAGCGAACAGATTGAGCGTGGGCGATGTGCCGTAGAGAATGCCATCGACCACCAGCGGGTTGCACTGGATTTGTGACCGGTTGTTCTCGCCGATGTCCCCGCAGTGGAATGTCCACGCGACTTCAAGGTGTGCAGCATTGTCCGGCGTTATCTGGTCGAGCGTCGAATACTGGCTGCTGGCCTTGTCGCCGAGATAGTGCCCCCAGTCGGCATCGCCAGCCATGCCGGGGAGGATGGAGCCCAGTGCGACAAGGATCGCAGAAAATGGAAGTGCACCGGGGTGACTTGAAGGAACGCTGGCTGGTCTCATAGTTGTTGCGACAGAATTTTGCAGAAGGGACAGAATGCTTTCTACAGGTATCGGCTGTTCCGATGCCAGCACAAGAAACCAAGAAACCCGGTGGGATTGTAATTTTGCCGAAAATGTGTTTCTCTTAGTCATGGCATTCACTGAAACAGTTCAAACGGGGTTTGGCGGACGCATTGGCCGGGCGTTCTTTGGCATTATCATCGGCCTGATTCTTGCGATCGCCGCTGGTGCACTATTATTCTGGAATGAGGGTAGAACGGTGAAGCGGCACCGGGATTTACAGGCAGGCGCGGAGCAAGTGATCACGATTGAAAGCACTGCTGTCGTGCCGGGAAATGAAGGGAAACTGGTGCACATGATCGGGGAGACGGCTACCGATACGCCGCTGGCGGATGCTGAGTTTGGGATTGAGGAACAAGCGGTGAAGTTGATCCGCGATGCTGAGATGTTCCAGTGGGTCGAAGACAAGAAGACACGCACGGAGGGCAGCGGTTCGAGCAAACGGAAGGTGACCGAATATCACTACGAGAAAAAATGGGAGTCGCGGGTGATTGATTCCGCCCATTTCAAGGAACAGAGCGGACATCAGAATCCGCGAACGATGAAGTATCAGTCACAGCAACAGGTGGCGCAGAAAGTGATGCTCGACGCATTCCGGTTGCCCGATTTTTTGGTCAGCAAGATCAACAAAAGCGAGCCAGTAGCCATGCCGAACCTCGACCGCGCGAGTGCTGCAGTGCAGGCCGAGGGCAAGCTGGCGGGTGATGAAGTCTACTTCGGCGAGAACCCTAACGATCCTCAAATTGGAGACGTCCGCGTGTCGTTCAAGGCGGTCAGAACTGGAACTACGAGCATTGTGGCGCAGCAGGCAGGCGAGACATTTGCAAAATTCCAGGCGGCCAATGGCACGATCGAATTGCTGCACGAGGGTACCGCATCCGCTCAGGAAATGTTCCAGCAAGCGGAATCGCAGAACTCGATGATTGCCTGGGCGATTCGTGCTGGCGGATTTGTGGGCATGGGCATTGGCCTGTCGATGCTGTTCGGGCCGCTGGTGCTGGTAGCGAACTTCATTCCCTTCCTTGGAGGTATCGTAGGTCGGGGCACCGCAATCATCGCGTTTCTTTTCGCAGGGATTTTCTCTTCGGTGATCATCGCGGTCGCGTGGATCGCTTACCGTCCATTGATCGGGATTGGAGTGCTCGTGCTCACCGCAGCGTGTGTCGTTCTGCTCGTCAAAGCTGTGAGAAAGCGGAAACTGCAACAGCAAGGGACGACACCTGCGCCGCCTCCACCATTGCCATCCACTCCGCCTCCGCTCGATTTGAATTAACCGCGAGCCATTTTATGGCAATGTTGGAATTCAAGAGGTGAAGCAATTGAGGCAGTTTTAAGAATAACAATCGGCATCGACAACAGGAGCCTGGCTTGTCAATTATCCGGATCATGAAACTGACTCCATTTGCTCAAATCATCGGCCTGGCATTGCTGGGAACGGCTTCTCTTGTTTCCGCCCAGGAGGCTGCACGGCATTCGGCGGTGAACCCAGTGCCACGCGGAGATTCCTGGTGGAAAGAGCGCGCTGAAATGCTGAACCGCAGTGTGGCAGACACCTCTGACACTCAGCTGGTCTTCATCGGCGACTCCATCACGCAGGGATGGGAAGGCGCTGGCGCGAAGGTCTGGCAGGAGCGCTACGCTTCGCGGAAAGCCGTCAATCTCGGAATCGGCGGCGACCGCACACAGCATGTGCTCTGGCGTCTCGATAACGGCAATCTCGAAGGCATTCATCCAAAAGCGGCGGTCGTCATGATCGGCACCAACAACTCCAATGGAATCGACAACACAGCTGGACAGATTATTGAAGGCGTGACAGCGATCGTGCAGCGGCTACGCACGGCGGTTCCCGAAACAAAGGTGTTGTTGTTAGGAATTTTTCCGCGGGGTGAGAACTTTAACGACCAGCGCGGCAAGCTCCTTCAGATCAACCAGGTACTGGCTAAGCTGGACGATGGCGAGCACGTTCACTTTCTGGATATCGGCCATCGCTTTGTTACGGCGCAGGGGCTCATCCCTCAGAACATTATGCCTGACTTCCTGCATCTGACGGACAAAGGTTACCGCATCTGGGCAGATGCCATCGAGCCGAAGCTCAAGGAATTACTCGGAGAGAACGGGGCGGCAGCAGAGGAATCCGCGATCAATGGCAAATGGACGTTCACCATTCGTGGTCCCAATGACGAGGACGTCGACATGCCGCTGGAGTTAAAGGTCGAAGGCGATGCCCTCACGGGTCGCATCGGCCGCGGCGGCGATGGCTGGTTGTCGATCGACAATGGTAAAGTCGACGGAGATGCTGTCAGCTTTTCCGTGACGCGAGACCGGCCCGAAGGAGGTAACATGGTTTACCAGCTGAAGGGCGCTCTTGCGGAGGATAAGTTGACGGGCTCGGTGACGGCAACGTTCAATGGAGAAGAGATCGTTCGCGACTGGCGGGCGGCCCGCGCAGGGGAGTAGCAGTAGGATTGCGTCTCAATTACTTCCAACCCGGATATTTGACTTCCGGCAGCCTTCCGAATCCGTCCAGATTCACTTGACGGTGAAATTAGCCACAGTAGGTTTCCGCCAACTCTTTGATATTATGGACGCAAGCTACGTGAATCCTTACACGACGGTCGCTCAGGCAGATGTGGTTGCCAGAACGAGTTTCTTTCAGAAGACCTATCTTCACGTTGCGGGGGCCATTGTTGCCTTCATCGCGATTGAAGCGGCGCTGCTGCAAATGCCGATGGCCAAGAGCCTCGCTCAAAGTATGACGTCAGGAATGAGTTGGCTCATTGTCCTGGGTGCCTTTATGGCGGTGTCATGGCTGGCGGACAAGTGGGCAAATTCCGATACTTCTCGTGGAATGCAGTATGCCGGATTAGGACTCTTTGTCGTTGCTGAGGCTGTTATCTTTCTGCCCCTCTTGCTCGCGGCTACGGCGATTTCGCAGTTTAGAAACAGCAATCTGATCGCTGAAGCAGGTGTTGTCACGCTACTGCTGGTAGCTGGCATTACGGCCATCGCCTTCACTACGAAGAAAGACTTCTCGTTCCTGGGATCGTTTTTGAAGATTGCGTTCTTCGTCGCAATTGGCGTGATCGTGGCCAGTGTGTTGTTCGGATTCTCGCTGGGCATCGTGTTCTCTGCGGTCATGGCGCTGATCGCAGCGGGTTCGATTCTCTACACGACTTCGAACATCATCCATCGCTACAATCCTAACCAGCATGTGGCGGCGTCACTTGCCCTGTTCTCCGGTATTGCACTGCTGTTCTGGTATGTTCTCCAGATCTTTATGAGCAGAGACTGATTCCTCGGATCTAAAAATCTTAAACCTTTCACCTTTGGAATAGCGCCCGCTCTGGGCGCTATTCTATTTTAACCACCCAACCATCCATGACCGCTTCAAAGAATCCCCGCCTTGCCCTTGCTGCGTTGACCGCTGCCGTCGCCGGCTTCGCCACAATGGCGCAGGCCCAAGACGATGAGAAAGTGTATCCCGAAGGATACAGCGACACGCCCAAGCTGCCGAATTCGCAGTGGAAGGTACACGATATCGATCGCCCACGACCTGAGGTGGTCACACCGGGAAAGACCGCTGCTGACGCGCCGTCGGATGCGATCGTGCTTTTCGATGGCACAGATCTCTCTCACTGGTACGGTGAGAAGGAGACGGAAGATGCTGATGGCAAGAAACAGCGCACAGCCGACAAGAACACTCCTGCCAGGTGGAAAGTGGAAAACGGCTATGTTGAAATGACCCCAACAGGCAACATTTACACCAAACAGAGCTTCGGTGACTGCCAGCTGCATATCGAGTGGGCTTCGCCCGCAGAGCCGCGATCCAATTCTCAGCATCGGGGCAACAGCGGCATCTTCCTGATGGATCGCTACGAAATTCAGGTGCTCGACTGTTCTAACAACAAGACCTATGCCGATGGACAGGCTGGCGCTGTTTACGGGCAGAACCCGCCGCTGGTAAACGCGACCCGCAAGCCGGGCGAGTGGCAGACCTACGATATTATTTTTCGCGCGCCCCGTTTCAAAGACGGCAAGCTGGAAAGTCCGGCGGCAGTCACCATTCTGCTGAACGGCGTGGTGGTGCAAAATCACTTTGAGCTGCTCGGCGCGACGACCCACAGGGATGTCGGCACCTATTCCGCCCATGCGGAAAAGGCTCCCCTCCGTCTCCAGGATCACAATGACAAACAGCAGGTTCGCTTCCGGAACATCTGGATTCGTCCGCTGTAATGGACACCCGGAAAGCGGTCATCACTTCGCATTTTAACAATTTCATAACACCCGTGTTCTCAATAACCGTGGACACACTACGGACAAGGAACACCGTTAAACTCGAAAGCATGGATTATATCTCGAAAACCAATCTCATGTCGCTGGCAGTAGCGACGCTGTTATCAGGAGGCGGCCATCTGGTCGGAATCGAATCAGCTCCCGCACAGGAATTAACAGAACCCGAAAGGAAGGTGATCCTTGCGGAGATTGAGAAGATCGAAAAGACCCTCGACGATGGTAGATCAAAGAACAACATTCGTGCACTGGGCAAGCTGCGCGAAGCAGTCGGCAGCCCCAACGCTGCCTTGAATTTCTATCTGGAATGCGTGAAGTCCGAGAGCTGGGATGACAAGGGTAAGCGCGAAAGTGAATGGAAGGAGTGGAGGGATAGCCAGGATGACTTCAAAGACAGCGGCTACGCGAAAGCTCGCCAGTTTCAGATCCGCTACCTGATTTTGACAATCCAAGCCGCGATGCTGGAAGAGAACGAAATCGACGCCCGCGGCAAGATGATTACTGAACTGGCTGGGTTTTTGAGTGCCATGGTGAACGATTACCGCGACGTGGTCAATCACGCCAGCGTACTGCGGGAGGCAGTGCTCAGCGGTGTCATTGCAGCGGACACCAAGATTGACGTCACTCTGGACAAACCGAAAACGTGGGCTCAGTCCCCGCTTTCCGTGGACGGCATCTATGACAACGTAATCCTGCCTTTCTACCGGGAACAACGCAATGCAGCAAGCCTGCGCAAAGCCTGGGAAAGCAGGATCAGCCAGCTCTCAGCGATCGTTGGAACTGCCGAACCAGTGAAAATTTCGACTCGCGTAAAAGGTGGAGTGATCGGATCTGACCGCAGGGGCGGTGGGTCAACACCAGATCGTGACCAGATACGTGATGAGCGCAAAGACAAGCAGGAGGAGGCGGATGCACGGCTGGCTGAGTTCAAGAAAACTCAATTGCCGAATCTTGAGTGGGAAATGGAGCGCGACACCTTTGTCTTCGGTAGCAATCGTGGAGCGTCAGCACGCACCCTTGGTTCCCACATACGCAGCCACCTCGACCATCCTTCTGCAAGTGCCTGGATCGAAGAACTGAAGAAGCTCGCCTCAGGCGACTTCACAATCGAGGACTATCTCACACCAGCCGATCCAGACCTTAAGAAGTCGAGTAAGAAATAGAACGGAGCGCTGAATCTAATTCTTTAGCATTGCTACAAAACAGCTCCTGCCGGACGATGGCAGGAGCTGTTTTTTTGCTGCTCTATAGCAGGAAAATCTGACCCGATTTTTCACATGCCATCAGCGGATTCTTCGATCTGGTAGCCTTGCATTGCATCCGACTGCAGCTTGGCAAGGCTGGGAGCAGCCAGGATATTTCCGATAATGGAGACCACGACAGCCACCGACCAAGCCAACATAATTTTCTTCAGGCCGAGCTCGCCTGCCTTGATCCATCCCCACACGAATGCAACGATCGCACAGAAGATACTGAGGATACCGAGACCAGTCTGGCCTGACTTAAACATCTTAACGAGTACCATAATCCAACAAACTAAGGAAGTGAGTCCCGACAGAACGAGAAGAATAATTCCGATAATTCCCATGATATCTTTTTGTTAATGATTGGAGATTGATTTTGACCCTAATGAGAGTGATTACGGTCAAAAGGACAGGTGGTTATAGCAGGCGATCGCCATGCGGGTCAAGCCGTAAACAACACAGGCCGCGAGAGGGAACAGGACAATGCCAGTGCGGCGCTCAATGCGATCCAGCCATTGAATCAGGCGCGAATGAGCTTGGCGGGGAAGGATGGAACCGATCGCCAGGAGGGTGAGAAATACCAGGGCGAGCGGGGAAAACGGGTGGTATTCGACCGCTTCCGCCAGATCCCCCTTCAAAGTGGCCATTACCCCCCGAGTAAGTCCGCAACCGGGACAAGGAAATCCCGTCGTTATGAGAACGGGACAGTGCCACAAGCTCACACCTAGTGCACTGGCGATCGCGAGCAGAATCAGCGTCCCGCACAGGATTTGCGTAAACCGACGTTGGCTCAGAATGGGAGCTGCAATGGGAAGGAGTCCAGTGCCCATCTTGCTGGCGCCAGTGGGGCGCACTGTCATTGTTGGAAGTCTTTCACTGGAGAACTGATGCTGCATCACATTCAATCCCTCGAACCGGGAAGGATCTTCATCGTTACCTTTTCACCTCCACGAAGGACGGTGATTTCCGTTTCCTGCCCGATCTTCATTGCCCCGAGAACGAAGGTGTAGTCGTAGATGTTCTCGACCGCTTTGCCTGCGAGTTCGATGATGACGTCACCGGCCTGGACTCCGGCTTTGGCGGCGGGAGCACCGGAGGTTACTCCGGACAGCTTGACGCCTTTGATATCGCCCTGGGCGTAGTCGGGAATGGTGCCCAGGTAGACACGGAGCTGAGCCCGGTTCTCACGGTCTTTTGGAAGTTCGACAACTTTGTATTCGGGCAGGACGTCCCCAGTCGCGAGGCTGCGTGCAATCAATCCCATGAGTTTTGACACATCTCTGGCACCATCCAGATTGATTTTGTCCACAGTATCGCGCGGCGTGTGGTAGTCCTCATGGGCACCGGTGAAGGCGCTTAGAATGGGAACGCCTTTGAGATAGAACGATGTGGCATCGGTGGGAATGTAAGAGTCATCCTGCAGTGTGAGTGGCAGGCCGACGGGAACGTTGCGCCGCTCAATTTCGGGAGCCCAATAGTCACTGGAGCCGACTCCCTGTAAGACCAGCGTTTTGTTCAGTCGCCCGATCATGTCGAGATTCAAGCAAGCCCCGAACATGAGGTTCAGCCGGGCATTGTCGTCGCCAAAGAACTTGGCTGCCTGCTTCGTGAAGTGCGATGAGCCAAGAAGCCCGATCTCCTCACCTGACCAGGCGGCGAAAATCACATCGCGGGTGAGCGTGATCTTGCCTGATGCCTTCTGCTCTGCCAGATACTCGGCGATTTCAAGCATCCCGGCAACACCGGACGCATTGTCATCGGCGCCGGCATGAACTTTTTGCTTCTCGTCATCCCGAGCCAGAGACCCGGTGCCGGCGTTTGGCCCGAGGTGGTCGACGTGAGCGCCAATGACGATCGCCGGATTATGCACGTTGACCGGCCCCGAAGACAAAGTCGCCAGGACATTGCGACCTGTCTTCTTTTCATGCCGGATATCGATGTTCACACCGAGTTTGGCATCGCCAACAGGGAAGCCTGAGGTCATCTCGCCGGTGTCGAGTTGATCCTGCAGGGCTTTCAAGTCCTTGCCCTGAGATGCGAGGAGCTTTTCAGCGAAGGAATTGGTCACCGAGATCGCGGCGATCCCCGAGCCAGCCATGGACGCATCGAATCCGAGCGGCACCAGCTCGTTCTTCACCTGCGCATTCGGCCCGCTGACGACGATGATGCCGCGCGCAAATTTCTGCCGCGCTGTCATCGCCTTGTAGCGCAGACTGGAATGCCGGGCAAAGCGTTGTCGCTGCTCCGGCGTGAGCCCTTCCGGAATATACCGGAACATCATCACCCACTTGCCCTTTACATCGAGGTGCACATAGGAGGAATACATCTCCAGCTTCTCGCCGGACTCGGTGGTGCTTTCCGGCATGTCGAGACCGTAACCGGCAAAGACGATCTCCGACGCTTCGATCTCACCGGTTTGCGAAAACGACAGCGGGCGCCAGGCGCTTTGATCCACCACTTCTTCTCCCAGCATCATCCTGTTTCCGGGGCCGAGGTCTACACCTGCCGTGAACTCGAACGGTTCAAAGTAGGTACCGTCATCGCCGGCGGGCTCCAATCCGATCTTCTTGAACATTTCGGCGACGTATTCGGTCGCGAGCCGTTCACCCTCGGTGCCGGTAAGCCTTCCCTGAAGTTTATCAGAGGCAAGGTAGGTGATGTGTTTCAGGATATCGTCGCCTGAAAAACTCGGAGCGGTTTCAGGCAGAGCGACGGTGCCTGGTTCGGCGTCTGCTTCACCATTCTTTTCCAGCAGTGCAAGCGCTGCCGCATGATCCCAGTCGGCGAGAAAAATCTGAGAGGTATTGTTTGATGTGCGATTGGACGTCCATGCCAGCTTATTGCCATCGGGTGAAAAGGCGGGCAATCCGTCGAACCCTTCCGTGGTCGTAACTCTCACCGGCTCACCTTTGCCATCGGCATCGACGATGTAGAGTTCGAAGTTAGCAAAGCCGTTGAGATTCGTGGTGAAGATCAGGTATTCTCCAGACGGATGAAAGTACGGGGCCCATGACATCGCACCCAAATGTGTCAGTTGCTGCTGACCGCTACCATCGACATTCATCGTCCAGATTTCTGCCATATCGCCTTTCTCATTGAAGCGGCGCCAGCAGATCTTCGTCCCCTCGGCATTGAAGAACGGGCCGCCGTCGTATCCCTTCACGTCCGTCAGCTGCTTCACCTCTGTGCCATCTGCCCGCATGACGTAAATGTCCATCAGGAACGATTTATCGATCTCAAACCTGGCGGCATCCTCGTCGCTCAAAGCTGTGCCGTATGCGTGGCGGTTTGAAGCGAATGCGATCCACTTCCCGTCCGGCGAGTAGGAACCTTCCGCATCGTAGCCTGGTGTGTTTGTCAGGTTCTTCAGGCCGCTGCCATCGATCGCAGACTCCCAGATGTCGTAGTTTTCGTCGTAGTCCCAGGAATATTTTTTCACCGTTCCTTCGAGCCGATCTTTTAGCTCAGCCTGCTGCTTCGCCTCCGCTTGTTGATCCGCATGAGTCGATGAGAACATGATCTTTTCGCCGCCCGGGTGAACCCATGCGCAAGTCGTCTTGCCTGTGCCTGGTGAAACCCGCTGGGTGTCGCCCGTTTCGAGATCCATTAGAAAGATCTGGTAGAATGGATTGGCCTCGTCCCGCTCACTCTGAAAAATGAGCTTGCTGCCATCCGCGCTGAAATAACCTTCGCCCGCCCGTTTGCCCGCGAATGTCAACTGACGTGTGTTTTTAAGCAGAAGTTGCTCATGCTCGTTTTTCACAGGCGGCTCTTCTGCCTCCACGATCAGCCCGATGGCTGTAGCGCAATAGCAATAGCAGGTGAGTCTACCGAGGGTGGCGAGTTTTGGAAGGTACTGCATGGTGAGACTGTATGCGCCAATCCAGAGCACTCAAGTAACCGAGGGGTATTGATTCACGGAAACTTCGCAACCCGTGCTCTAACTCGCACCGTTGAGTTTTCGACTGACGGAACGATGTGGCAAGCTCTCAGCCCCGGAGATTTTCAACTTGAGATAGGCGACAATACTGGCCTTTTCTCAATTCCACTGGACGGCAGGATGGCCGCTTTTTACGTGTCAGGACGAAGCTCTAGCGGTCGGCACTCGGTCCAAAGGTGCGGTGAATCGACTGTGCATGGCGGGAGTGATCGTACGGGCCGCTCAAGTAAACGTAACCGAGCAGTTGACAACTCCCAAAAGCGCGCCGAATGGCCACAATTCGGTGCGATTGGCGTGGTTCTCGCTATTGATTCCGGTCTGAGAGACGTTCTACCATTAAGGAATCATACCTTAGATCGTTGAAAAATAAGGACTTCCGAAAATCTACGCCTCCCCCGCTAAAATCATTGACAGTTATCTGTAATTTTGATAATTTTTGCAATATCCACGCAGGGTTTTTGAAACCTAAATCACTAGTTTTGCCAAATATTGAATGATTTGCCCGGGTGGGCAGTCATACACCACGGAAACCAAACAAAACGAAGAACATGAAAAGAAAATCCAAAGAAGCCGTTAGAAAGCAGCTCCTCCGCGAGTACTTCCTGAATGCTTCATTGATCGCCCTGCTGAAGCAGGCAGGAGAGGAAACTGGAAAGATGCGCGCCATGGAGCGTCGCCTGACCAGTGCAGCCTGAATAAATTCAAGCCGCACGACTCCTTCCTCCCAAAAAGGAAACGATCCCGATAACAAGCCGCGCCCTGGAGCGCAACCGACGGAGAGACGCCACCCGATCACGGATGGCGTCTTTGCTTTTCATAAAGGAGGCAGAATCAGGCGCATCGAGTTCTCACTCTTCGCTGATGCGGTAATACTGAGACGTCTTTTGAGGAGCGATGATCGAATCCAGATATTCTGTGGTGTCGCCACCTGATTCAATTCCATCCGACAGCTCGATCCAAGTGTCTTCCGGCAAAAGCGAAGAGGCCTCGAGCACGTAGTTTTTTCCGGGGCGGGACTTCCAGGTGAGTGTTGCAGATTTGTCAGCGTTGTAGGTGATCTCGTTAATCTGCAGCCCCACGCCGCTGCCCGCGCCGACCCCGAACTCACTGAAATCGCCGCCCATCACTGCGGCTATCTCTGTGGCACCCAGGACGCCGTCGAAGATCGCGACATCGTCCATCAGTCCGTCGAAGCCTGTGAAAAAATCTGCCCGGCTGCCGATGTAGAGCGGGCTTTCATTGGTGGCGCCAAAGGTATCCTCGACAGTCTTTGTATCGACCAGTTCACCATTCACGTAGTAGTTCAGATCGCCACCACGTTGGACCGTTACCGCGAGGTGCGTCCATACCCCGTCTTCAATGGGCTCTCCTGCTTCTGCTGTGTTGAACAACGTATCATTGCTTCCACCTCGCTGGTAGAGGAAGTTTGGTTGCCGAACGCCGTTTTCGATCCTCAGTTCATAGTTGCCGGCGTGATTGCTCGCTGATCCGTCGCTCGGGCTTTTTGCCAGGATGCCGTCCCAGGCTACCTCGCCATCAGTCTTTACCCATACGGTGATTGTCATAGACTCAGTGATATCCAGGCTGACGTCGTGGGGCACTTCGATATATTGCTCGCCTTCAATAAGGGACAGTGACTTGCCTTCACCCAGTGCATCGGGAACATCATCTGAGTATTCACCTTCTGTGAGAACCCCATTGTTTTCAAATGCGGAAGAGTCGTTGGCATTCTCGTCATCGAACCGCCAAAGCCCGACCAGAGTCGCCGAAGCTGCGTCAGTTGGATCCACTGGATTGCCGCCTGCCGCCACTTCCTTGCCGTCTGCTGATCCGTCGCCGTCGGTATCTTTGTTGGTAGGATCACTTCCGGTGTCCTCAGCGCTCACAAACGTTCCCGTTGCCGTCTCGACTCCATCCAGCAGTCCGTCTCCGTCGGTATCCGGATTGGTGGGATCGGTTGGCTTACGCGGTGCAGCACCGGCAATTTCCTCGCCGTCCTTGAGCCCGTCCTCATCCGTGTCGGCTTTGGTAGGATCGATATTCGGAAAATCGCCCTCGGTCAGGTCGAACTCTTCCCTGTCGGTGAGGCCGTCTTCATCCGCGTCCGCATCCTCTGATGCTCCAAGAACCGTCAGGTCATCGGTGTAGCGTTTTTCCCATGCATCAGAGAACCCATCCGCGTCAGAATCTGCAGAGAGTTTCAATCCAAATACGTCTTCAAAAGTATCGCCGGACGGTGCGCCCGTTGTCTTGATCCGGATCGAATAGGTAGAGCCGTCGTCTTCGCCGATGAAAGCGAATGCGCCAGTCTTCAACTCATCCCCAACGATCTGGAACTTGGCATTGTCCTCATCGCCATCACCATCCACCAGCTCGAACGTGTAGGTTTCGTCCTCATCTGGTTTGATCTTCGACAAGGTAGCGATCACGTCGCCCTCTGCCAGTGAGGAGGAAAAGGTCAATGTGCTCAGACGTGAGGCCCGCCCCCCTGCAGGACCGTTGGCCAGTGCGGTGATCTCTTCCGGGGACAGCGCCTCATTGAACAAGGCCACTTCATCGATTTTCCCATCGAACTGAGTAGTGCCTATATCTGCGCGGTTGCCAATGTAGAGCGGATTTTCATTGATCCAGCCAAAGTCAGGAGTGGCGAACTGCTCGCCAGCCAGCTCACCGTTGATGTAGAACAATATATCGCCATCCCGCACTGCGGTCACCGCCACGTGACTCCATTCGCCTTCCGGAATCGGATTGTCCGAAGCTACTGATGTCGTGCTGTTTGGGGTACCTTGCTCATAGAGCAACTCTATGTTTCGATTTCCGGCGTTCAGCCGCAGTTCGAAATTTCCCGCATGGTTCGCCCCTGATCCATCGCCCGGATTTTTGGCAACGATGCCATCCCAACTGACATCACCCTCTGGTTTGACCCACACGGAGATGGTCATCGCTTCCTCAATGTTTAAAATATCAGCGTGGGGGATCTCGACATATCCACCGCCGTCCATGTCCAGCGACTGCCCTCCAGCGAGAGCATCAGGCACATCGTCGGTGAATTCACCCGTTCCGTCGACAACCTCGCCATCGTTGCCGTTGCCTGAGCTGTCTGTGGCATCACCGTCAAAGCTCCAGAGCCCAACCAGTTCCGCTCGGGCAGCGGACGGAGCGGAAATTGTAAGAATCATCGGAGCCAGCACTGTAGAAATCGAAAGGAGTTTCTTCATGTTGAGAAGGTATTTTGGTTTTGTCGACACATCGCAAATTCGCTGACTTTAAACAATGTTCTTCCGAAGCAGTTTTGTCCGAATTGATTCCCCGCAGGAATGGTGTCTTGGGTGGCGTCACTTCACTCGCAATTCAATTGCCTATGGTGACACCCCGAATAACGACATTCTTAAGTTGCGACTGGGGCAACAGCACGTTCCGGCTGCGGCTGGTTCAATGTGGAACCA
>JAGROY010000162.1 GCA_020439995.1 Verrucomicrobiia bacterium
TGATGGTCGGGCAAGTTCGGTCTGTAGTGAAAGCCAGCGGCGACGGTGAACTTCAACTTAAGTTGCCGGGGGTCTGTTCGGCATCTCTCAAGGCGCTGGAATGATCAGGAGCAACCAGTCAAAATCCCCAAGAGGATCTTTGCTGCCCCGGCTCGCTGTTGTGGTCGCCGTGGGAGTTTTCTTACTCGCTGCGTTCGCACTCATCCCTGATGAAGGGAGAATCGTTCGAGGATTGCTCCAAGACGAGGCCTCCTACCGCCTGAGGGAGCTGGCAGCGAAACGGTTGAACGGTGATCCCGATGCGACGATGCTTCCGTTTCTCGGGGGATCACTCACTGCGGAACAATGGCAGGATCAACAGCAGTTTGGAACCGTTCTGGCGATGGTGGGAGAGTCGCTCCAGCTATCCGTGGTTTTCGCCAGTCTTCAGTCGGCAGAATCCATTCCCCCCGCACAGAAGGCTGCCATTGCCGTTGCGCTGATTCTCCGTGCTGAGAGCGCTGAGGACAGCGATCAATCCCTAACCAGGTCGCTGAACGCTTTTGTGAAAGAAACCATGCCAAAGACCCCTGATGCGGTGATGGCAGCCGTGCAGGCATACCGACGAGCAAGCAAGCCGAAGCCGGCGTTTGAACTCATGCGTGACCTGGTAGCAGAGCTTGGTTTAGCAAAACTGCCTGCGAATTTTAACCACACGTTCAGGAGCATTGCTTTTGAAACGGGGCACGTAGTCGAAGGTTACGCCGTAGCGTTGCATCTGTGGCAGCAGGTCTTGAAGGAAAATTCGCCGGATGCTCTGGGCTCCGGCAGGATCGATGTGGAACTGGCGGAGTTCATCGACGCAGCGCAGGCCAGTGGGAAAGTTTCCGAGGCTGCCGGGGCACTTGAAGCGAGGCTTGGATCCAATCGGATTCTGCATCAGGCATTGACTTCTGCATCAGCCGTTTCGAGAGAGGAGCTAGAGAGCTTCGAGAAGTTTGGGTGGCAACTGGCTGAGTTTTCCGAGTGGAACAAGAACCCAAACAGGGCATTCGATGTCTATGCGCGACTGGCCATGCGGGGGGATGCCAAGGCGCGTGCCCGTTGTTGCGCCCTTCAGCCGGGGCTCTATCGTGGGGCGGAGTTGACGGCGATTCTCCTCAAAAATGAAGTATCGCTATCCGCCGAACAGCTTCATGAATTGGCGGATCTGGTGGGCAAGGCCGGGATGATACCGGAAACCCTTCGAATTTATTCACGCCTGATCGATGCCGAACCCGAGAGGGCGGCTGAACTCCAAACGACCCTCGGCGTGATTTTGGATGAAAACGGACATCGTGAGTCCGCTCTTGAGGTTTTGAGGAAAGCATATGCCGCAGCGCCTCGATCAAAGGCAGGCAAAGCTTTGGGGCGAGTGTTAGTGACTTCGGGTCGATACGAGGAAGCGATGGCTCACTATGCGGAAATGCCGGTTCATGACAGGGATTCGGCATCCGAATTCTTCCATGTAGCATCGGCACTGGGTGATGACGCTGCGGCAGTTGCTGCACTGGAAGCACGCATGGCGGTAACTACTGCTCCGATCGTTCCTGACTATGTCGAGCTGGCCGAAACTTGCACGATGGCGGGGAAATACGCTCAGGCCGAGTCGGCCCTCCAGCGTGGATTGGCAGCGTTCCCCGAAAGTCGTGAGCTTACCCTGCGATACATCGTGATGCTGGGAAGCGTGGGGCGCGATAAAGATGCTCTAGAGCTCCTTATGGAGCGCAAGGAATACGCAACTGACCCGGCAGCGATCGCAAGACTTGTAGATTTGAAGATTACCACCAGCTACTACGACAGAGTTCTAAAGTGGCTGGGAGGCGAAGGGGTGGAGCGGCGGATCCAATTGTCCGAAGAAGGTAAGGCTCTGGTCGCGGATATTTACCTTCAGACCGGGAGGAAGGCCAGCGCCTTGGCGCTAATCGCCGAATTGCCCGAGAAGCCGAAGTTTGCCTGGATGAAGGCCTACGTTTACTTTTTGAATGGGCAATACAGGCAGGCCGAGAGGCTACAGTCACAGTATGTCGCTGGCATGGGACGGGCGCTGCCCGAGGCGTGGCGGCAACTGGGGCGAATCCGCCGCGTTCTTGGAAATGAGCATGGAGCTCGTGAATGCTTTGCTATGGCACTGGCAATTTTGAACAAAGACTCTATGGCGGCCCAACGAGCTGAATCCCCGCTCTCCGCCTCCACTCACTAACATGAATACTCAAGTGACCATTCAGGATAAGGGAAACCGTCGCTACTGGCTCGGTGTGCTCGGCGACTTTCTTCTCGTTGCGGCTTGCCTCGGGCTCACTACGTGGCTCATCTCGTCGCGCGACCCACTTTGGCTGCGGTTAAATCCCTCGCCGCTCATTCTTGTGCCATTGTTGCTGGGTGGCCGATACGGGTTGATTGCTGGGGTTGCGGCAGGCCTGCTTACTTCTGCGGCAGGTGTTGCGTCAGCGGTGTGGATGGAATTCGGTACCTGGCAGGCCGTGCTCACTGAATACCGCTACCTCTTTGCTGGATTGCCTGTTCTCGGGCTTGTTGCGGGCGAACTACGATCCGCACTGGTAAGGACGCAGCAGTCCGCGACCCGCGAACTGGCTGTCCTGAAGGAAGCAAATCTAAGTGCTATTTCCGCCCTGCATGTTGCCGAGGAGTCGTCCCACCGCCTGGAACGCCAACTGGCAGTTCACGGGCTGGAAATGGTATCCCTGGACAACGAGCTGGCGACCATTTTAAAAGCGGATGATCGCACTCTTTACAGAGAAGTACTCAACCTTCTCTACCGGATCACCGGAATCCAGGAAGCTGCGATCTACCTTCCCGCCAATGGTCAGAGCCAGATGCTGCGGATCGCGACCCTCGCCGGATCAACGATACCGGAGGCGCTTCCGATCGATGAGGCAATCGTCGAACGTGCTCTGGTGACTCGCGATCTTGTGACTTGCCGAGATATCTGGGAGGCTACTCCTAAGCAAGCGGACAAGTGGCTGGCTGCGTTGCCTTGGGTGGATCACGAGGGGAATGTCAGGGCGCTGCTGATGGTGCGTCGAATGGCACTGCTGTCGATTAACTGGCAGTCGTTCGACAGAATGAAAACGGTCTGCCAGTGGGTGACATGCTGCCGTCTGGTGCGAGCGGGAACACACGCCCTGTCGGAGGCTGAATCGAAGACTTTCCAGCCCAGCTGGGACGACGATGTAAGGGCACTGCGAGACAAGGGTGATGAAAACTTCGACCGGCTGCGTGAGACTGCCCGCCTCTGTGTCCGCAGCCGGGATTTGCACCAGTTGTCCACCGCCGGGCTGTGTTTCCCGGGAGCCGGACACATGGTTTCTGAAAGCGAGCGCGTGCTTCGTGCGCTTTCGGATTGTCTGCGGCCTCAGGATGTGTGTGCGGCAGATCCAGATGGTGACAGCCTACTCGTGCTCTTGCCCATGATGGATTTGTCTGGCGCGGAACCCGTCGCGGAAAAAATTAAAGACGCACTGCGGATCGCTTTTCCTGCGGATTCGCCGTCCTATTCGACCGCGCTCCTGCAAGCGTCTGAATCTGCCGAAACCTTCATCGCTCGACTGTCGAAGAAATCAAAATGATGATCCGTGCCGCAATTATAGCGACAGCCTGGGTGCTGGCGTTGGCTTTGCTGCATGCCGCGTTTTCCGGGCAGGAGTCGCCGCTGGAATTACCACTCTGGCAGTTGCACGTTCTTGTTGCGATCGTCAGTGGTGCGGGTGCTGCGGTGATGGTTGCATGGCGGCGTCCGTATCTGTACGGTCTCTTTGTTGCAATGGCGCTCTTAATGCCTGTCGGCGGGCCGGTGTTCGTGCTTCTGCTAGCAGCTCTGGCTAAGCGGGAAATACCTGGCAGGAATAGCGCTGTCCGAGATCCCTTCGTTTGCGGAGTGCCCATGCGGGAATCCACGCGCAATGCGGGTAACCCGCCGATGTCACCATTCATCGCTCACTTCCGATCGTTGAGTGATGCCCGGTTGGATCAAGTGCTGAGCGATGTGGTTAAACTGGAGACAGCACCGCTGATGTGTCTGAATAGAAAATTCCGCGATCACCCGAATACGCGTGTGAGGCTTGTGGGGCAAGGGTGTGTGGCGGAGCGATTGAACAGCCTGGAGCGCCATGGGCGCAATCTTCGATTCCGTGCGGAGCGCAATCCTTACGATCCTGAGCCATTGTTAGGTCTCTGCGAAGTGCATCTTGCAGTGCTGGAGCAAAAACTACTGATGCCACAGGAATGCGCGGTTCGTGCACGCGCTGGAATCGACGCCGTCGATCGGTTGCAAGCTCACTCGGATCGCTCCCGGTTCGAAATGCACGCTGCATTCTATGAAGCACACTTCGCCTTACACCTCGGTCAGCGCGAGCGTGCGGTCGGAGCATGGGCTCGTCTGGTAGAGCTTTCTGAACGGGGGCGAGTGCTGGATCCTGGCGATCGCTATCATCTGCTGGGCGCTGAAGTCAGTCTGATGCGCGGCGATTTGAAAAGTGTTTGTGAGCACGTTAGGATGCTGGAACCGGATAGCCCGGAGAAGTTCTGGCTGCAGGAATTCTGGCTTGAAGCCCTGATCAAGGAGGCGTCATGACGATGGAATTGATGCAACACAGAGCGCCCGTCGGCAGAGGAGTGGCCGCACACCATCAGAAAGTGTGTCTGCTTCTTGAGGGGACTTATCCATACGTGTTCGGAGGAGTTTCGGCATGGGTGGATCAGATAATGCATGCAATGCCGGAGCGAGAATTCGTCGTTACCTTCATCGGAAGTCGAAAAGACCTGAGTGGCGAGTCGAAATACTTGTTGCCAGAGAATCTGACGGCAGTTCACGAAATCTATCTGCACGATCAAAGCCAGTCAAAGGCACGCCGCCTCGGAAGAGATGGCCGGAGGCGGGCACGTAAGGTGATCGACGCCGTGAGGGGATACTTTGCAGGGCGGGACAGCGCAATGGAAATGATGGACAGCGTATGTGATGCGGCTGCGACGTGCTCCTTGCGCGACTTCTGGGAAATGCCGGAAACGTGGGATCTCCTGCGGGATCTCTATACAGCAAGAGGGGCGGTGTGTTCGTTCAATGAATTCTACTGGAACGCCTGGAACTTTGCGGCACATCTATGGGCACTTCTGGGCGCGGCAGACAGTGTGCCCCAGGCTCCCGTTTATCATGCAGTTTGCACCGGCTACGCGGGGCTGCTTGGGGCTTTGTTGAAGCACCGGCGCGGCGGCAGGTTCCTGCTTTCTGAGCACGGCATATACGTGAAAGAAAGGGTCGAAGACCTTCGGACGGCAAATTGGATCGCTGATCCAGGCGAGCGCGTTCCGGCGCTGGGAACTCCGCACAGTGTCCTTACGGAACTCTGGATGCAGTTCTTTCTGTTCCAGGCCCAGGCAAGTTATGACTCGGCTGACCAGATCGTTTCGTTGTTCGAGAGGAACGCGGAAACCCAGGTGGAATTCGGTGCCGACCGTAGCAAAATCGAAATCGTGCCCAATGGGGTGCCCACTGTGCCCCGAGGTATGGATGTTAGTGTCAACGCGAACCGCAAGGTCGCAGGCTTCCTCGGGCGTATTGTCCCGATCAAAGACGTGAAGACACTATTGCGCTCGATGAGCACATTGCAGGCGCTGTGTCCTGCTGCCGAGTTGCTGATCGCTGGGCCGACGGATGAGGATCCGTCCTACTATCGCGAGTGCCTCGAGTTGGTTGAATCACTCGGCCTGGAGGGGAAGGTGCGGTTTCTCGGCAAAGTGGCAGCGAGCGAATTTCTCCAAGAGATCGACGTCATGGTGCTCACCAGTTTGAGCGAAGGCCTGCCCTTTGCCCTGCTGGAGGCATTTGCGGAGGGGATTCCAGCAGTAGCCACGGATGTGGGTGCCTGTCGCGAGCTGGTTGATGGACGTGCAGGCAATCGGTCAGTCGATGGTGCTGCTGGCATTGTCACTGCTGTGGCGGAGCCCGAGCAGACGGGGGAGGCAATAGCAAGACTTCTGAATGACGCTGAGCTGCGCGCAAAATGTGGCGAAACGGGCCGTCTTCGTGCCGTGAAAGATTACGCTCTTGACGATGTTGTTTCGGCTTACCATCGACTGTATGATTGTTAGATATGGCTGGTATAGGATTTGAACTACAGAAAATCATGGGGCGCAAAAGCCTCACGGGAGTGACTCGAGCCGGGCTCTATGCGGGATTGATAGCAGTGGGGCCATGGATGGTCTCCGTTGGTTCATTGATCGTTCTGGTGCTGATGCTGAGACCCAGGATTAGCGCAGAGGCGTTGGACCAATTCACTTCGCTGATCACCCACTGCTATGCGCTCGCGCTGTTGCTCATTGGGCCGTTTTCATTGCTGCTGACTCGCTACGCAGCCGATCGGTTCTATGATGGGTGTCGTCAGCGTATCCTCGGCTCGTATCTGTTCGCCCTGGCCATCATGATCCCGATTGCAGGCGGTGTGGGAATCCTGTTGTTTTCGACCGGGGGCAGTGGCTTGACTGCCCTCCAGCAAAGCTCAGCCGTTGCTTTATTGTTGCTTGCCTGCGGCATTTTCACGGCGGGAAGTTACCTGACTTCCGTTTCTCGCTATCGCTGGGTGCTCATGAGTTTTTCGATCGGATTTGTGGCCAGTTGTGGGTTTGTGATCCTAGTGGTCCATCTCTATGGAGAAGGTGCGGCTCTGGCCGGTTTTGTGGTCGGGCACGCGGTGCTGTTTCTGCTGCTTTTCTGGCGGCTGGCGCGGGAGTTTGGCGGGGACTATGATGTCACTCTCGATGTGCTGTCCTACGTGCGCCGCTATCCAGAGCTGGTCTGGGCCGGGATGTTCTACAATTGTGGTCTGTGGGTGGACAAAGTGCTGTTCTGGCAGTTTTCAGCGCAAAGTTTCAGCGTCTCGGGATGGATCAAGGCTTCCCCGGAATACGATCTTGCGATTCACATCGCTCTCGCCACCATGGTTCCAGGGATGGCGGCGTATGTCCTGGCGCTGGAAACTTCGTTCGCGACAAGTCTGCAACGTTATCGCGAGGCGGTGTCCGGTTCGGCCACGCTGCACAGGCTGGAGGAATTGCGCGTCGATGCAGTGGAAGGGCTCAAGTCAAGCATGTGGACACTGATAAAGGTGCAGGGGCTGACAACGCTGCTGGTCTTTCTGAATCTGGATGCCATCTGTGATTTTCTGGGAATCGGAGCGATCGCTCGCGGCGTGTTCGTAGTGACTTTGCTCGGCTGCTTCCTGCTGGTGATATTCCTTTCGCTGCTAACGGTGCTGTTCTATCTGGACGACAGAAAAGGGGCACTGCGCGCTACTTTTGCTTTTTTTGCAGTGAATGCATCCATGAGCGCGCTCACGCTGATAGGGCAAGAGTCGTATTACGGAATCGGATTCGTTGCGGGCGCGGCCACGGGACTGGTAGTCGCATTCCTCCATGTATCGGCACGGCTGGAGTCGCTCCACCGATACTTGTTCGTGGCGAACACAGTTGGCTGATCTAGGCTGAAGCTAACTGCACCCTTAGTCGGGGGCAGTTTCAATGTGCTCAAAGACACCGCCGCCCAGCAGTATTTCTCCATCGTAGAACGCGCAAATTTGCCCTGGCGTCAGGGCACGTTGCGGTTCATGAAAGTGCACATCGAACGTGGTATCGTCGATTGGCGTGATGTCGATCGGCGTCGAGGGGGTCCGGTAGCGCGGGCGTGATTGAGTTGTGCTGGCTTCCGTCAGCGGACGGTTTACGACAGAGACGTTGCTGACTCTGCAGTCGCTTGCATAAAGCCCGGGTGTGTCCGGGCGATCGAATGCCACGACCAGTTCCCTCGTTGCGGAGCGCTTTTCCACCACCACGTACGCTTCTTTGAACGTATTGGACGCGACTCCCAGGCCTCGACGCTGGCCAAGCGTATAAAGGTGCAGGCCTCGGTGACGTCCCAATACTTTTCCTTCCTGATTCACAATATTTCCGGGGATGTCTTCGACGTAGTTTCTAAGGAAATCCGTCATCTTCACTTCGCCGATGAAACAGATTCCCTGGCTGTCCTTCTTTTCCGCATTAGGAAGGTTGTTCCGCCTGGCGACCTCCCGAACCTCTGGCTTGAGCAGTTCCCCGATGGGGAAGAGTGCGCGGGCTGCCTGATGTTGCCGCATCAGGGCGAGAAAGTAAGTTTGGTCTTTGTTAGGATCGAGTCCGCAGAGAAGATCAGTCGTTCCATCCGGGCGGGTTCTGGTGCGCGCATAGTGCCCGGTCGCGACAGCTTCGAACCCCTCTTCCAGAGCGTAGTCGAGGAATACGCCGAATTTCATTTCGCGATTGCACATCACATCAGGATTGGGCGTGATCCCGTTGCGGTAGCCGTCCAGAAGGTAGCTCACGACGCGCTCCTTGTAGTCGCGCATCAAGTTGACGATGCGGAATTCGATTCCGAGCTTGTCCGCCACGGCGCGGGCATCATCGATGTCCTGCTGCCACGGGCAATGTCCGACGATTTCGTCCTCATTGATCCAGTTCTTCATGTAGGCACCCACGACATCGTGGCCCTGTTCGAGCAGTAGCGCTGTGGCTGCGCTGCTGTCGACTCCGCCGGACATCGCTGAGAGGATCTTTGCCATGTCGCCACTATGTTCCGATTGACCGGAGTTGCAATTTTTTCGATTGCCGATGAGCCTGGTATTACATGTCAGCGAGGTCTTCTGCTGGATACGTCCAGATCTCGCTCAGCGTTGGGTGGTAGTGGGGGATGATGGCCAGTTCACCCGCTTTCGCTCGAAAGTAAAGTGCAACTACGATCTCGTGGATCAGCTCAGTGGCCTGCGGGCCGACGACGGCTCCTCCAAGAAGTTCCTTCGTTTCCGGATCGGCGATCAGTTTGACGAAGCCTTCGGTCTCGGCGTGAACCATGGATTTGCCGTGGTCATCAAAAGGATAGGATGCTGAAATGATGTCGCGGCCCTGCTTGGCCGCGTCCACTTCGCTGAGTCCCACGATGGCCACCTGAGGTTCGGTGAAAATGCCGTAGAGCTTCAGGCGATAGTCGATTTCCTCGTGATCGTTCGCTTCGGTCTGGAGCAGTCGGCCGATATTGCGTGCAGCGATCTCGCCCTGATTGATGGCAACGTGGACGATCTCGAACGGGCCGCAGACGTCGCCAGCCGCGAATATGTGAGGCTGCGAGGTTGCCATTGTTTTGCCAGTGATCACCTGAGCGCCTTCCGTGCGAACGCCGGCGCTATCGAGCGCCAATCCTTCTGTGGCCGGTTGGCGTCCGAGTGCGACGAGGATTTCCTCAGCTTCCACCGTCACTTCACTTCCGTGGTGTGCAAAGGTGATGGTCTTCATGCCGCCTGGCGTGCGGGCTGCCGAGAGTATCTGCGTGCCGCAGTAAATGGTCATGCCTCGCTTCTCCAGCGCAGCGCGGGTGGCTTCAGCGATGTCTGGATCCATGTCGCTCAGTAGTTGATTGCTGCGCTGGATTACTGTCACCTTTTTGCCCAGCCCTTCGTGATAGTGAGCCATTTCAAGGGCGATCGCTCCACCTCCTAGAACAATGATAGAGTCGGGAACTTCTTTGCGGTCCAGAACATCGTCGCTGGTGAGGAAGCCGGTTTCAATGAGCCCGTCGACAGGCGGAACAAAAATCCTCGAGCCTGTCGCGATGACGAATGCGCG
Source organism: Verrucomicrobiia bacterium (assembly GCA_020439995.1). Taxonomy (GTDB): domain Bacteria; phylum Verrucomicrobiota; class Verrucomicrobiia; order Verrucomicrobiales; family DEV007; genus JAGROY01. The sequence goes on from JAGROY010000162.1 coordinate 9,682, forward strand.
AGCGGTCACGGTTTGCGTCGCCGAGTCATCGATGGGCGACACTTCGATAGAGTGTGCATCGATGAACTTCGCTGTGCCACGGATCAAATCGAACCTGCCATCCTGCAATTGCCCGCTGCGGTATTCCGCGAATTCCGCGATCAGCTTGCGTTTGCGTTCGATGATCGCATCCGGCTCCACGCCGATGTCATTTGCTTTTAAGCCGAATTCTTTCGCTCTACGAATCGTAAGGAAACGGTTGGCGGATTCGATCAACGTTTTGCTCGGCATACACCCGCGCAGAATGCACAGGCCGCCCAGTTCCTGAGCGCCGTCGATCACCACTGTGCGAAGTCCGAGTCGTGCTGCTGTCCTTGCTGCGGCGTAGCCTCCGCTTCCGCCTCCGATGATGGCGATGTCGTAGGTTTCGGGGATTCCAGTGGATTTTGAGGGCATGAAAAGTGGTCAGTTTTGAAGCTGAAAACGGTGCGATGGTTAAGAGATCCGAACAAATTGATCGGTCGATCAGCGTATCTGGCCAAAATAGGCACCGCAACCCCTAATATATTGCGTAAAAACAGCGCGAAAGTTGCGATTTTTCTGTGGGAAAGAGCTGAAAACCGTGTAAAGAATAACCTTTCCCCCCACGGCTGTTTCTGTAATTTAATTAAGTCTCATTAACTAAAGAAAAATGGTATCGAACGACGAATCCGTCCCCGACGAGCCAACCCCCCAGGACGAAAGTTCGGTGGCTCCAGAATCTGAAGCGACCCCACAATCTGGAACGATCCCTGAGCGGATCGAGAAGGTTGATAGCGAGTACAATGCTGCGCAGATTCACAAGCTGGAGGGGCTCGATGCCGTTCGGAAACGTCCGGGAATGTATATCGGCGATCCTTCTACCGAGAGGGGTCTCCATCATACCGTTTTCGAAGTCCTCGACAACTCGATCGACGAGCATCTTGCTGGCTTCTGTGACACGGTTGAAGTGATCCTGCGTGCCGATGGAACCTGCACGGTAAGTGATGATGGTCGCGGAATTCCGGTGGATATGCATAAGGAGCACAACATGCCTGCCGTTGAGCTGGTGCTCACTAACCTCCACGCAGGAGGTAAATTTGGCCAGGGAGCCTACAAGTACAGCGGTGGTCTGCATGGAGTGGGCGCCAAGTGCGTGAATGCATTGTCTGACTGGTTCCGTGCTGAAATCCGACGCGATGGGAAGGTGCACTCGATCAGCTTCGAGCGCGGCAAGACCGTGCCGCCTGGGCTCGAAATTGTCGGCGTCATGGACGAGGGCGAGCGCACCGGGACGACGATCACGTTCATGCCGGATGCTACCATTTTCTCATCCGGCATCGAGTTTAGCTTCGACTACCTGATGCCACGCTTGCGGGAATTAGCATTCTTAAATGCGGGTATCCGAATCGTGCTCAGGGACGAACGTGGTGAGTCACCGCGCTCGAAGGAGTTCTACTACAATCGCGGTATTCTTCAGTTCGTTGAAGAGATCAGTGAAGCCAAGAGTCTGATTCATCGCGAGCCGATTTGCATCAGTGGACGCCGCAAGGTCGATGTTGAGATCAACGGAGAAGTGCGCGAGGAAGACTGCATGGTCGACATCGTGATGCAGTACAATGATTCGTACAACGAGCAGATCATGTGTTTCGCCAACTCAATCCACAACGGTGATGGTGGAACGCATTTGACCGGATTTCGGACGGCGCTGACCCGAACCATTAATCAATACGGAAAGAGTGCGAACCTGATCAAAGACAAGGATCCCGCGCTCACTGGCGACGACTCGAGAGAGGGGCTCGTGTGTGTGCTGAGCGTTAAACATCCCAATCCAGGGTTCAGCTCGCAGACAAAAGAGAAGCTGGTAAACTCGGAGGTTGAAGGCGTCGTCAGCTCTATTATGTCCGACGGTCTGGGCACTTTCTTTGAAGAAAATCCGGCGATCGCCCGGCAGATCATTGACAAAGCGCTCAATGCAGCCCGTGCCCGCGAGGCTGCGCGCAAGGCCCGCGAGACGGTGCGCAAATCTGCCCTGACGGGTGGCGGACTTCCCGGTAAACTGGCGGACTGCACGGTGCGCGATCCTGCCAAGACGGAACTCTATATTGTTGAGGGTGATTCCGCCGGTGGCTCTGCTAAGCAGGGGCGTGACCGACGCACTCAGGCGATCCTGCCACTGCGAGGCAAGCTCATCAATGTTGAAAAAGCACGCCTGCACAGAGCGCTGCAGAACAAAGAGATCCAGACGATGATCACAGCGATTGGCGCGGGGATTGGAGAAGGTGAGATGGAAGGGGCCTTCGATCTTGAAAAGGCCCGCTACCACAAGATCATCATCA
>JAGROY010000163.1 GCA_020439995.1 Verrucomicrobiia bacterium
CGAAGATTGGTTCTTAACCATCTCGTCTGAACAGCAAATGGGGTAATTTATTTTTCCCCGTCCCCAAGGCGAGAGTTACTGAGATAAACGAGATGCTGTATTCCGATGATTTTGAAACGTCCTGCTTTTGTGCCAGCGATCGACGCCGCGCGGTTAGTCAGGAGGTAGTTCCAAACGGAGCTGTCAGTTGTAATGGCGGAGGATCCTGATTGCGACTAGTCTTCGGCGTCATGAAACTGAAAGACGTTATAGCAACGCTGCGTCGGGAATTGTTGGACGCCGGGGTAATGCCTGGCAGGGGAACCCGCATTGATTTGGCCGTAGTGCTCAAGAAGACTGCTGCGGGAATCGGGTGCGAGATTGTTGACGGCGGGTCGATGTCATCTATTCGTCCCGAGTCGGTGCATCGTCTCGTGTTAGCGCTTGATGAGAGAACTGCTGTTGATGATGTCATCCCTGTGGCTGAGCAAGCGACTGAAGTTGCCCCGAAATTACCTGGGCGAAAGAAGCGCGTGAGCAGCCCATTCCGAATGATGGGAACGCCGATGGAAGCTGAATTTGTCGACGATAATAACATGGACGATCCGGCGATCTTTCGTCGTGCGATCCCGGTGGAAGAGTGACCGGGTTACTCTTGCCCGGCGTCGCTTTCTTCTTTTGGCTGAGGAAGGAAGAATGAGAGCAGGAAGCCGGCTGCATAAACGGCCAGTGCGATGCCAGCCGCCGTGTAGGCAAGTTTCACTGGGGCGCTTCCTCCGGGCACCCACGATTGCACCGCGATGACGCTGGTGAGCCAGGCGAAAGAGGTACCGATAAGTCGACCGCCAATGTTTGCGGCGAAGCCTTCGCCAGTGCCGCGCAAGTGAACCGGGTAGACGCATGGCAGGTAGTTGCCCCAGAAGCTGAACTGGCCGACGGTCAGCATGCCCGCGAAGAAGATGCCAAAGTAAAGGAGGTTGAGATCCTTGACTGCCATGTAGGCGAAGACAAAGGGAATGAGGATCAAGCCGGGAATCTGAAACACCTGGATGAGCAATCGCCTGCTAACGATGATGACAGCAAGCACCGCGAACAGCAGCCGCCCGATCAAGCCCCCGATCTCCTGAACCTTGGTGACATCGGCTGCGACTTTCTGTACTGTTTGGCTCTCGATCTTCTTTTGCAATGGCACCGGCAGCGTTTTTCCTGTCTCTTGTTCCTGCGATTTGATCGCGGCAGAAACTTGCTGCTGAACTTGCGGCAGACCTGGAACGATCCGCGGGATTTGCTGCAACGCACCGAATGCTGCGCCGAAGGAACACGCAAACATCAGCGTGGTAACAACGGTCGTTCGCCTGAGTTCCGGTGAGAAAAGCTCGGTAATGCTTGGCCGTTTGAGCGTCCCTGTATCGCGCAGCTTCTGCCATGTCGGCGATTCTGGAAGAAATGGCCGGATCACGATCAACGGAATTGCCGGAAGTAGTCCGGACATCAGCGTAAACCGCCACGCGGCATTGCCATCGGAAATCTGGCCACCAAAAACATTGAGAGCATCCGGCAACCCGATCGTTGGAAAGTTTGCGGCGTAGGCGACGCAAAGACCGTTCGCCAGCGCGACCATGAGTCCACCAATGGATGAGAATGCCTGAGTATAGCCCAGTACTTTCTCACGTTGTTTCGGATGAGGAAACAACTCTGCAAGCCATGCCACTGCTGCCACAAACTCGACGCACACACCCACAAAGACCAGGCAGCGGAAGAAAAGCAGCATCCACACCGTGGTCGAAAATCCGGCCGCGAAGGCCCCGAACGCGTAGAGCAGGATGCTGTAGGTTAAGATCCGGCGTCGGCCAAACCGGTCTGTGAGCCAGCCGCCGAGGAGCCCGAAGATTCCTCCCGCCACAGCGGGGATGTAGAACAGGCGTCCCACCCACATCGCAAACTCAGGACTGCCCGGTGTCGCGCCTGTTAATTCCAGCAGGGCAGGACGCACCACCAGTGGAAGCATGAGCAGCTCGTAGATATCGAACGCGAATCCAATGGACGCGATGATACAGATCAGCCAGAGCGTGCTGCTCATCCGCTGCGGTTCAGAGTGGGAGGGGGAGGTGTTGGCCAAAGGATGGATCGGAACGAGGGGAGCATAAACAGGATCTTAGCAAATGTGCAAAAGGAATCTTATGCTGTGCAGGCCTGAACGAATGTTTTTTCACAGGGCGACGACGCGCAAGGCTCTTGCAATTGCCGCTCGATTCGGCTGTTCTTCCCGAATGAATACCATTGTCCAGGCTGGGGAGAAGTCCGGCCTATGCACGATTCGCGATGTGCTCGCAGCTCTGAAGAAACAGAAAATCCAGGCCCGCCACGACAAGCAGGACTGGGGGGACTGGATCATTCTTAAAGATTCGGACACGGTGATCAGCATTGAATCAGTGCATGGCAGGACTAGCACTGCCACCATCGAACACGCGGAAGATGAAGCCAGTGGGCTTGCCCGTAAAATTGAGCAGGCGTTTCATGCGCTCGGCTGGGTTGGCGTGGGGGAAGATGGCACCTACCCGCTTGGCTAAAGTCACAACGTCATTAAACTGCTCGCCCCCCTTGACCAAGCCATCTCCCGATTCAGCGCCAGCAGTCATCTTCGACATGGATGGCACCCTCTTTGATACCGAACCGCTTTACTGCGAGGCTTACCGGCGGGCGCTTGAGGAGCAGGGGATACAACTTGATCCGGAGCATTACCACCGCTCGCTGGCCGGCACCACAAACCATAATCTCGAGCAGAGCTTTGTCGAGGTCTATGGCTGCGCGTTTGATCTTGCGCGCTATCGGTCGACCTGGCAGGGGCACTTTGGCGAGATCGTGGGGGACCGAGGAATCCATTTCATGCCGGGAATTGCATTGCTGCTGGAAGCGCTGGCGGAGCGGCAGGTGCGCTTGGCGGTTGCATCTTCAAGCGATCGAAGGGAGATCGAGCACTTCCTTAGTCTAACAAAGATACATCATCGTTTCACAGCGATCGCTGCGGGGGATGAAGTGCGGGCCGGGAAGCCAGATCCTGAAATCTTTCTCCTCGCCGCCAGTCGTCTTGGAGTCGATCCGTCGAACTGCATCGCCATTGAGGACTCGAATCACGGTGTTGCTGCGGCGCACGCGGCGGGTATGACAGTGGTGATGACGCCGTCCCCGGCAGGTGCTTCGATCGCATCGAAGGAGCGGGCCGCGATCGCTACGGATGTGTGCGCAGTGGTGCTGGAGAAGTGGGAGATGCTGCAGAGCGGGGGCGGGCGTAGTGCCAGCTGATCAGTAAAACCGCGAGCAGCAGAAGCACCCAAAGCCGCCAGTTGCCATCTGTCTGGCTGTGGGTTTTTACGATCGCTGCCCGGGCCGAGTCGAGCGTGCTGGCGGATCCGGCGGCGCGGAAGTCAGCTTCGCGGGTGTCGGCAAAGTGGGTGGCACCGTTGAGGAGCCGTTGTTCACCCTGGAAGATTTCAAAGAAGCCCGCCTGAGATGGTGCTCGGAGGATGGTGCCAGGCAAATTGGATGGGATTTCGCTCTCTGAGCCCGAAGCCACGCGAGTGATGAGCGACGGCGCATCCGGCTGACGGTCGCGGGTCAACTGAATCGCCTGGCCGACCTCAAAGTTGCGTGCTTCGCTGGCGATCTTGCTGTCGCGAACGGTAGCCAGGAACCGATGCAGGAGTACGGCGAATGCGGGTAAGCGCTGGGCGTTGGACTTCCTCAGATCGAAGTTGAAACAAAGCTGGCTGCCGTTGTTGGTGAGGCGTCGAACGAAAATCAATGGCCGGTCTCCCTGCCAAAGAATGACGTCGTCACTGGCGCGTGCAGGGATCTGAATGGATTCTCTGCAGAGCAGGCCCTGCCAGTTCAGGTTGTCGATTAGCGGATGCGCGGCACTCACGATCTGCCCGTTCAGAAAGTCGCTGCGCTGTCGCGGATCGTGAGCGAACACGCAGGAGGACTTATTCGGAAGTGCCGGATCCAGCGGATCGTAGGTGCTCACGTCGATGTCGGCCTTCTCGTTGTTTGTGACGATACTAACATTGGCAAAACTTCCGAATACTTTGCGGTAAAAGTTATCGTATGCGTCTGTGCTGTCGTTTTCGGGGAGCCGTACCGTCAGTTGCTTGAGCGCCGGTGCCACCATCGGCAGACGATCGTCCAGAGCAAAGGTATCGGCCTGCATCTCAAGTGTGCACTGCTTCGCGCCAGCGGGAAAGGCACCTTGCAGGGGAGTGGCTTTCTGTGGTTCGAGAGTGAGCTGGGCAGGTGTCGTCCGCTGATCGCCGCTCCGTAGCCACCACTGCCGCGTCTGCGTTTGGGTGCCATAATTTTGCGCCAGCACCTTCCAGCGCCATTGTCCGTCTTCCCCGGTCTCCACGGTGAATCCGGCGAAACCGCAGTTCTCGATCGGGGTTCCGACCGCGAGCAGCCGCGCCTCAAAGGGGGGCGGATTTTCCTGTGGATGGTCCGTGACGAAGATGACTAGCCCGTCCGCTCCCACTGTGCTGCGTGCCAGGCGCAGCGCGGGCGCTGGATCATGGGTGCCAGTGTAAGGCTCCCATGCGGCAAGTGCCTTGAGCAGGTCCGCGCGATTCGTGCCGGTGGTGAGGCTCCTGCTGCCACGCGTTTCCAGAAGCACATACTCGGCAACGGTGACCAGTGATGTCAGGTCGTCCAGAGTGGTGTCGATTTTCTCTGCCGCTTTGTCTCTAAAGACTGACATGGATGCCGAGCTATCGATGACGATGGCGATGCGCTGAACGGCTTGAGTCTGCATCCAGCGCGGCTGGGTAAGGAGCCAGGTGAGAAGCGCGACCGCAAGGAGCTGGAGCCAGAGTGGGACGGAGGTGCGCAGGCGCTCGATGCGATTACCACTCACGCTTTCCCTCTGCATTTGATCCAGAAGAAACAAGGTCGAAATGACGACGGTTCTTGAGCGGCGCTGTAGAAAATGGATGAGCAGCACCGCTGGTATCCCCAGCAGCGCCCAGAATCCTAACAGATTTCCAAAGGAAAAGCTCACGTCTTCCGATCGTGAACCGTCAGCCCGGGGCAAGCAACGCAAATTCTTTATTTATGCGGCAATTTTCGGGCGAAGATTCCGGATTGCCGTCGTCGTGCAATCTATGCAATGAATAGCCGAGATATGCAGTCGATTTTCTTCCGTTTCCTTGTGTTGTTCCTTTTCTGCCCGACGTTTGCCCGGGCTGAGGAGAGCGCGAATCAAAACCAGTGGAACCGTTTGCGCGGCGCGAATGGTTCGGGTGTGGCGATCGGCTGCACACCTCCCGTGGAATTGGGCAAAGTGAGTCCCGCCTGGAAGGTGCCCATTTCTCCAGGACTCTCTTCGCCCGTTGTTTCTGGTGATCGGATTTTCCTGACAGCGGTGGACGGAGAGCGGTTGGTGACCATCGCGCTCAATCGAGTGAGTGGTGTCCAGCTTTGGCGGGTGGAAGCGCCTGAAGTGGCTCTGGAAAAAGTGCACGAAGCGAGCAGTCCGGCAGCATCCACTCCGCTGGTCGATTCCGGGCTGCTGTTCGTCTACTTCGGCTCCTACGGGCTGCTCTGCTATGATCACGACGGGAATGAGCTGTGGAAGAAGCCGATTGCGACGCCCAGGAACCTCTACGGGATGTCGACTTCACCCATTGCTCACAAGGATACCGTGATCCTTGTCCTCGATAACGACGCTGACCTTCCCGACAGCACGTTGAGCCAATCCCGGATCGTGGCATTCAACAAGTCAACTGGAGAGCTGGTCTGGGAAACTCCGCGTCCCTTTCATCGCAGTGGATGGTCTACGCCGACGATCTGGGCACATGCAGACGGAGCGGATCTGGTAGTGTTAGGGAATGAAAGAGCCACTGGTTATGATCCAGATACGGGCGAGGAAAAATGGTTCGCCACCGGGTTCTCACGTGAGACCATTGCAATGCCGATAGCGGGCCCCGAGCATGTTTATTTTTGCTCTGCACAGCTGGGTGGCGGTGCGGACGAGCAACCGGATCCCGAACCCTACTGGACTTCCCTCCTGCAGTTCGACAAAAATGGCGATGGGAGAATTGCCCGTAGCGAGATGACTGGCCATTTCACTTTTCCACTCAGGCCGGAGCTGCCGATCGGTCACCCCGGCTACGGAATCCCAATGCCATCTGATCCGCAAAAACGCAGCGAGCGGCTCGATGGCATGCTCGGCTGGATCGATAAAGACAAAGACGGCTTCTGGTCAAAGGGAGAGTGGGTGGAGCATATGTCATCGAAGAAAGGGCAGCCGATCCTGATGGCCATCCGTCCAGGCGGAAAAGGCGACATCACCGATACTCACGTTGTCTGGGAATCCCGGCGCAATATTCCGGAGATTCCGTCGCCCCTGTATTACGACGACCGCATCTACCTCATGCGCAATGGGGGCCTGCTCGCAGCAGTGGATGCAGCGGACGGCTCCACCGTCTATCGCGCACGCCTCAGCGGAACCACTGGCCAATACAGCGCCTCACCCGTCCTCGCTGGAGATCACCTTTATCTGGTATCGAACAGTGGACTGGTTTCTGTGGTCAGGGCGGGAGACCACTTCGCGTTAGTGAGCCAGTTCGACTTGTCCGAATCCGCCTACGTCACTCCGGCGATCGATGATTCCACTATCTACTTCCGCTCAGAACATCACCTCTGGGCCTTTCGAAGCGGGAAGTAGGGTAGGATTTAATTCTTTTGCCTTCGTGGTAATCAGAACCGAAGCAGGTGAGAAATCGTGTCATGGATACGGCCCGCGCTTGACAAATGCAGTTTAGGGACTTTTGTAGCGGCCTTCCACGAGCCAAAAATCTAGCCGTTGGTCTCTGGGTGTCAGCCTTTTCTGGCTGACACCGCGCTCGTCAGAGGTAACCCGGCAACCCGCATATTATACATGTCTATTCAACTTGCTCCGTTTGAAATGCCGGATCGCCTCGCTAAAGATGAGGCTACCGCTACTGACTTTTACGCACGATTCACCGCTGAACCTTTCGAGGGAGGTTACGGGCACACTGTTGGGAACTCTCTACGTCGCGTCTTGCTCTCCTCGCTGGAGGGAGCTGCTGTCACTTCGGTAAAGATCAAAGGTGCTCAGCATGAGTTCGGTACGCTTCCGGGCGTGGTTGAAGATGTGATTGATATTATCCTGAATATCAAGAATTTACGTTTTTATCACCACGAGAACAAGGAGCCCAAAGTGCTCTCGCTTTCGGTGCATAAAGAAGGTGTTGTCACTGCCGGAGATATCACAGAAGACTCCCAATACGAAGTGGTGAACAAGGATCTGGTCATCTGCACGCTTGACAAGAAGGTGAAGTTCGAGGCTGAGTTTGAAGTGCGTGTAGGACGCGGCTTCAACACCAATGAAGAGAACAAGCGCCCGGACATGGCAATCGGCGTCATCGCTGTGGATTCGCTATTTTCGCCTGTTTCCCGTGTCAAATACGCAGTGGAAGCGACCCGTGTTGGCCAGAAGACTGACTTTGACAAGCTGGTTCTGGACATCTGGACGGATGGCCGGATCACTCCTCAGGATGCTCTGACTCAAGGCGCTGCGATCATGCGCCATCACCTGGATGTATTTGTCGGCTACGATGATGCTGCGATTGTCATCGACAAGCAGCGTCCACCAGAGTCTGAAGCTGAGTCCGAGCTGAAGAAGCTGCTCAATATGAGCGTCAACGAGATCGAGTTGTCGGTACGGGCCGCGAATTGCCTGAACAACGCGAACATCACGACCGTTGGGCAGTTGGCCATGAAGTCCGAGGCAGAGATGCTGAAATACCGCAACTTCGGAAAGAAATCTCTCAACGAGATTAAGGACAAACTGGCGGAATTAGGCCTGACTCTGGGCATGAAATTTGACCCAGCAATGTTGGAATCGCCTTACGCTTCGCCAGTTCTGACCGAGCCTGAGTTCGGCGGATCAATGGGCGGCGGACTTGCCGATCTGATCAATCAAAACCTTGATAAATAAAGAAGCGCTGCTAAACGTTTCAGCCCGCCATGAGACACCGTCGTAAAACAGTAAAACTTCAGCGCAAGACAGCCCACCGGGATGCCATGCTGACCAACCAGGCATGCAGCCTGATCGAACACCGCCAGATCAAGACCACCTTGGCAAAGGCAAAGGCCCTGCGGCCGATTGCTGAGCGCCTGGTGACTCTCGGGAAGCGCGCTCTCGCTGCTGAGGAAACAAAAGATGCGATACACTATCGCCGTCTTGCGTTCGCCAAGCTGGGCAGCAGCAAGCTAGCTCAGCGGTCAGTGACGACCTTGTTCAATGATATTGCTCCTGCATCGGCTGATCGTCAGGGTGGATACACCCGCATCACAAAGCTCGGTCAGCGCTTTTCGGATTCCGCTCCGATGGCCTACATCGAGTGGGTTGACAGCCCGCGTGAGAGTGGGGACGCAGATGTTTAGCCAGTCGGCTTTACTAGTGCCCCTACCGCTTTTGGTTCTCGAAGACCGCAGGTTCCAACCTGCGGTCTTTTTTTGCCTGATTTTCCGATCGACGTAGTCCGTCATTGGGCCACCATTGTGCATAACCTGTAAGTATTGGAAGCACCGTGAAGATTTCGACAGCAAAGTATTGGGGTACACTGGTAGTAGCCATTTTGTGCTTGGAAAGTGCGCACTCCCAGCAGGCACTTTACGAGCACGGTGAGCCGACCGACTATGAGCAGTTGGCGCTTGAAATCATCAACCGCACTCGGATGGAGCCGACGAAAGTGGCGGCTGAGCAAGGCCTGGTGGGCTTATCCCTTTCTCCTGCAGCGCCGCTGGCGTTTCACAAATCTCTGGTCAACTCGGCGCAGCAGCACTCGGCCTGGATGGATCAGACGGATTTACTTTCCCATACGGGGGCGAACGGCAGTGTGTCCCAGAGTCGGATGGTCGCTGCTGGATATCGGCTTTCGGGAACTACAGCAACGGGGGAGAACGTCGGGCGCCAGGGGAATACTCGTGTTTCTGATGCACCTGTAAATTTGGTCATGCGCAATCGGAGTTGGCTTTTTGCAAGTCCGCCCCACCGTGAGAATACCCTGAATCCCAGATTTAAGCAGATAGGGATTGGCTTCAAGCTTGGGAGCTATGTGAAAAACGGCACCGTCTGGCTGGGGGCCTTCATTGTGGAAAACTACGGTTCCACGGAGGCACAACCTGAGGCGCAGGCCGCAGTTTTAGGGGTTTGTTTCAGTGATGGGAACCAAAACGGCCGATACGATCCGGGCGAAGGGATCCCAGCGGTGGAAGTCAGGCCGGAGCGGGGTGCCTACTTCACAAAAACGTCGCGATCTGGCGGCTACGCCGTTCCAGTCCCTGAGGGGGCCAATGTGATCGACGTGTATTCACCTGAAACGGGGTGTTTAAGAAAATACCTCTCGGATGTTCGTGCCAACACCAAGGTCGATGTCGAAAAGAACGGTCTGCCGAAGATGGCCGTGATTGATCGAGGGAGTGTAAGCATTCCGGAAGGGCAGGAGTTGCTGCTCGAAGCTCCTGTCACGGGAGAACTTTCGGTGGCCGGTTTTCGCTGGGTGAGAGATCGTGCTGTAGTGGCGGAGGGCGCTAGCTCGCTGCGTATTTCATCGGTGGGCCAGAACGATGGCGGTACCTATGAGTTGGAGGTGCCGGTGGCAAACTCACCAGGCTTGTTCGCGGTAAACCGAGTCGCTGTAGTTAGAGTAACTGAACCTGTCGCTTCGCGCCCTGAACTTGCGGAATTGTTCAAAGGATGGGCTGCAACAGTGGGCGTTGCGACCGGAGAAACCGGCGATGACGATGGCGACGGACTGAGCAATTTGTTTGAATATGTCGTCGTCAGAGATCCTCACAGCGCAGACGGGCTGCCGCAGCCTCGTTTCGATCCCCGTTCGCAACAGTTTGAATGGAACATTCCTCTGAACCTCGCGGTGAACCCAGAGGATGTGACCATCGAAGTGACAACCGATGGTCAGCAGTGGGAGGAGCCGGCGTCCTCAGGATTTCAGGTGACGCGCGCTCCGGGGCGCATCATAGTGACCGGTACTGCTAGAGATATGAGCATGCTGCTTCTCCGCCTGGCGGTGGAGAAGAAGTGAGTGCAGCAGTCGGTCGTCGCGCTACATTTGAGCAGGGCTCGCCTGCGCTGCCTTATCCTTTGCGCTTTTTCCTTTTCTGATCACTTGGGGCACGCGGACGTGGGTAACGACATCCCAGAGAAAGTACACCAGCGCATAGCCGATGGCGGCTACCACGGAGCCAGTGATGATGCACCCCAGGAGCCATGCCTGAGCTGTGGTAAAGGCATCTGACAGATTACTGAAGGACAGCAGCGTATCTGCGTTGGTCATGTGGGACATGACGTCACGCCCGCCTGCGACTTCGATGCCGATTCCTGCAAAGATGGCCATCCCGAGTTTGTAGGGAAAGTAGTAAAGCCAAAGGGTGAGGGGATTCGTGAGCCAGACTCCTAAAACGGTCGCGGGGATGTTCCACTTTTTGGTGCTGGCGATGGCGACGCCTACCGCCATCTGGACGGGTACCGGAATTAACGCGAGGAATAAACCTGCTGCGAGCCCCTTGGCAACGGTGTCACGTTTAGGGCGCCAGAGTTCTCGATCAAACACGCGCACGGCCAGCCAATTCTGCAAACGACTCTGCCGTCGCCGCTTGGGATGCCGGAGGAGCCGGTAAACTTTGCGGCTGGAGCGCTTGTAGTGATCATGAATCCAGTTCACAGCGTGCACAGGTGCGGGCATCGTCATTTTTTGGAAACAAGCTCTCGCGGTGAGTAAGGTCATTCAGTTTTTTGCAAAAGCAACGGCCATTCATTGCTAAACGATTCCCCTTGAGTATCTTCCGCTCCCGTGCTGGCCGCATTTGCCGGCAGCGGATTCCTCGTTCTGCCCAGGCATTCATTTCCGACTCAACTGCCAAGCTTCACTTTTGGCGCAAGGAACTCACCAACCATCCAAAGGCTCTACATTCCACGACCTATGACTCCTATCCAAGCCATCATCCTCGGAATTATCGAGGGCCTCACAGAATACCTTCCCGTGAGTTCCACCGGCCACCTGGTAGTCGCCATGCGTCTCATGGGCCTCGGCCTCGCTGATGATAAGGCCGCTTCTGACGCGTTTTCCATCGCCATCCAGGGCGGGGCCATCGTCGCTGTCCTTGGGCTGTACTATCCGCGTGTCATCCAGATGATCCGTGGCCTGCTGGGGAAAGACAAAGTGGGTAAGCGTCTGGTCATTGCCATGATCTGCGGTTTTTTGCCTGCGGCGGTTTTCGGCCTGCTTCTCAACGATCTTATCAAGCAGTATCTTTTCGGCATCACACCCATCGTGGTGGCATGGATCGTGGGTGGCATTGCGATTATAGCTGTGGCCGCCCGCCGAAAGAATACGGACTCGAGGGAAGGGATCGATCTGGCAGAGATCACCTGGAAGATGGCGTTTATCATCGGCTTCGCGCAGTGTGTGGCAATGTGGCCTGGTACCAGCCGCAGTCTCATGACGATCGTTGGCGGGGTATTGGTCGGCCTTTCGTTGCGTTCTGCTGTTGAATTCTCCTTTCTTCTCGGGGTGTTGACGCTAGGCGCTGCGACCGCAAAGGACACGGTAGAGCACGGCCAGCTGATGTGGGACACCTTTGGTCCGCTGAACCTTGGGCTCGGGGCTGTGTTCGCCTTCGTCTCGGCTGCGATCGCCGTTAAATGGATGGTCAGCTACCTGAACCAGCACGGCATGGCGATCTTTGGCTGGTATCGAATCGCCATCGGTGCCGTAGTGGGAAGTCTGCTCGCATTCAACGTGATCAGCGGATAATCTGGACATCCGCTGTTTGCCAGGGAACTTGCCCGGTTTGATGACGCCTGCGTCATCATTGCGGTTTTGAGAGGAATGTTTGAATGGTTGCTGTGAAATATTCTTAACTCATTCATTTAAAGTGTGTTGTGAGATGAATTTGTCATCTGCTCAACCCGATGCGCAATTTAATATTTTGCCCGTGCCGGGTTTGCGTATATCTACTTCAGAGAAGCTCCGGCCCGCGTTGACATCATGAGCAGCGAGGGTTGGCGGTTGCCCCTCCTACTCCTGCCCTCCAATCATTTATCGATGGTTTGTAGATTCCGAAGCCAACATCTGAAAGTCCTCCTGCTCGCGGCTGCGGCAGGGTGCGTGTGGTCAGTAAGCGCGACGGACACGTCAAAGGTTCCTTTAGCCGATGGATTTGATTACCCTGTGGGAAAGCCTGACGGCCAGGGCTACTACGTTTTCCGTGGATACTGGCCGAACGGCCACCTCGGTGAGGACTGGAACGGCAATGGTGGCGGCAATACGGATCTGGGAGATCCCGTTTATGCAACAGGAGACGGACTCGTCGTGTTCTCACAGGATTATCGCCGGGGCTGGGGCAATGTGATCATTCTGCGGCACGCTTATCGTGAGCGCGACGGTCAAGTGCAGTATATCGATTCTCTCTACGGACATCTGGATCGCCGTGAGGTAAACATCAAAGATATCGTCAAACGGGGCCAGCAGATCGGAACGATCGGAACGGCACACGGGAAGTATTACGCCCACCTTCATTTCGAAATTCGCAAAAACCTGCGAATCGGGATGGCGCGCAGTTCCTATGATAAGGGATACAGCAGCTACCACAGTCCAAGGACATTTATTAATGCGCACCGGAAGCTTCGTCCAGAGAACCGCTGGCATCCGGTGCCGGTCAATACTTTCAGTCACGGTGAGTCGCCACAGGCGGCCAATCAGGAGCCGCCAAAGGAAATTCGTGTCCCGAAGAAAGAGGACAACGAGACCAAACGGAACGGCAATCTCGACGAGGCACTGGAGCGCATCCTTGAGGAAAACCGCAAGATTCCCGAAGTGACCGATGAGGAGATGGATGGCTTCTGGAAGAAACTGAAAACAAAACTGAAGGCCAAGCGGGACGCTCGCAAATGAGTGCGCGTGCCGCGTCCGCAACTCAGGTAAGGCTACGAACTGGAGGCAATAAATTTGCCGCGTATGATGCCATTGTCATTGGCTCCGGGCCGAATGGTTTCAGCTCTGCGATCACGCTTGCGCGCAGGGGGCACAGCGTTCTGGTCGTGGAAGGCCAGGACACCATAGGTGGTGGCCTGCGTACCAGGGAACTTACTCTGCCGGGGTTTCGCCACGATGTCTGCGCAACTGTATTGGCGATGACAACGCTGTCGCCGTTCATGCGATCGGTCGACTGGGGCGAATATGGAGTCGAATGGGCTGTGCCACACTATCCGCTGGCGCATCCACTGGACGGGGGCCGCGCAGCCGTGCAGACTACCAACGTTGCTGGCACCGTGAACCGACTGGGGCAGGATGGCGCTGGTTGGGAGCGTATGCTTGGCCCGCTTGACGCACACACACCCGCGTTGATGGAGGACTTGCTGGGGCCGCTGCCGTTTCCGCCAAAGCATCCGATGCTGATGGCGCAGTTTGGCGTGCGCGCCGCATTTTCCGCTCAGCTGACGGCGCGCACGTTGTTCCGAAGCGAGGAGGCGCGAGCGCTGTTTCTAGGGCATGCGGCGCATTCGATCCTGCCACTCACCAAGCCATTTACCTCAGCCGTGGGGTCCCTGCTCGCCGCCAGTGCACACTGTACGGGCTGGCCGGTGGCACGGGGAGGGTCACAAAAACTTGGCGATGCCATGGCACGGTGCTTCACTGATCTTGGAGGAGAGATCGTCACGGGCTGGCAGGTCGAGCACATAGATGAATTGCCGCGAGCCAAAGCATATCTGTTCGACACCAGTCCCTACGCCCTGGCAAGAATCGCTGCATCTCGTCTGCCCGCCGCGTTTTGCGATCGTCTGAACGCTTACCGTTTTGGGCCAGGAGCGTTTAAGTTGGATCTCGCCCTCAGTGATCCAATTCCATGGGCTGCGGAGGAATGCCGTAGTGCTGGCACGGTGCACGTTTGTGGTGGTCCGGATGAAATCGTGGCATCCGAGGCTGCGGCCTGGAGTCAGGCTCCAACGGAAAAACCCTTCGTCCTCGTCGTTCAGCCGACGGTTTTCGATCCTTCACGGGCACCTGAGGGCAAGCATACTTGCTGGGCGTACTGCCACGTTCCCAACAATGCCACCATCGATATGGCGGAGCCCATCCTGGCGCAGATCGAACGTTTTGCCCCTGGATTTCGCGATACGATTTTGGCCACGCACACCATCTCGCCAGGAGCCTTCCAAGGTTACAATCCCAACTACGTAGGTGGAGATATCATTGGGGGCGTACAGGACCTGGGGCAAATGTTCACCCGGCCTGTTGCCCGGTGGAATCCCTACACCACTCCAGCGCGCGATCTGTATATCTGCTCCGCCTCGACACCGCCCGGTGCTGGCATCCATGGCATGTGTGGATACTTCGCTGCCCAGGCGGCGCTACGGCAAATCCTCCGGTAATCGGCGCGAGGTCTCAATCTGTATTGGAAACCGCTGAAGGCCGTTCATCTGAAGGAAGCCATCGTGCAGTGGGGTGCCCAGGGCGGAGTGGAGCTGGTGTCGTAGTTGCTGGCTTCTCACCGATCCTTGGAACTGGACAGAATCGAATCCGCGCCGAAGTAAGGCTGGAGTGCCTCTGGAATTTTGATCGATCCGTCTGGCTGCTGGTAGGTTTCCAGCAGAGCGACGTAGAGTCTGGGGAGGGCGGTGCCGGAGCCGTTGAGGGTGTGGCAGAAGACGTTCTTCTTGGTTTCCTTGTCTTTAAAACGGAGTCCCATGCGCCGGGCCTGGTAGTCCTCGAAGTTTGAGCAGCTGGAGACTTCAAGATAGGCACCGTGGCCTGGAGCCCAGACTTCAATATCGTAAGTCTTCGCCGCGCTGGCTCCGATGTCGCCAGTGCAGAGTTCGATGACTCGATAGTGAAGCCCTAACAGTTGCAAAACCCTCTCGGCATTGGCGGTGAGTTTTTCCAGGGCATCGTAAGAATGGTCGGGATGCTCGATCTTGACCAGTTCCACCTTGTCGAACTGGTGCATGCGGATCAGGCCTTTGCTCTCGCGGCCTGCTGATCCGGCCTCACGGCGGAAGCAGGGTGTATAGGCCACCATGTGCACCGGCAGATCATCCTGGGCAACGATCTCGTCACGTTTAAGATTCGTCACGGGAACTTCTGCAGTAGGCGCGAGGAACAGTTCGTTGTTCTCAGTGCCATACATGTCTTCTTCAAACTTCGGCAGCTGCCCAGTGCCGGTCATGCAATCGCGATTTACCACGAACGGCACTCCCACTTCCGTATAGCCGTGTTGCGTAGTGTGCAGATCGAGCAGAAAGTTGATCAGTGCGCGCTCAAGCTTCGCCCCAGCGCCACGAAAAACGATGAAGCCGCTGCCAGAGATTTTGACTGCACTCTCAAAGTCGAGAATCCCCAGCGACGTGCCAAGGTCGACGTGGTCGCGTGGTGATTCGATCTGCGGCTTCTCTCCCCATGTGCGAATCTCAGGGTTTGCCGTTTCATCGGAACCCACTGGGCAATCCGGATGAGGCATGTTGGGGATCCCTAGAAGGAGTTCGCGCTGGCGTGCGTCGACAGCGTCCACCTTGTCGCCAATCTCCTTGATCCGGTCCCCGATCTCTCGCATGGCCGCCTCCACTGCGGAGGTATCTTCTCCCGCTTTCTTCAGCGCGCCAATCTTCTTGCTTTCGGTCTTGCGTTCGTTCTGCAGCTGTTGCTTTTCAGTTTCGCCTTTGCGGCGAACTTCGTCGCACTCCAGAAGTTCGTCGATGAGTTTCCAGGCGTCGCCTCCGCGTGACTTCACGCGCTCGCGTACTGCGTCCGGGTTTTCCCTGATGATCCGTATGTCCAGCATAAGTGGCCGAAGGTAATTCCTCGCGCCAGCAGGGCAACCAATTTGTCAGCCTCAGAGGGCGGCAGCCTGGCGATCAGGCGGAACCTCTGCGTTTGCGCCGGAAGACTGGAAGGCGATCGCGCTTGCTCAGACGGGTGGATTCATCTTGAGCCTGTGGCACGGACGAGTCGATCTCTGGATTCATTTCAAAAAAAGCGGCCTCATTGCTTTCGCGTGGGGCAGGGACGGAGGACGGTCTCTCGTTCTCCTCCAGAACGATCTGGCTGATCGGTTTCGACAATCCTGGACTACCAAACCCGAAAGCCGCGTCGTTGCCTTCCTCTCGTGCGATCTCGTTGCGCAGCAGTTGCTCGATTTTGGCGTCGAGATTGCGATAACGGGTCATCGCTTTTTCGTACACCTCTTCACTGAGGTGGATGTGCAGTCTTTTGCCTCGCGCACGGGGGATATTCATACTCAGAGATTAGTGGCTAATATGTGCCTGCGTCAATGGTATTTACCATTGTCCCATCGTCGGGAGGCTGGTGACAACTTTCCAATCATCATGCCAATGAGAAATAGTCGCCGCTCTGGTAATTTCCATCGACCATTTTGGCGATCTGCATGGTCAGGTCTGTCACCAGGCTGCTGGCGCCAAAGCGAACGAGTTCTGGAGTCAACCAGCGATCACCCAGAGTTTCTTTCACCATCACGAGGTAGTGGAGGGTTTCTTTCGATGTGCGAATCCCGCCGGCTGGTTTGATCCCGATGATCCGTCCGGTCTCGTAGTAAAAGTCCCGTACCGCTTCAAGCATGACCAGCGTGACGGCCATCGTAGCAGCTGGTGAGACCTTTCCGGTAGATGTCTTGATGAAGTCGGCACCGCTGCGCATTGCGATATCGGAGATCAATCGTACGCGATCGTAGGTCTCGAGTTCCCCAGTTTCGAAAATGACTTTGAGGTGCGCCGGGCCACACGCCTCTTTTACGGTGGCAATCTCTCGGGCTACCTTGCCATATTCGCCAGTCAGGAAAGCGCCGCGATCGATCACCATGTCGATCTCTGTCGCTCCCTGGGCCACGGCGAATTCGACATCGCGTAGCTTGAGCCTGAGCGGGAACTGCCCACTTGGAAACGCGGTGGCAACTGAGGCGACAGCGATGCCGCTCCCTGCTGTGATGTCGCAGGCAGCTCTCACCATGTTCGGATACACACACACTGCGGCGCATTTCGGCGCACCGTATTTGGCGGGCATGGGTTGCATCGCCTTGCGGCAAAGGCTGGCTACCTTGCCTGGCGTGTCCTTGCCTTCCAACGTGGTCAGATCCAGCATCGATACCGCCATTCGCAGCCCAGCCAGTTTGGCATCGTTCTTGATGCTCCTGGTTTGAAAGCTGCGCGCTCGCTCTTCGACTGCGATCTGATCGACGCTGGGAACGGTAAAACGTGTAGGAATGCTGCTCATGGGGCGACTGCACATTATCAGAATCGAGCCATTGTGCGAGAGTGATTTGCTTGCTTTTCGGGCCATCGGTGTAGGTTGGGCGAAGTGAGTGAACAGGAAATCGAAAACAGTCGTGTAGAAGTGCGCAGCTACTTCGTCAGGCACCGCAATGCTTTGCTGGTGCGTGCGGAGTTCAGCCCGATCTACGTCGACTACTACCTGCACTTGATGCAGCATTCGCTCAAGCCCGCTGCTGTCGACGATGCGATGCTCAAGGATGCCCTGGCGGCTCTGGCGTTGCACATTACCTCCAAGCCCTGGCACTTCACGGTGGCGTGGACGTTGCATTTTGAGAATCCGCTGCTCAACCTCTTTGCTACTGGCGAAAGCTTTGGTGAGTACGTCGTGGGCAGAGTCTTCTCCGAGGGAGTAAAGGAAAAGGGGCAGGGGCTCTTTCACTCACAGGTGATGAGTCCCAAGGATCCTGCGCGACACAGCACTGTAGAAATCACCGGACGCGATGTTTTTTCGGCGGTCGAACAGTACTATCAGCAGAGCGAACAACTGCGTGCACGGATCTTTCGCTACTCGGAGGAAGACATCGTAATGATCTCCGCCCAGCCTCAGTGTGATCTTGATTGGCTCGAGTCACTGGATGAGCGGGCAATCCGGGAGTTGGATAAAGAGGAGGAGCTGAGCTTGCTAGAAAGGCGGTACTTCCGTTTCCACTGCGGATGTTCTGTCGATAAAATATTCCCCGCACTTGCGCCACTGATCCAACGCGATGGGATGGAAGCTTTCTTCGCGGGAGATGCTTTCTTAAAGACCGACTGCCCACGGTGCGGTGCGACTTTTCAGATCACCCGGGAAGATATCGAGGAGTTTCTTGGGTGAAAGTGGAATCAGCGTCCTGCGCTTTGAACGAGCCTGAAAGAAAGAGAATATGTGGGTGAAACTGGAACTCCCAATTACGTTTTGTATCCGAACGGCCGTCAACGGCAGGTTCACCATCAACTCGTTCTCTGGAATTGGCACCAAGCTTGTCTTCCGTGAGCCGTGCGCTGACCGCGTCAAGGAGGCCGTTTAGGAACGTGTCGTCGTGTCCCGTTCCGCTCGCCCCGTCCCGCCATCGGCACCGTGGGGAGGAATCCGATGGGAGTGAGGTCAGTAATCTCGGTTGCTGACCCGCTCGCCATCGCTCCATTCCATCGGTTACTCGGTGGCTACCGGGACGGCGCGGGCGATCAACCAATGCGGACCTCTGATGCTGTATCGACCGACAACGCAACAGCGGCGAATCTCCGTTGACGTTTCTTCTTGGGTAGATAGCCAACAGCCACCGTTGGCCGAAAAGCCATGCACAGGATTGCAATTGTCGAGGATCAGCGACCAACGCCTTTCACGGTCTGACATGGATGGAGATGCCTTTTTCTGCACAATTCCCTCCTTGTCGAAGCGGTAATCTTCGTAAATGGGCGCAGTATTCATCTCCGGGCTTCTCGAAAACGAGGTGAGACGCTATGAACCCATTATGAATTATTCGTTCTCTTTGTTCTCTTTTGCAGTTGCCTCCTCGCAAATATTGCCGAGCCCAGAATCCCAGCCACGCCCGGCGGGTTCGATCGGGACTAACGTGCCTGCGAAATTCGCTGGGAACGAAGGATCACGCACATCCACGCTGATCGCGGTCTGGTTGCTGGTTCTTGGAATTTGTTGTTCCGCGTATGCTCAGAGTAGGCCGATGGATCCCGTCATTGATGATCCGTTGCTGCCTCGGGTGCTCTTAATCGGGGATTCCATTTCAATCGGCTACACGGTCGATGTGCGCGAGATGCTACAGGGCGTCGCGAATGTGCACCGACCGCTCACGAATTGCGGGCCTACGACGAAGGGAGTGGCAGAGCTGGAGGAGTGGCTTGGAGATCGTCCGTGGGATGTGATTCATTTCAACTTTGGTCTGCACGATCTGAAGTACATGGGCCCGGACGGCAGCAATCTCGCAGATCCGAAGGCGGAAGGCAGTCACCAACAGGTGCCGATCGATATCTACAAGGAAAACATTGGCAAGATTGTCGACCGCTTGAAGTTGACGGGTGCCGAGTTGATTTGGCGCAATACCACCCCTGTGCCCGAAGGTGCGGCAGGACGGGTTCTTGGGGATTCGGTCAAGTACAACGATGCCGTGCTGCCGGTGATGGAAGCGAACGGAATCCCGATCGATGACATGTTTGCTTATGCGTCGAATCGATTGAGCGATATTCAGCTGAAGGCGAATGTGCATTTTACTCCAATGGGTTCGCGCTATCTTGCAGAGCGGGTGACAGATCAGATCAGGGCGGCGCTTGGGCGACGCTTTCCTGAGCGGAAGCTGGAGTTTGTGTTAGGGCAGGATTCGAAGCGTCCGGCAAAGAATCCGCCACCGCAGGGCAAAGTGACCAGGCACGTTTTCGCCAGCAGTCAGATCTTCCCCGGCACGACTCGCGACTACTGGGTGTATGTGCCTGCACAGTACGATGCGGCGAAGCCGGCGTGCGTGATGGTTTTTCAGGACGGAGGTGGCTATGTTAGTGAGGACGGTCAGTTTCGTGTGCCGGTGGTTTTTGACAACCTGATTGCCAAAAAGGAGATGCCTGTGACAATCGCAGTGTGCGTGAACCCCGGTGTGGTGCCAGCTCCGAATGAGGATGCTATGGACCGGTTCAATCGCAGCTTCGAATATGACGGACTCGGCGACAACTACGTCCGGTTTCTCCTGGAGGAATTGCTGCCTGAGGTCGGGAAAAATTACAATCTCAGTCAGGATCCTAACGATCGTGCCATCGCCGGTGCGAGTTCCGGTGCCATCGCGGCATTTACGGCTGCGTGGGAGCGGCCCGATGCATTTCGCCGTGTCTACAGCATGATTGGCACGTTTGTGGGATTGCGCGGCGGTGATGTCTATCCGACCCTCATCCGCAAAACCGAGCCGAAGCCGCTCCGCGTTTTTCTCCAGGATGGAAGCAATGATCTCAACATCTACGGTGGCGACTGGTGGATGGCGAATCAGGACATGCTCTCGGCGCTGAAGTTTTCCGGCTATGATGTGCGCTATCAGTGGGGCACGGACGGGCACAGCGGCAGGCACGGCGGCGTTCTTTTACCTGATGTCCTGCGCTGGTTGTGGCGCGATTATCCAGAGCCGGTAAAAGCAGCAGATCCCTCGGGCCGCCACCCGTTGGCATCGATTTTGATCCCCGGCGAATCCTGGCAGCTGGTAAGTGAAGGGCACGGCTACACCGAGGGCCCGGCGGTGAACGAGCAGGGCGAAGTTTTTTTCTCTGACATCCCCAACAACAGGATTCACAAGATCGGGCTCGACGGAAAGGTGAGCGTATTTGCGGAGAATACGCAGCGTGCTAATGGTCTTATGTTCGGAACTGACGGGGTTCTTTATGCCTGTAGAATGGGCGACTCTGCGATTGTCTCCTACGACGATGCTGGCGAGGCAAGCGTCGCAGTGTCTCTCGGCGACGTCGGTTGTAACGATCTGGTGGCGCAGAGCGACCGGGGATACTTTACCGATCCAAACGCGCACAAGGTATGGTTCGTCGATCCGGCTCTGAATCATCGCGTGGTCGACGATGGAATCGATCGCCCGAACGGTATTATTTTGTCACCTGATCAGACATTGCTTTACGTGGCTGACAGCAATACCCGCTGGGTCTATTCGTTCCAGGTCCAGGCTGACGGATCGCTGGCACATAAGCAGAAATACTTCTATCTCCATGTGCCGGACGATGCAACGGGCAGCGGTGCCGATGGCATGACGGTGGATGCAGAGGGCCGTTTGTACGTTGCGACGAAGATGGGCTTACAGATTTGCGACCAACCCGGTCGGGTGAATGCTATCCTGCCGATTCCAGGCGGCGGCGACCGAATGAGCAACGTTGTCTTCGGTGGCGCTGATCTGGATACTCTGTTCGTGACATGCGGCGACAAAGTGTATCGCCGCAAAACCAAGACCAAAGGCGTGCTGTCGTGGAAATCTCCCGTGAAGCCACCACGTCCACGCTTGTAGGATTTCGCAAATGTTAGGTGAGTAGCAATACACAGCGTTCCGTCCGTTTTTCCAGTCGCCAAGTTCCATCGCTGGTGCCTATGGTGCCCGGACGTGGACGCGCCCGAGTCATCTGATGCCGACAAATCTTCCAAGCCGACCGCAACAGCGGAGCGGCAGGGAGTGAGGCGTCTGCCATCGATGCCCGCCGAATCGCCGGGGTTCTTCGCATGGTTTGTCGGCATGGCTGTGCTCTATGCTGGCCTCATCGTGGCCATGATCTTTGCAGATCTGAAATATGCGCTCGCGATGGAGACGTTTTCGTTCGGCGGTCTGGGGCAGGCGCTGGCCGGATTGTGGGTGGAAGTGGCGAAACCGGAGATCCTGTTTTCCATTCGGCTGACATTGATCACCTGCACGCTTTCTGCCTTGCTCTCGGTGTTTTTCGCTATTCCGATCGCCTATCTGCTGGCACGTCATCGCTTTCCTCTGCGCAGCGTGTTCGATGCGCTGCTCGATATCCCCATCGTGTTGCCGCCACTGGTCATCGGCCTGAGTTTGCTTATCCTGTTTCATCAAGTGAACGTGTTCGGTGATACGATCGAAAGCTGGTGTGAACGGATTTTTGGCACAGGTGTCACCTTTCGCGTTCCCGCAGTGGTGCTGGCGCAGTTCACCGTTGCCTGCGCCTTTGCGATTCGGGCGGTGAAGGCGACGATGGATCAAATTGATCCGCGACCGGAGCAGGTGGCATTGACTCTGGGGTGTACGCGGGCCGGAGCCTTCTGGATGGTTCTGCTGCCTCAGTGCTGGCGGGGTGTGCTCACTGGCGGGACGCTGGCATGGGCTCGTGCGCTCGGCGAGTTCGGGCCGATTCTGGTGTTTGCGGGGGCGACGCGGGGGCGCACCGAAGTTCTGTCGACTTCCGTTTTCCTGGAAATCAATATTGGAAATCTAAGGGGGGCGGTTGCCGTTTCCCTGCTGATGATCGTTCTGGCGATCGCCGTGATCCTGATCATCCGCAGCGCAGGTAGCCGCAGTGTCAGGGCGATGGAGGAGGGGAGGGGACGCTGATGTTGCGAGTGGATCACCTCCGTGTCGAGCAGGGCAGCTTTTGTCTGAGCGATGTGAGTTTGACAGTGTCGGGTGGAGCGTACGCCGTTCTGATGGGACGCACCGGGAGTGGGAAGACGACATTGCTTGAGTCCATCTGCGGGCTGCGGCAGGTGAGCGCTGGATCGATATGGTTGGGCGATGATGCTATTCACTCACTATCTCCCGGCAAGCGGGGGATCGGCCTGGTTCCTCAGGACGGTGCACTTTTTCCCACCATGTCAGTGCGGGATCAGATCGCCTTCGGTCCCACAGTGCGAAACTGGAAACGCAAACGTATCGAGGAAAAGGTGGAGATGCTCGCCGACGCGATGGGGATCGAGCACTTGCTTAAACGTCGTCCTCCCGGTCTCAGCGGAGGGGAACGCCAGCGCATAGCCCTGGCCAGGGCTCTCGCTATCGAACCTCACCTGCTCTGTCTCGACGAGCCCCTCAGCGCCCTCGATGAGCAAACGCGCGAAGAGATGTGCGCCTTGCTGAAATCTCTTCAGCAGAAAATCGGATTCACTGCCCTCCACGTCACCCACAGTCACAGCGAGGCCAAACGGTTGGGGGATTGTGTGCTGCAAATGGAGGCGCTCGGTGCTGGTGGAGCCACCTGAATGATGCGTTTCAGTGAAACTTAAACTCTGGCGAAACTGAATCGTGAATGCCGAACACGGAATTTTGAAAATCGAAGGATGGGGGATGCCGGGGAAAGCGGTGTGATTTTTCCTTCACAGGGGCGGGAGGTTGCGCTATTCACTCACGTTCCGGCATTTCTGCCTGATGTGAATCCAACTGACGCCTAACATGAGCGA
>JAGROY010000486.1 GCA_020439995.1 Verrucomicrobiia bacterium
GAGATCGTAGAGTTCCCACCGATCCAGACTTTCGACCGCGCAGTGGGTCAACAATTCAGTCCAGGCGCTGCGGTCAGCTGCCTTCTCTGGCGGCGGCAAGCATCTACACCAAGAGCGTCGAGGGATCGGCATCTGGCACCAGCTGCCGACGCTAGCCAACCGGCGCTGTTGCGCAATCATATTTATACGTGACATTGCACAACAGCATTCTCCGGCTGCGGAGACCAACTTTTTGTTCATACCGAAAAGTTTGAAAGTCGATCTCTCACTTGCTTCGGTCTTCGGCGGCAGCCAGTATTTTTCTGAGGTCATCTCCTTCAAGACGCTGTCGCGCTAAGTCGATTGGGGTCAGGCCTTTTCTATCCTGAATCGTCGTGTTGGCTCCTTCTTGAATCAGAAATACTGCGACGTCAATGAACCCGTTGTAAATGGCACTGTGGAGCGGCGTGCGTCCATTGTCATCGCTCGGCTCCAGTTCGGCCCCAGCTGCCCGTAGTAGTTTTGCGACATCGACACTTTCAACGCGGTGTAGGATTCGGCGATTGTCTTTGTGGACAATCGCACCAACATCGGCTCTGAGATCCAAGAGACGTTTAGTCGCGTCAAGGTTGCCAGTACCAACCGCAAAAGAGAGAGGGGTGATTTTGAGACGGTTCCCAGCGTTGATGTCTCCTCCGTACTTTGCCAATAAGTCAATCATTGCAACATCCCCTCGCCCGGCGGCTTCGTGCATCGCGGTATTCTGATACGCAGTACGTTTGTTGGGATCTGCACCATGCTTTAGTAAAAGGGAAGCGGATCGGTGATCTCCACGAAAGATCGCGAATTCGAGAGGATGCATCGCCATGTGCGGCTGCTCCACGTCAGGGAACCCGAGCCGATTCGAGGCTTTCACATCATCTGTGAGCACTGCAGCCAACGCCACGTAATCCCGTTTCACGATGAGGTCGAATACTGGTCCAGCTGATAGTGTGATATCTGGCGGGTGGCCCAACATGCCGGAGTTCAAAATGTATCGAGCCAACAGTCGTCGATGCGCTTTATCATCGTAGAAGGCTCTCCAGAGCGGCTTCAGCGGCTCGGCAGGCTGTTCTTCCAGAATGTCGAGCGTGCGACGACGCTCTGATGGATCCGGCTGAGGCCGCCCACCTGGGAAAAGCGATAAGGCGCGTTTGATCTCTTGGGAAACTTCTGAGGCTCCAATGGCGTCAAACGCATTGGCATAGGTCAGATAGAGCTCAGGATCCACTGTCTCATCTTCGTAGAAAATGACGGATTCGAGCGCCTTGGTCACGTAGAAGACGATCCCCTCCGGTTGGCTGGAGAGGTCCGCTTCACCTGTGTCGATCCTGATCTGCACCAAGCGGTACGCAGCTTGAATCAGCTCACCGTCTCTCACCCTCAGCGAGACCTCGTTCAGTTCCGCTTCGCCCAGCAAGCGGCTTCGGACAATGAACGCAGCAAGTTTTTTTCGATGCTCTTCTTCCTCATCAATAATCAAGTCCTCCAACTTCTCGAGCGGGTCAATAGCGAGGTTGTTGAGCTCATTGAAGGTGCGGGCGCGCTCATCTCGATCTGCCTGAGGCAAGCCACGCGGAAACAGCTTTAGCACGGCGCGAAGTTCCTTAGCAACTTCGCTTGCACCGGTAGCATTAAAGGCATCCGCACAGTGGAGAAAGTCCGTCGGCTCCTCGTAAGTTGGGTCGAAGAGGAAGTTGCCAATGCCTCCATTAGCTGTTCCCGAAATCGTTCCGATAACACAGATCACAACGCGTTCGGAGGGAGTTGCGGGTCCGATTTCCCAGACGGTGATCTTATCTAATGCGGCCTCAATCACCTCGTCGACTGCTTCTTTTGATTCCAGATTCATGGCTTTGGATGGCGAGATCGATTGCTCGGCATCATTCGCTTTAGGAATAACATAATACACGTAGATAAAAACGGAGCCGCAGACGAACGCCAGTATGACAAGGGCTACGAAGGTGATGGCCACTCTCTTCATGTGTGGGCTAGGTTAATCGTAATTCGGAGGCGGCGTGTTCACCGCAGCCCGCACCCGCTCACTGCTTTCCTTTACCGCAGCGTCTGGCAGCCCGACGATGGTGACGGTGGTTTTGGCATCGCCGGAAC
>JAGROY010000487.1 GCA_020439995.1 Verrucomicrobiia bacterium
AAATAAACCTGCGTCCCTAACCTGAATTCTGCAACTAACTTTCGGCGAAAATGATTATGGTAGATTGGTGCCAGCTCGGGCATGTTTCGGATCTTTTCAAGCGCCTCATCAATCCGCCGATAAGACGCCTCTCCGTGAAGGCCGATAATCCCTAGCAGGTCAGCCTGCGCAGACTGCAAAAGAACGATCTCGTTCACGCCGCACCGATGCGCTTACGGAACTCTTCCAGGGTCATCGCTCCCGTTGGATTCTCCTCATACGAAGCCCACCTCTCCTCCAAAATCTTGACGATATTGGGATCTGGACTTTCCTCGTCAATCGACGCAATCTCCTGACATAATTCATTGATCAAGAGCCTCTTATCCGCAATTGATAAGCTTGCGAGTTCGAGATACTTTTCGACGATCATACCGCATCGTAGACTTTCTGAGGCGAGATGCCAAGTGCTGGAGTGCTGGATTTCTTGAGATCAACGCTGGAACACTTGTCACGCGCTGCCGAGTTACCGCTTCCTGATGCCTACATTTGAAACACATCCCTTATTTTCTCAACGCCTCAGTATAGCCACACCAGCGCCACTCGCGAGGATCCTTCACTATCGCAATCCCTATTTTTTCGGCCTCCTGTCAATGATCGTGCTCTCCGTTCCCTCAGCAATCAGAGCCAGTTTCACCCGAATTGCCTCCCTATTTTCCTCACTGCGAAACCGCACGGATGGATTCAGGGCGGATTGCGCAGCTTTCTGATGCGAAAGAGCGGTGGCTCTGCCCAGCCATGTAGCAACGAGTGGCGCAGCGCTGCTGTCGGCACCTTGAAACCAGCCTATCACTGCCTGGGCTGCGCTTTCGTCTCCGATCTGGCTGATTGTGTAAAGCGCGATGGTATTTAACCGACTGCCAGGGGCGCTCTTTTCCAATGCGGATGCAAGTGGTGGAACTGCGTCTGCCCTGTAGATTCTGGGCAGCGCCCTGGATGCTGCACTGCGCCGCATGTCATCCTGCCCCTCGGGCGCAGCAGCTCCGTCCAGCAACAATTCAACGCTGGAGGGAGCGGCTTCGCCTGCCATCGCCATGGCTACCGCCTTGAGAACATCCGCCTCCTGAGACTCCCGCCACAGCGGCTCAATCATTGCGGGTAGATGGGGTTGAGCCCCTCCCAGTCCGCTCAGGTTGCTAAGAGCGGTCAGCTTCAACTCAGGCTCTGTTTGGTTCGCAACGGCCCAGAGGACGAACTCCGCACTTACTTTAGTATGGGCACCCCCGAAGGCACTGGTAAGCAATCCCCTCTCAAGTTTTGAGTTGGATCCATCCAGCACGAATTGCTTCATTCTTTCGACGAAATCCGGTGCATACTTTTTTCCATAATCGCACCCTTCAGTCTCCCCCGTAACATAGACTGCTTCATTGGGTCCTGTTCTTTCCTTCCCGCATCGAGAAACAATTGGAAGAGGGCATCTGCATCAGTGGCTTTGATCTGGAATAAAATGTCGAGTCGTTCCCGAGCTGTCATGTCGATGAACCTGCGTGGCTTTGCTTTGACGGCCACTGGATCTTTCTCTTCCTGCTGCATGTCTTCGGAGGCACCCTCGGAGACAGTATCCTTGTCCAAAGTGTCCCTGTCCGAAAAAGGCGTTTCCTCAGCGATGTGGGCCGCGCTTGGAATTTGCGATGTATTACTTTTCCATCCCCACAACCCACCTGCGAGCAATGTGAGAATCACGAATCCCCAAAGTAATTTCTGATGCTTGTTCATGGCGTAGGTTCTGGAAACCCTGTCTATGGACGATGAGGCAACCAAATCTATCAATCACTTTAAAAATCTGAAACCCGTAAAAATCCCATTGCCTGAGCCCAAGTAAAGAAGCTGACTACGACGGATTCAAGGACTTCCAGAATGGAACGGCGTTTTTGCATGATGTCACCCGTGCTGTTCATCCACCAGAACTTGATTTGGCCCGTGCCACACCCTTGAAGCAGCAACTCAAACACGCCTGAACAAACCTGAAGCGGACGAGCACCACCGGCAGAGACAGCTTCGTTTGGAGTGC
>JAGROY010000488.1 GCA_020439995.1 Verrucomicrobiia bacterium
CCTTCAAATCATCGTCTATGGGATGCCTGTGAAACTGCTACAGATTTAAATTTATCAAACTACTTAGAATTCTTAGTTCGTGAGATAGATGGAATTCTTGCTCTGTTCAAGGAAACGTCGACTTCAGTCAACGCAATACCGCATAAGTCCAAGGCTGCAATATTGAGTCATGCCGAAGTGGTCTGGTGGGAAAGTAAATTGTATCGTAACTTGCCTCTAATGACATCCTTGGCTATGGAAGTGAGAAGGAATCTGGATACTCTAGAGAAATCCCAAGTTAGCTCATGGGATGGAATATCAGATAAATTGAGTGACGGGTGGGCGATAACTAGACTGTCGACCTCGCGAATGTATGACAGTTGCGATGCAGTGACGGCAGTCGGCACCTTATTGGGATTTTATCTCACGCGATTTGGAACCGTAAATCTTGACACCGGGTATCGCTATCATGTCGATCGCGATGGTAAAGGGACTGTGACTTTTGAGGATAACCTTCTATACTGGAATTATTTGATCGATCGAGGCGGAGCACAAAGCTTCGCTCTTGGTAAAGTTGCGCGAGCCAATCGCCTCGCCTTTCAGATTGCAATGCTTGAGTCATTTTGGGACATATCTTCACATTTTAAGGCTCGAAGGGTGTTCGACCTCCTTGATCAGTTATCCCGCTAGGACGCTAAAAGGAGATTTCGTCAAAAAAATATAATCTGTTGCCAGCGCCAGTGCAGTCTCAAAGTATCCGAACTTTCACTCTAACAGTAATCTAAATATGAAACACATTCCCATTGGTCTCGTCGCACTAGCTGTATCCCTCCTTTTTTCACAAGCTCAGGACACCAAGCCGCAGAAACGTTCGGCAGAATTGCAGGTTCTCGATCGGTTTGTTGGTGTCTGGGATGTCGAAGTCACTGCCAACCCCACTCAAGGAGAGAGATCTACTTACAAAGCGTTATCATCACGGGCTTGGTCTCTTGGTGGGGCATTCATCCGATTTGAGGATTCCAGCCCCGAGAATGCTCAGCAACCGGAGATTCAAATATTGATGACCTACGATCCCGAGGCTAAGAACTACCCCGGAGTCATGATGAGCGGTGTCACTCGCTCCGAAATCACTGGCACGTGGGACGAGAAATCACAGACCATGACACTGACCGCCGAGTTTCCGGGCGGTAATAGGTTGATCTCCAAGCACCGATTCGTAGGAGAAGATCGGGCAGAGCCGAAAGGTGCAATTACGACTTCCGATGGAACGGTTCTCGTCGAACTCTCGTGGACTCAGACACGTCGCAAACCCACAGGACATTCGAAGTAATGATGGAAGGATACGGTGTGGAGTAGTGCCGTGTCTTCGTCGGTGTTCGCCGTAGAGGCTGAGGATACCGAGAGCTTGTCTGATTCATTTTTAATGCGTTTAACTATGACCTCAACGAGAGAAAACTTGAATATGGAGTCATATAGTTACAGACAGATCGAACAATCATTGTTCCTCGTAGCCCAGGCCGTTTTAAATTTAGCTTAAGCCTTCACCACAGCGGTCGACGCGATGCGGTCGTGAAGGCACTTTTTGTCAGCTCCAAAAATACAGAGCACATTCACGATCGAGAACAGGCCTCCGATGATGGGAATCATGTTAATGATCCAGGGCACGACTGACCGCAGCAGCACGGCATGAACGAACTTGGCGGGTGCCATTGAAGGGTCACGCGCGATGCGGATCCCCAGAAACATTTTCCCAATGGACTGGCCCTTTGTGCACAGAAAAACGACTTGCAGGATCAGGATCACCAGGATGACAATCCCTACAGCCATCAAGAAATGGAGAATCTTCGCCTGCTCGGCTTCCGTGAGTTCATTACGATTGTAGCGATCAGCGATCGATAGTGCGGCGCTCCCGTCCACGGGTTTGATTTCCCAAGTTTTCTCACCAGCCTC
Organism: Verrucomicrobiia bacterium; assembly: GCA_020439995.1. Lineage (GTDB taxonomy): Bacteria > Verrucomicrobiota > Verrucomicrobiia > Verrucomicrobiales > DEV007 > JAGROY01. Next base: position 1,930 of record JAGROY010000488.1, read on the forward strand.
ATTCTCAACGACAACCAGTTCACGCGGCCCCTGATGACCTCCCGTGCCAGCCAAATCCATCAGTGACAGTCCTCCCGGCAGAAAATAGGCACTCAAAATCCAGACTGCCAAAATGCAAATAACACCATCCAGGAGAGAAGCCATCAGGCGAGCGCCCCGCGACGCCAGTTCCCTCTCGTTGGCCGAAAATCCTGTGACCGCCGGGCCGTCGGCCTTTGGCGGAGGAGCACCGTTGGGATTGTAAGGAATCGGTGCCGCATCTCCACTACTCGCTGCGGTCGTTGATGCTGGAGCCGCCTTTGCTGCTGCTGAGGCTGGAGCCACGTCCGTTTTTGATTCAGGCTTGCCTTGTGCAGAATGCCCAACCGTTGTTGATGGTGCTTCAAAAAGGCTCAAATATTCAGGAACCATTCCTATGCAACGCCAACCGGGCATGCCATCGTGCCAGACCATGTCGGTTTTCATTACTGTTCCTGAATGGATCATCTCTTGCAGCTGCTCCGGGGAGAACGGTCCACCTTGGTTGTTGTCTCGGGCTAGGAAAATATTCATAATTCTATAATTACCATAAAATAATTCGTTTATGATAATTCATCAACCATAAAACCGCC
>JAGROY010000001.1 GCA_020439995.1 Verrucomicrobiia bacterium
GAAACGCAAGAGCGGTAATCAATACGTGCACCACGAAACAAAGGAGTATCGCGAACACGTCCACCGAAAGATGCGCGCCTATCACATCTTCGTTCAGTGCGGTGCCATTGCTCAGGGGATGCTCAACTATCTCGCGATGACCCAAAAGGAGCAAGTGTGGAAGCACTTCGGTTCCTGGATCCGAACGATTCGACCAGACGTGCTTCCTTCAGAAGCAATCGTCTCCGATGCCCTTAAAAACACGTTCCCTGAATTTCTCCACCAGCACTCCGGTGCCTCAAGATGGTCAAAATTCCTGCTCTCCAGAATTGATTCAAATCGCTCGGAAGGCACGTGCCTCGCTTCATGATTCCTGACGGACGAATTTACCTCTCTCAAGATATGTATATTCGCCGGATTAATAATGTGGATCTATTTCCCTTTCGAGATTACATCGCAGCACAGGAAGACAGACACAGACGACCGATCCCTCGAAACAGAAAGCCCGGTGGGTTAACCACCGGGCTTTCTTTTGCCCATACTGCAACTATCTCTGCAGCGGAAGTAGGAGCCTGCGAAAGCTGCTTACTTCTGAATGACGTAATCCGCGTTGAGTGCTTTCTCGATCCGCTTGGCGGTTTCCCGCAGATGTGAGCGGGAATACGAGTCGAGCCCGCCTTTGGCCAGCACTGGCTCGATCGCTGATTTGATCGAGGTGAGTTGATCGGTCGCAAGATCGGAAATCGGGCGGAATGCTGGATACATGGATGCGACTTCCGGCTCAGTCAGATCGATGAGACGATCGACATGCTCGCGCTGAAGGTTGCGCTGAAGGCTTGAGAAGAACGGCTTCCGCGCGGTGTGGATGGTGTCGTCCTTCTTTTCGAGTCCGGCCCAGATAGTGGAATGAATCGTCTCCAGCACTTCTGGCAGTGTGAGTGCATCCTGATCAGACGGCACACGGAACTCGTTATCGTAAACGTAGCCGAGCACGGTCGGGTTCAAAAGCGCAGTCAACGCCGAGGCCTGGATACCCAGGATACGGTCGTGCACTGGCCAGCCCGGATCAGCAAATGCGCTGTCCATATCATCCCACCACTTGTCGACGGTCAGATATTGAATCATCTCAGGAGTCAGACCGAACGCCTCATCACGGAAAGCGTTGTCCACGACGAACTTGAGCGCCGCGCGCTGCTTCTCGGCAGGAACCACTTCCACTGGAGCACGACCGTTCGGGTCGCCCTTGAAATCACGGTAGACGTAGGTGCCGCCGATCCAGTTGGCCATCATCGAAAGCGCGTTCAACTGAGTTCTAAGGGTCAGCTCATACCCCCGCCGTGCCTTTGACCAGCTATCGCCATTCTTGACGAATTTCTCGATCAAGTTTGCACGATGCTCGCGCGCCAGCTCGATCTGGTTGTTGGCGTATGCCAGCGGATCTTTGCCAAAGTCGTAGCGGCGAGCGAGTGGATCCGGCCCCCAGGTGTCCTCATCGGTAGCGTATTGCAACTCCGGCTCAGCGACACGGCTGAGGATCGGCTTCAAATCGCTCTCAAAGGAATAGCCGTACTCGATGGCCCACATGTCGTAGGGGCCGAGATCGATCATGCCGTAGTCTCCTTTCGCCGCATCCTTCACAGCAACGATGTTGATCGGAATGTAATCCATGACGCTACCAGCGAACGGCTTCTTGCCCTTCACGGCATCGCTGTTGATCTCCTCGTAGGTGTAGATGCTCGAGCCCTTGAAGTTGTGACGCAGTCCAAGCGTGTGCCCGACTTCATGCGCAACGAGATCAATCAGCAACGGCCCGATGAATGACTCAGGGATGCCGTCGACCATTTGCTCTTTGTCCTTCTCGTCTTTCTTCTCTTCGTCTTTCTTCTCACCGTCTTTGCCCTCATCGCCTTCAGTAGCATCATTTGCGGTGGCGATGTCGAGTGCCATCTGCATCATGGCGATGCCGTGGCTTTTACAATTCGCAGCCATGCACAGTCCGTTCACCTGACTGAAGCGCCCCATGAGGCCATCGTATTCCTGATCACCAATGACGCTGGTGTCGACCGATGCGACGGCATGGCCGCCCAGTGCGGGAATCGGCGATGTCATGGATTGTTCAAAGACTTCCTGGCGACGTGACGGGGGAGCGAGGCGCACGCGTGGATCCCACTCGGGGTTCTTGTGCAGCCAGGCGAGCGTCTGTGGCGCGTAGCCTTCGATCGCCACTTCCGGCATCACCTCATTGTACTGCTGCCACCAGTGGCGGATCCAGCCGTCGGTAAGAATGATGTCTGCATCGAGAATTTGACCGGTCTCGGGGTGCACTCGGCTGGGCCCGATCGCGGTGCCCACGCCATTGCTGAGCCAGCGGACAAAATTGTAGTTCACGTCCTCTGGATCTTTCTCCATGTGGGCACCGGACTCGGCATCCTGAAAATAGACTTCGATCGCTCCGACGATGCCGACATTTTCAAACGCCTTGTTCCAGAGCTGGATCCCGTCCTTCACCCAGCGCCGATAGCGGATGGGAGTGGTGTGCTCCACGTAGAATTTGATCGGATTCTTAGGTGGGCTGACCTTCAACTTCGGATCTGCTTTTTCCAGATTCCAGCGGTTGATAAAACGGGTAACGCCTTTGCCATCTTCAAACTTCCCGAAGTCGGAATAGTGAGTGGTGAAATAACCGATGCGCGGATCTGCGTTGCGGGGCTTGTAACCGCTCTTTTCGGCTTCAGGGATCCGGCTGATCGAGTAGTGAAACTCGCGCAACTGCCCGTTGCCAGTGGGAGCCTCGATCCCTATCTCAACGTTGTCCTGAAAAACCTTCGCTGTCTTCACTTCGAACATGCCACGATTAATTCCCGAAGCACTGCTGCCAAAGAATCCCGGCGCTCCATTCACAAGGAACGCGTCCAGATCGATCACTGGCCCGCCTTTGGGAACCCAAGTGACGATCGGCACCTCCAGCAGAACCCGGTCTGTGAACAAGCGCTTGATCGACGACTTCGATTCCTTGTCGCCCGTCGAACGGATCTCAAGGTTGGGCTCGACGAGTGCCAGTTTGTTTTTTCCGTATTGCTTCCAATACACGTACTTCTCGCCAGACTGGAGACCAGCGTAAGCCTCTCCACTGGCGACGGTCATGGCGATGAATTGCTTCGCTGTACGGAAGTCCTTGGGCAGTTCCGCCAGCAGTTGATCACTTCCCTTCTTCCAGACATTGTAAAACGTCTGGCCACTTTCACTCTTCGAAGAGAGCTGCGAGTACCCCTCAATCACTTTCGCCAGGGGCGGGTAATCTGGCTCGGCCGACGGCTTCGGCGGACCGCCAGGAGAATCCTGTCCTGATGCCGCGCCAGCAGCTGTCAGGCAGAACAGAGTCATTAAAGATTTTTTTCGCAGGCTCATATATTTCGCATCGGTTAACTATTAAGTTTTGCTGTATTTTTAATAAAAAACATAATTACTATCGCTTAATTGGGCCTGTTTGCAAGCCCTCGCGTTGCAGAATACGCGTCGCGGACACAGTGCGATAGCGATCTGATGAAATTTGGAGTTGCGAAAACCTCCATTTTTAGCACAGAAAGTAAGTTGGACTAATCACCAACCAAATAACCACCCACATGAAGAAACTTCTTACACTCGCATGCTCACTCATCGCACTGGCAGCTCCCGTCGTATCCCACGCTGATACCGAAGGCATTAGCTACGACTACGTCCAGGCAAACTGGGCATTCAGCTCCTTCGATCTCGACGGATTCGACGAATCGAATGGTGCCCAACTCGGCCTGTCTGTCTCGATCGCAGACAACGCTTACATTTCTCTCTTCGGCACCATTCAGGACGATACCTCGAATGCTGGATTCGGCATTGGCCTTCATCATGAACTGGTGGAGTCGGTCGACCTGACCACTGAAGTGGGCGGATTCTATCAAGACATCGTCGAAGACTTCGGCGCCTACACCGAACTCGGCGCGCGCTGGTACAGCTGCAAATGGTTCGAGCTGGGTGCCTCCGTTGGACTCGACTACATCGACAGCGAAGCCAACTTCTACGGTCGCGTGACAGCACTGGTACCAGTTTACAAGGGGTTGTCCTTTGTCGCCACCACCAAGCTTGAGGAAGAAGGTCAGACCTACGGAGCCGGTTTCCGTTTCAACTTCTAGTAGCACACTCATACGCAATCCATTTTCGCTCAAACGAGCAGCCAAGCGGAGGTCCACACGGGCCTCCGCTTTTTTATCTTTTGCATTGCGCACCACTCGCTTCTGATGAACAACGAACAACCTTGAGGTTGGGTGGATTACCCTTTTGAAAAGATCATCGGAAATATTGCGCCAGGCTTTGATCGACGCAGGCTGGACGGAGGAGAGCAATCTGGACGCCGCGCTGGAGTGTGCGCGCGACTATGAAGCACGCGGAGTCACCGACCCTGCCTATCTTTTCAAGCTGGTCGCACGCTCGGTTCCCAAGCCCGACACGGCGGTGCGACTCAACGAGACCCCCGTCCTGCTGGCCGAAGCAATCACCGCTGAGAACGCACTTGAGGAACAGAACATCGGTGCGGTGCGCCGCCAATTGCGGGATTTTCTTCGCATCCCCGTCGTCTCCGGTGCCTCCATCATGCCGGATGCCTGTCCGGTGGGAAAGTCGACTGCGTCGGTCCCCGTCGGCGGAGTCCTGGCAGCCGAAAACGCAATTTTCCCGTCCGCGCACAGTGCGGACATTTGCTGCTCGATGTTCGCCACCTTCTTCCGCAGCGATGCCGACAGTGCCGCGCTGCTCGATGCGATTGTCGCGTCCACCCGGTTCGGACGCGGCGGTCGCGATCCCGCTGACCGCGTTCACCACCCAGTTATCGACGAAGCCGTGTGGACGAACCCTTTCCTAAGCGGCCTGCAGGACAAGGCACGCATGCACATGGCCGATCAGGGCGACGGCAATCACTTTGCTTATCTTGGAACCACACAGTGGAGCAAGGCACAGTTAGAAAAACTGACCACGGTAGGCTACCGCGACCTCGCCGAGCGGATTTCCACAACGCCAGCGAATGCTGATGGCACGCGCACAGTGAAGGCGCTCGTCACTCACCATGGATCACGCGGCCTGGGCTCGGCGCTCTACACACGCGGGGCGAATGCAGCAGCGAAACACTTGGCAAGAATCGGTAAAGACATTCCTGAAGAGCTGGCGTGGCTCGACTACGACACGCCCGCTGGACAGCACTACTGGCATGCGCTGCAATACGTTTCACGCTGGACGCGGGCAAATCACCAGGCCATCCACGATCGCTTCCTTCAGCGCATCGATTCCGCAGCGATCGCAGGGTTCGGTAACGAGCACAACTTCGTGTGGAAGCGCGGCAACACCTTCATGCATGGAAAAGGCGCGACGCCAGCCTGGAAAGACGAAAATGGTCGACCACTGCTGGGATTGATCCCCATGAACATGGCGAGCCCAATTCTGGTAGTGTTAGGTAAAGACAACCCAGACTATCACTCGTTCGCGCCGCATGGAGCAGGCCGCAACCAATCCCGGCGCGGGCTCCTGCGCCAGTTTAAAGTCAAAGGCGGTGGCATCGACAAGCAACGTATCGCACAGCTGATCGCAAGCCACACACGGGACATCGACGTGCGCTGGTTCGGCGGAAAGCCCGACTTCACGGAAACGCCATCCGCCTACAAGGACGCAGCCCGCGTCCGCGCGCAGATCGAGCATTTCAACCTTGCGGACATCGTCGCCGAAATTCAGCCACTCGGCTGTGTTATGGCTGGCGAAAGCAACCGCCGCGACGAGGAAGAAGAACTCACCCCAAAACAGAAGCGCCAGATCAAGCACCGCGCCGACCGCAGAAAACTCCGCCAGCGCCTCCATCACACCGACGAGTGGCCAGACGAATCGGAATAAGGAAGCAATTCTCAACCCAACTGATCGCTTATCGTCGATCTGGTTTGTCGCAATGGCAGGATGTACAGTTGCCCCTACCGTTCATTGATCCTCACTTTGATTAAGGAAGGGGCAAAGAAGCTTACTACAACTTCCTCCAGGCGATAACCGATGTTGGCTTGTGAAAGTCGCCCCGGTCAGCAATACTGTACCACATCACACCTGCCTTGAATCTCCGACTACAGCTAATCTCGATTCTGCTCGCTGGGGCGGCTCCTTTTTTACCGGCTTTTGCGGAGGAAAGTGCCCACCAGAATTCAGCGTGCTCTGCCAGTGATGATGATTTTTTCAGCCGGGAAGTCTGGGGCAAAGTAGCTAACCGGGCGTGCTTGAAATGTCATCAGGCAGGAGGCGATGCAGAAGATAGCGACTTCATCTTGCGCGATCCTGCGCGCGATGTGGAGCTTGGCGATGTGCTTGCGCACAACCGGGCTGCGTTTACCAGAATGGCGATGGTTCAGGAGGGGGATGTCGAGGGGCAGCCGTATCGCATGCTCTCAAAGGTCATCGGCGGACTCGACCATGGCGGTGAAGACGTAGTCAATCCTGGGTCGATGCGCTATCGGATTCTCGAGGAATTCGTCAGTCGTGTGAACGGCCATTCTCTGGCTGCGCCCGGCCCTGGCAGGCAGGCTTTGCCGTTCTTTCAGGGGGTCGAAATGATGGATGACGGCAAGCTGTTGCGACGTCTAACATTGTCACTTGCCGCCCGTCTCCCTAAGGCGGAGGAACGTGAATCTGTAGCCACGCATGGGCTCGGTGCGATGCCGTCCATCCTTGATGCTCTGATGAGCGAGGAGGCCTTCTACGAACGGCTTGCCGAGGGATTCAATGATATCTTCCTGACGCCCGGCATTGATGACGTCGCCGAAAACGTGCTGTCCTACGAACACTTTGAGAAAACCCGGCACTGGTATCAGAACTGGGATTTTGCCGACATCACTGACGAGAAGGAACGCGAGCGCGCGGGCTGGAAGCTGGCCGCTGACTACCGGGACTCGATGCAGCGCGAACCCATGGAACTGGTGAAGCACATCGTCCGCAATAACAGGCCATTTACCGAGCTCATCACGGCTGACTACATCATGGTCAGCCCCTACACGGCGCGCGGCTATGGCATCTTTGACGAAGTTCACATGCGATTCAAAGATCCTGAAAACCGTCTCGAATACATTCCTGTCCGGCTCAAAGCGCTCACTGGACGCAGTGAGAAGACCAATCAGGACTCGGCTACCGGTTACTATCCTCACGCGGGAATTCTCAGCACATTCCAATACTTGAAGCGCTACCCTACCACTGAGACCAATCGCAACCGGCTGCGCGTTCGCATGTACTTTCAGCAGTTCCTTGGCATCGATATCATGCAGCTTGCACCGCGCGTGAATGATGCGGCCGCGATCACTGCAAAGTACGAGATCCCGACGATGCAGGCTGCCGATTGTGTCGTCTGTCACAAGATCATTGATCCTGTGGCGGGGGTCTTTCAGGATTACTACGCGCTCGATGGCAATGGTGTTTATAAGAAGCGTGACGAGGGTTGGTTTCAGGACATGTTCCCGCCGGGGCATGAGGGTGAGTACCTGCCGGAAAGCGAACGCTGGCGCGGCCTGCAATGGCTCGGCGAACGCACGGCTAGCGACCCGCGATTCGCAGTCGCGATGGTGGAGCACGTTTGGTATATCCTGACCGGGCGCAAAGCACTGCTGCCCCCCAGGGATATCGAGGACCCGCTTTTTGACTTCAGGCAGCGTGCCTATTATGAACAGCGCAGCGAATTTGCCGCCATCGCACAACGCTTCACTGCGGCGAATTTCAATTTGAAGGTAGCTTTTCGAGAACTCTCCCTGTCCAAATTCTACCGTGCGGATGGCCTGACAATGGCACAAATCGGCTCGGCACGCACCGCGGAACTCAGTGATTTAGGACTCGTACGGCTCCTGACTCCAGAGCAACTCGAGCGCAAGATCGCCGCCATCTTTGGCAAGCCATGGGGGCGACTGGAGGAGCAATTCAAGATTCTCTACGGCGGCATCGATACCAAAGAAGTCACTGAACGGATCGCGGATCCGAGCGGAGCCATGGGTGCCATCCAGCGGTTGATGGCAAACGAGGTGGCGTGTAAAAATGTTATTGCGGATTTCCTCTTGGACCCAGAGCAGCGCCGACTTTTTCCGGAGATCGAACTGGAAGTGGTGCCTGGCAAAGACACAGAAAGTGTGATTCGCGCTGCCATCAAGTACTTACATCAGCACATTCTCGGCAGCACTGACCCAGCTGAAATCGATCGCAGCTACACACTTTTCACTGACATTATCGCCGATGCCCGAAAGCAGGGAGATATTGATAAGCTCGAAATTTACCACTGCCGTGCTGAGCCTGAAACCAGGATCGATGACCCCGATTACACGCTGCGCTCCTGGCGGGCATTGGTCACTTACTTGCTGCGGCAACAGGAATTCCTCTATGAATAAATAATGCCACTCCATGAGACGCGATTTTCTTAAACTTTGTGGGCTCGCCAGTCTGGGTGTCGCTGCGCCTGTCGGCTTCCCTGACATTGCGCGCGCCGATGAACAAGTGCCGCCTCCTTATGATGGCCCGTTCTACATTGTGTTCAATGCGTCGGGCGGCTGGGATACGACTTACCTCATGGATCCAAAGGGCGTTGGCGAGGTCAACCGTCTCTACAAACAAGACGACATTCTCACCGAAGGAAACATTCATTTCGCTCCGACTGCCGCGAACATCGATCAGGCTTCAGGAGGACTCAGCAATGAGGAATTCTTTAAACGATACGGTAGCGAGTTGCTCGTCTTCAATGGACTCGATTACTCGGTGAACAACCACGCGCCCTGTTCGCGCTATATGGCGACAGGCAAACTCGACAGCCTTGCCTACCCAACCTTCGCCGCGCTGGTGGCTGCTTGCCGCGGCCCGGAGTGTCCACTGGCTTTTTTGACGTTCGGAAACTATTCCTCCACCGGCAATGTCGTTCCCATGGCTCGAGTGCCGTATTTACCAACGCTGGGCCGCATCGCCAATGCCGATTGCGTTGAGGGAAATGCACGCAGCCCGTATCATGATGATTTCGTCAATGCCCGCATTGAAGCGGCACTCAAAGACCAGACCGATGCCCGCATTTCACAGACGCGCCTGCCCCGGATCGAGCGAGCGCAGAGCATGCTCTACGCCGCCCAACTCAACTCGAAGGCGCTCCAGCGCGTCACTCCTTTCATTCCAAAAGAGAATCCAAAGTACCGCCTCCAGCAGCAGGCGGAAATCGCCCTTGCCTCGTTCAAAGCCGGTGTCTGCGTGTCCGCGAATCTCTCCATCGGGCAGTTCGACAGCCATGCGAACAATGACCGCGATCAGATGAACCTCATCCCCGAATTGCTCGCAGGCATCGACTACACCTTGCGCCGAGCGGATAAACTCAACCTGCGTGACCAGCTCGTAGTAGTGATGCAGAGCGAAATGGGCCGCACACCAAATTACAACAAAGGCGATGGTAAAGACCACTGGTCGATCGGTTCAATCATGTTTCTAGGCCCCGGCATCCAGGGCAATCGCGTCATCGGTAAGACCGACGATGGCCAGTTTCTCGTTCCCATCGACCCACTGTCGCTCGCCCTCGTCGACGACAAGGACAAAGGACTCATCGTGCGACCCGAGCACATCCATTTAGCCCTGCGTGAATTTGCGGGCATCGCCGAACACCCATTCAGTGAGAAGTTTCCACTCGTAGTTCCAGCCGAGCAGCGCTTGCAGGGATTCTGGGGCTGACATGAAGGCAAAAAACGATTGATGATCTTAAAATCTCTCCCAACACTGTGAAGATGAATTTCTTCGCTCTTTCCTCAGCCGCATTGATGGTGATGTTGGCCCTATTCCCGATGTCGGGATCAGCCCAGCAGCAGAATCCAAAACCACCACTAAAGGTCTTCATTCTGGCTGGACAGTCAAACATGGAAGGAGCGGGCGTCATTCAGATTCCTGAGAACAGTCCAAATGGCGGCAAAGGCACCTTGGAGTATTTGGTCAAAGACTCCGCTACGGCTGAGCGTTTCAAGCACACTGTCGATGCGAACGGCGACTGGGTGACGCGGGATGATGTGTGGATCTGGTACCTCGGGCGCAAGGGCGGGCTGTCCGTCGGCTACGGAGCCAGGGAAGACCGCATCGGGCCGGAGTTCCAGTTTGGTCACGCAGTGGGAGAGCAACTTGAGGAACAGGTCTTGCTGATCAAGACGGCCTGGGGAGGCAAGAGCCTTGACAAGGATTTCCGTCCTCCGAGCAGCGGCGGCACTGTAGGCCCTTTTTATACCGAAATGATCGCACACATCAAACAGGTGCTGGCGAATCTGAAAGAGGAGTTTCCAGACTACGATGGCAATGGCTACGAACTGGCGGGTTTCGGCTGGCATCAAGGGTGGAACGACCGCGTAAACCAGGCAGCCAATGATGCCTACGAGGAGAACATGGTGCATTTCATCAACGATGTGCGGAAGGATCTCGGCGTGGAGAAACTGCCTTTCGTGATCGCAGAAACTGGAATGTCGGGGCACGAGGAAAAGCATCCCAGAGCGCTGTCGCTGATGCAGGCGCAGGCTGCGGCAGCCGGGCGAGAGGAATTCAAAGGCAACGTCGCCTTTGTGGGCACCAAAGATTTCTACCGTCCAAAGGAAGTATCGCCCAGCGGCCAGGCCTATCACTGGAACAGCAATGCGGAGACCTACTTTCTGATCGGCGATGCCATGGCCCGGGCGATGCTGTCACTCATCAAGGGGCAATCGAAAAATCACGCGGCGGCACAATTCGAGGTCACTGCCCCTCCTGCCGAACTCAAGGTCGATCCGTTTTACAAGAAGTTTGTAAGTGCGGAAGGCTTGCCGGTACTTTCCAGTGAGAAGGTCAACGACTACGCCCTCAAGGAGGCCGCTTTCCTTGTGACCGAGATGCTCGCGCTGCGGCCTGATGTTCTCAAGGCGATGATCAAAAGCGGTTCACGACTCTGCGTGATCGGATACAACGAGTTCACTACCGAGCTACCGGGCTGGTCGTACCTTACGCCAAAAGATTTCTGGGATGCCCGTGCGCGCGGCATGGGCGGATCGCTGGAAGATCCGTTGTGCTCATGCGCGGAGGAGAATCTTCTCTGCTATCCCGGCGATCCCTATAGCACCGAAAGCATTGTCATTCACGAACTCGCCCATAACATCCACCTGCGCGGAATCGTCAACCTGGATCCGACCTTCGACGGACGGGTCGAGCAAACCTACGACAATGCGATGGCGGCGGGCCTGTGGAAAGGGAAATACGCATCGGTGAATCATCACGAATACTTCGCCGAAGGAGTGCAGTCTTGGTTTGACAACAACCGCCCACCCGACCACGACCACAATCACGTCGACACACGCGCTGAGCTTATCGAGTATGATCCCGGGCTTGCCGCCCTCTGCCGGGAAGTGTTCGGCGACACAGAGTTAAAATACACCAAGCCCGCTACCCGCCTGCACGGACATCTCGCAGGCTACGATCCTAACACTGCTCCTACTTTCGAATGGCCGGAACGGCTCAAGGAGGTGAAGGCAGAGATTCGCCGCAAGGCCGAGGAACGTTCCAAAGGAGCCAACCCGGACGAGGACAAGAAAATCAACGCACAGGGAGAGTAAAAATAAGGCCGCTCACTCATGTTTTTCGATGAGTCATTCCATTTATAGAACTTCCTCAGGGCTTCGTGCCCTATGCGTCTTCGCGGTTAGTTAATCTTTTCCCCTTTGAAGGGCAATATTGTCGGGGATCGGGATGATCACGCGTTTCCGATTACCAACACTCATCGAAATTCGTACGCGCACCCAGCCGGACATTTGGGGACAAACGTCCCTGCTCTGATCAAAACTTCCACGATTCGCCGTCATCGTTCAGCTCATCCAGCTTCTCAAGCGCATCGGATGTGGACGATTCCTCGGATATCACCCGCCCATCGTCATCGCATACGAAGAAGCCGCGTGAAACTCTGGGGTCCTCGGGATCAGGAAGCCAGACAAACCTTCCATCATCATCTACCCCGTAGACACTCACTTTACCATCCCCACAAATCTCAATTCTGGCCTTCAATTTGATATGATCCTTGTGAATCTCGATCTGCTCTCCATCGTGCGGTCCACCGTAGAGGGTTTTCTTTACCATTTCGCTCATCTCGTTTGCTGAATCTGATTCCATAAGGAAACCGGGGTGGAGTCACCGGGCGTTGGCTTGGTGATGACTACCTGCACATTCTGAATGTATTTGCTGTGAGAAAACAATCCGCAAATCATGCTACCGTGATCGAGCCATCTGCTCACGCTTGCGCCGTACGAGTTCCTTTTCAGCAAGGAGCCGCTTGGCTTTCCTTACTTTCGCCTCGTGCCGCGAGCGCTCCAATTCCAGCTTGCGAATGTGCTGCCACTTCGATTTCCATTTGGCGCTGTTCCTGGTGAGGGCAGCGGCTTCGGCCATCGTCGCCTGAATCTGGTCTTGAATGCCGTGACTGAGCAGGATCTCCCGCTCGATCGCCTGGTTCAACATCCGCTCCTCTTCTGGGATTGCGGGCAGTTGATCGAGTTCGTTCTCTAGCTTGAACTCTTCGCTGCCGCCTTGTCGGCTTTGTTTCAGCGAGCGTTTTGCCCGAAGGTAGGCTTTGGCATCGGCTGGATCAAACATCGCAGCCTCCTGCAACTGGGCAGGCAGGTCTTTGAGCTCAACATTAGTCACTCCTTCCGAGTGCAGGATTCGCAGGCCAGCGGGTGTCACTTCGCGAATCTCCACGTCAGAGTAAATCGTCTCCCCCACCGCAAGTGTTGCGAGTTGTGTTCCCACAAGTTCCTGTCGGGCCTGCCTTCGCTCCTCGGACTCGAAAGAAAATTGCCGGTCTGAGCAGGATGAAAATAAGCCTCCAGCAGACAAGGCAAGTCCCACCCACGCTGCCCTCAAAAAAATATTTCCCCAAAATCTAAACATTTCACAATGTAATTACCTTGTATTCTGATTTGGTCAATACTTCTTTTCCGATTGAGTGCGATCAAAGTGCTGCCTGACAGGTGCTCAGAATTTTGAGCGATTGCAAAAGCCGTGAAAAACCGCAACGATCACCCGCGAGCGACAATCTCCTTTGCTCCCACTACGCAGACAAAAACACGCCAATCCACCGTTGATGAACATTTTCACCTCCGAAAAACGCAATTTGATCACCTTCCTCGGTGGCCTCTCCCTGCTGGTTCCAGCCACAGCTCAAGAAGCGCCGTCTGAGGATGTGGAAAAAATTACCGAACGATTGCGCGCCACCGTTGAGGCGGTGGAGGCGAAAGCCGGAGCACTGGAAAAGAAAATCGCGGCGCTCAAGAGTTCGGCTGCGATCGCCTGGGAGGAGCGTGACAAAGCGCTGGCGGAACTGGAACAGCTCAAGCAGGCGAAGGTGGAAGCCGGGGCGGCAGACCTCTTTTTGGAAGGCGTGAAGCACTGGAAGATCCTCGAAGATTTCCCCTCGAATGGCGGAATCGAGGCTACCGATGAGAAAGGTGTCTTCCGCATGAAAATGGGTGACCCGCTGAGCGGCATTCGCTACACGGGACCGCTCGATCTTCCCGTAACCAACTACGAGATAACGCTGGAAGCCCGGCGCACGAAGGGCACGGATTTTTTCTGCGGACTAACCTTTCCGGTGAACGATATCAAGACGTGCTGCACCTTTGTTGCCGGTGGCTGGGGAGGCGCACTGGCCGGAATATCCAGCATCGACGGCATGGATGCAGCGAACAATACTACGTCCACGTTTCACAAGTTTGAACTGAATCAATGGTATAAGTTCCGCATTCAGGTGACTCGCGAGTTCCTGAAAGTGTGGATGGATGACACGAACATCGTCGACCTTGAGCTGGCAGATCGGCGTATTGGCATGCGCTGGGGCGATATCGAGTACTGTGCGCCGCTTGGTCTGGCGACTTATGTCACTGCGGGTGAATATCGAAATTTCAAAATCGGCCGCATGGATGGCTCCCCACTCGAACTAAAGAAGGAAGGCACTGCACCTGCTGAAGCGAAAGATGGGGATGCTGCGAAGTAGGGCGCGTATCCCCGGACTCTGCGCGATCGTCCCGTTACTGGCTGGGTGCAGCGGAGAACGAAGCGATCCACCGGCTGTCGCTGCGACAGAATCGAAGAAACTGGCCGATTCCGGTGCTGCCCCCCGGGTCAAGGCGGCCATGGAGATCGAGCTTTTGGCCGAGGGCTCGCAGCACTGGCAGGTTGTGAAAACAATCGCCGGCAATGCCGGAGTTGAGTTTACAGAGGATGGAGTGTGCCGGATTCTCGATGGCGAACCAATAAGCGCTATTCGCTATGAAGGCCCCTGGGAGCTGCCGGTAACCAACTACGAGATTGTATACGAGGCCCGGCGCGTCGACGGGCCAGATTTCTTTGCTGCACTTACTTTCCCGGTGAACTCGCTGGGTAGCTGCGCTACTTTTGTCCCTGGAGGCTGGGGCGGATCGGTTACCGGTATCTCCTGCATCGATGACATCGACGCATCCGCGAACGAGACAACAAGCACCTATACTTACCCAGCGGGAGAGTGGTTTACCTTTCGTATCGAGGTCAGGCCTGATGTCCTAAAGGTTTGGAATGGCAGTGCGATCATTGTGAAGGCCCCACTTGCCGGAAAAAAGATCAGCCTGCGCCATGGAGATATTGAAGAATGTGCACCGTTCGGCCTGTCCACCTACATGACCGTCGGCGAAGTGCGGAAAATCGTCATCCGGTCGCTAGATGGAAAGCCGCTCTGGAAGCGGAGCCTCGAGTAGCGAAGGAACGTCACTCGGACTTGGCCGCAGGTTCGTTTTTCGGCGCAGCCTTCGACGCAAAAGCAGCGCGTGCGGAAGCCAGGCCTTCCGTGTAAACTTTCTGCAAGTCCCAGCAAACGCAATCAGACTGAACTGCGGGGGAGCACGTGAGCGCGGCATCGAGGACAAATGCTGTCAGTCCGACGCATCCATGGTGGGACGGGTGCAGCAGGTCTCCCTGCAGCAAAGCGCGGGTGGAACCTTCTGCCCAGATGTGCTCGCGGACATTGAGGGATTGGTTCGCCACAGCTGCTTCCATAAAGTCTGACAGGGAGACCACTGCAACGGCCTCACGGTTTCCTCCCCATTCACGGAGCCGCTTGTTGCATTGCTCGACGATTTCTTTCGGCGGCAGCTGTTCTTTTGACAGCATCTTATCCACTGCGGCAGACGCATACGGAATGTCGCCGATCACCATTGGCGCATCGATCTTCTCCAGTAGCTTAAGCCCTTCCTCAAACTTAGTGAGGCGCTGTTCCGGAGTCATCCCCTCGCCATAACAGAACCAAAACAGGAAATCGATCGCGACCACCAGACTGGGCTTCGCCGCCAGAGCCTTTTCAATACACGTGGCACCCGTCTTCTCTGGACTCATGAAAAAGAACGCTCCTCCGAAGGTTTCAGTCGGCGCGTGTTCGCTCAAAATTGCGGCGTCGAAATAGTGCTTCAATTGATAGCCTGCAGTCTTCTCTCCGCCGAACAACTCAGACTCTGTGAATCCGGCACTGACGCTCGCCCCGATTAGAACTGGCCGACTGAAAAGCTCCCCCTTCCCTGCCACAGCCGGGCTAAGCAGGATCATCCAAGGAAGAATTCCCGCCATCACTACCTGTAGTGTCTTTCTCATCTCCCGAATTTCTCCGTTTTGGGGGAGATCGTCAAGGTTTTGAATTCCTGCGCTCACGTTGGGAGCTGCATTCGCAGCATCCTAAGGCTCCGCTACCGGGGGGACGGGGGTAGCACCTTCAATTTCCGATGTGGTGTCTGTTTTTCGCGCCAGGACAAAGTCTCCGTACTTCACTAGAAATTGCCAGCCCTGTGACTCGAAGATTTTCTCAAAATCCCCTGTCCGGGTTATGACAAAAAGTGCTCGACCATCGCTTTTGAGCCGCTTGACTTTTTTCGCCGACTTATGCAGCCGAGACTCCTGATCTTTATTGGGTGGGAAAACGAGGTCCGCCTGCCCCCGCGTCACATCGACCGTACGCCCCAGATAAAACTCCAACCCGTGCGCCCGGATGTTACTACTTACAATACGGGCACCTTCGAAATCGGGCTGATTTTTGAGGACAGCTGCCAGTTCCCGCACAGAAGCCTGCTGCGCGAGAAGATGGTTTGCCTTCGGCACCTGGCTCGCCGCAGACAACAAGCACACCAACGAGGCCAGCGCGAACGCGAACGAGCGCAATGGAGACTCAGCCGGCAGGTCTTTGCGAGCGAACCATACCAGTCCGGTCGCGGCAATCGCGAATCCAGCGATGGCCGGCGGACTCCAGTGGATGGCAACGGATTCAGGAACGAACAGAGGGGAAATCGCGGCTGCGAGACCGAAGGCAACGCATACCGCAGCGAAGATATAGAGCGCCTTGCGCCCCAACTGCGCCCTGAAGCAGAGTGAAAGCGCCGTGGCGATCGCCAGCGCTGGGAACAACGGCAGGACATAGGTGAGCAACTTGGAACCGCTCACCGAAAGAATCAGAAACGGCGGGATCAGCCATCCTGCAAGCAACCATGCATTGTTGCCGATCGGTTGGCGGTTCTTCAGCTTGTTCACAAAGATCCCAGCCGGACGAAGCAGGAAAAATGTCCACGGCAGAAAGCCGGCGATCAGAATCGGCACGAAGAACCACCATGGCTGACTGCGTCCGTGACTGCTGGAGAGAAAGCGTTCGACGAGTTCTTTCTTAACAAAATAATCGTAGAGTTGCGGATGCATCGCACTGGCAACAATGAACCAGGAAAGCGCTACGGAAAGGCAGACAAGCCCGCCCAGCAGCCAGGGCAGGTTGAGCCTGGATTGCTGATTCCTTCGGCGACCTACAGCAAGCCCTAGTGCTGCAAAGGACGGGACAATGATTGCCATGGGCCCTTTGGTGAGGAACCCCAGCCCCATCGCAATGAAGAACAGCCAGCTATAAAGTGATCTCTGCCCCAGTGTGTGATGCTTGACGAGACAAGCGATCGCCGCCGTGATCCAAAAGCACATGGTCATGTCGGGGGTGAGCGTTCTTGCAAGAAAGAAGAACTCAAGCGTCGACGCGAGAATAAGTGCTGCCAGCCAGGCCACTCTTGAGCTGCTGAGCATCCGTGCAATCTGAAACGTCAGAAAGATCGTTCCCAGCCCTGCTAGAACCGAAGGCAAGCGCGCTCCAGATTCAGAGACACCGAAAACTTTGTAACAGACGGTAGTGACCCAGTAGATGAATGGAGGCTTTTCCACATGGAAGAATCCGTTCAACGTGGGGATAAACAGATTGCCAGACTCGGCCATCTCCCGGGCGACTTCACCATACCTGCCCTCATCGGGTTCAAGGAGACCGTGATTGCCAACGAAGAGAATGAAGGCCGCGACAATCGAGATGGTCAGCAGCACACCCGCTTGAGCACCTCCCTGAACAGATTCGGAAGCGAGCCTCTTGTCCGAACGACGCCGGTTGAACCACGCCACTCCCATCATATCGACTGCCGGCCGCCAGAGCATTTTTAACAGGCCATAGTTAGAGTGACCGCTCTGCCGTTCGCGGTGCTGAACTGGCACCTCGGCAATGCGAAACCCAGCACCTGCGGCGAGAGCTGGAACAAATGAGTACAGCGTCTGCATAGGGATCATGGAGTCCACCACCTCACGACGCATTACTTTTAACGCACAGCCTGAATCAGTCATGCCGTCGCCCAGCAACTGGCCACGCACACGGTTTGCGATGCGGGACATCCAGCGACGGAGCGCACTGTCGCGCCGCGTAGCCCGAATCCCTACCACCATGTCCACACCATCGTCCATTTTCAAAATCAGCTTGCCAATGTCTGCAGGGACGTTCTGGCCATCGCCGTCCATGGTCACGATCAGCGCTCCCCGTGCTGCATGCATTCCCTTGAACAATGCCGCCCCCTGCCCGGAGTTCCTCTCCAACGTCAGGACTCGCACGCGCGCATCGTGAGAGGCAATCGTTTGCAGCACCTTTGCTGAATCGTCTGTGCTCGCATCATTGACAAAAAGGACTTCCCACGGTTCCCCGATGCCCTCGAATACATCCCGAATCTCGTTGTAGAGAGGCTCAATATTGAGTTCCTCGTTATACACAGGCACCACTGCCGAATAGCGCAGCAGCGGGTTCGAAGAAGATAACTCAGTGGGAGCTTCGATCATTAAGGGTTTCAGGTAGCCTGATAGAAACTGGGAAGAAAGGAGGGAACTGTCAACGAAGCATTGACCGGCGACAGTTCCCAATGCTTTAGCTCCGCTGGTTCCCCGGCGCAACCATCGAAATTCCTCTGATCATGTCCGCCAAACATGCGAACACAATGAGGGTGTATGCCCTAGTGCCCTAGGGTTAATCCGAAATACCAACTGCATCCGCTTTCCTCCTGCCAAAAGCCGCATACAGCGGCGGCATCAGGAAGAGGTTCAGCAATGTTGAGGTGACAAGTCCACCCACGATGACGACAGCCATGGGGTATTCGATTTCATGACCCGGTAGATTTCCACGGAAGATGAGCGGAACCAGCGCAAGAGCGGCACACAGGGCAGTCATCAGGATAGGGGCGAGGCGCTCTTCTGCACCGCGCAGCACTAGCGGAATGCCGAATTCCATTCCCTCCTCCTCCTGCAAGTGCTTGTAGTGACTGATCAACATGATTCCGTTGCGAGCCGCGATTCCTAACACAGTAACGAAACCGACCAATGATCCCAACGATAGAACACCGCCGGTAAGGAACGCTCCGGCAACACCGCCAACAAGAGCGAGTGGAAGAGTGAAGGCGACCAGAGCCATGAGCCGGGTGGATTGAAAATCTGCCTGCAGCAGAACCAGGATACCGATCACCGCCAGGGCAGACAGGGCCAGCAGCCTACGGCGAGATGCCTGGCGCTCAGCAAACTCGCCCAGGAACTCAGGATGGTAGCCGCTTTCAAAGTTGAGGGCTTTGACCTGCTCCTCGACGTCACGCGCAACCGCGCCTAGATCACGACCAGCGACGTTGCAGGTGACATCGATCCGCCGCGAGGAACCCTCGCGTTTGATCGTGTTCGGAGCGGGCACGACTTCGATGTCTGCAACATCACCGAGAGGCACCGCAGTGCCGAGCGTGGTTTCGATCGGGAGCCTGCGCAGCGCTTGAAGGTCGTTGCGAATGTGCTCCTGCCCCCACACGGAAACACCAACAATTTTTTGATTCTCGTAAACTTCACCAACTCTGGTTCCCTGCACCAGTGTCGCCATGGCGCGGCGCACCTTACCAGAAGTCAGGCCAAAATTCGCCGCGACTTCAGGCCGCAACCGCACTTGCACCTGCGGCACTAACACTTGTGCCTCCACTTTTACATCGGTGGCGCCATCGACGCTCGAAATGACGCCGCTGACCTCCTGGGCCTTGCTCACCAGTTTCTCAAGATCATCACCAAAAATACGTACCACGATAGTAGCGCTGGCGCCGGATAGAACTTCTTTGATCCGCTCTTTCAGGTATGTCAGCAGGTCACGGTAGAGGCCAGGGTAGCCATTGACCACCTCCTGAACCTTGGCCACGGTCTCATCATAAGGGGCATCTTCGTCGAGACTGATCCACAGCTCGGTAAAGTTGGGGCCGACCACTTCGTCCGCAACTTCAGCGCGACCGATGTGCGACCCGAAATTGCGCACGCCGGGGATGGCCCTCAGTTCTTTGCTGGCCGCAACTGTGATGCGATCCATCGATTTGATCGACGAGCCGGGCTTCTCCACCCAGTGCATCAGGAAGTCGGATTCTTTGAAGTTGGGAAGGAACTCCTCTCCAAGTTTTCGTAGAGAAAGACCGGTGATCACGAAAGTGCCCAGGATAAAGATCATCGCGAATTTTGGCATCGCAACAAACCTCGGCAGCACCCGGCGGTATCCGGCCTTCAGCACGCGCACCAGTGGCGCGTCCAGCTTCCGCTCACGGGCACCGGGCAGCAGAATCAGGCTCATAGCCGGGGTCACGGTAAGCGCGACGAGAAGCGAGGCCAGGATCGCCAGTACATACGACAGCGCTAGCGGCTGGAAGAATGCACCAGAGAGTCCGCCAAGAAAGAACACTGGCAGGAACACGAGGATGACGATCAGGCTGGCATAGACGACGGCGCTCCGTACTTCCAGCGATGCTTTCAACACGACCTGATAGGATGACAACGGGCTGCCTGCGGCACGGTTCAAGCGCAGGCGCCGCATGATGTTCTCAACATCGATGATCGCATCGTCCACAACTTCACCGATTGCGATCACCAGCCCGGCGATAGACATTGTATTCAACGTGCCGCCTCGATAGTGCAAAATGAGTGCCGCCGTGAGGAGTGAGAGTGGAATCGCCACGAGGCTGATCGCGGCCGTGCGCCAGTCGAACAGGAACAGCACGAGGATGATGACCACAAATGCGCAGCCTAGCCACATCGCCTCGCCCAAATTCTTTAGCGAACGCTCGATGAAAGTCGCAGGACGAAAAATGGTCGTGTCGAACTCCAGATCCTTGAGCCCCGGACGTAGCAGCTCCATCGCCTTTTCGACCTCGAGCGAAACATCGAGCGTGTTGCCCCACGGTTGCTTTTCGACAATAAGAAGCAGGCCTGGTTGATCGTTGATGATGGCATCACCGATCGGCGCAGGGTGTCCCACCACCACTTCAGCGACATCACCAATGCGGATGGGCGCTCCATTGACCGTCTTGACCACTGTCGCTCCGAGGTCCTCTGGACTTTGAATCGACGATGCATGCTTGACCGGCAGACGCTGGTTCGGCGTGTCAATGAAGCCACCAGCCGAAACGGTGGCAGCATCGCCCGCAGCGGTGACGACCTGGTCCAGCGTCACTCCATTGGCCAGTAGCCGATCTGGATCGACCAGCACCTGGAACTGGCGATCGCGCTGCCCCCAGATGGCGACATTGGCCACGCCTGAGATCGCCATGAGCCGCGGCCGAATGGTCCACAGGGCAAGATCCGTCATCTCCATTTGATTCAGCTTATCCGACCAGATGCCAATCTTCATCGCGCGGCTGGTCGACGAAAGTGGCGGCAGAATGTGTGGCTGATGAGCGACTGCTGGGAGTTGGCCGGCGACGGTGGCCACTCTCTCCTGCACCAGCTGGCGTGCGGTCGGCAGATCAGTGCCACGTTCGAACAAAAGCCGCACCGCTGACAATCCAAGCACGGACTTGGAGCGAATTGTCGTCACCCAGGCGGTGCCATTGAGAGCATTCTCAAGTGGCACAGTGATCAGGCTCTCCACTTCTTCGGTGGAGAGACCAGGCGCTTCCGTTTGGATTTCGACAAGTGGTGGAGCAAACTCGGGAAACACATCCAGCGGCGTGGTTTCCAAAGTGCGAACGCCGACGACGATGAGAACCGCTGCCAGTGCAAGCACCAGCACGCGAAAGCGCAGGGAATTGGAGACGAGGGAAGTCAGCATCGTCGGTTACTTGCCGATTCCAAACTCAGTGCCGAACAGCTCGATCACACCATTTACTGCAACCTGCGCGCCAGCTTCCGGGCCGCTCGCGATCGCTGCATTTTCGCCAGTTACATAGCGTACCTGCACACGATGACGCTGGTATTTTTGCGGCCCAATATTCTTGTAGACCCATTGGCCACCATTGATATCCGTCACCACTGCAGCCCATGGAACAGTCAGTTCCTCGCCGGACCCCGTGAGAGGGAGCGTTACTCCAACGCGCTGTCCCAGCTGAAAACTGTCTTCAGCCACCTCAAGCGCGAAGTATAAGTCAGCTGTGGCCGTCCCCGCAGTGCTCGATGACATTGGCACCTTCACTCTGGTTCCCTTGATTTTTGGCGCACCAGGTCGATCGGCAAGGCCACCAATTTCTGCGACAGCGTCCTTTTGAATGCGCTGCAAATCCCCGACGTAAACTGGGACACGCACCCAGACAAGCGATCGATTCACCGATTGCAGCACCGGCTCTCCGAGCAAATCACGGCGTGTCTTTGCCGCAGCGACGGCGGCCTCTGCAAGTTGCAGCGCGGCGCGAGCGTCGTCGACGTCTTTGGCAGTGCCGGCGTTGTTGTTGAGCAGCCCTTCAGCACGCTTGAACGCAATCTGCGCTGCTTCCAGATCGAGTGCCGCCTTCTTAATTACAGCGTCAGCGTCCACTTGCAGGCCCGCCACGGAAACCATTTCAGCGGGAGTCATGTTGGGAAATAACGAGTAGATCGACTCATCACCACCAGCCGCGCCGATGAGGGGCAGGATAATGTCACCGCCGAACGTGCGAGAGCGTTTGATGGTTTTCTTTTCCACCGGTCTTAATTCGATACCGAGCCGCTTCTCCGCCTGCGAGGTCAGCGTGATGGTCGTGAGATCAGACTCTGGAACAGGATTCGAGACCATCGCCGGCTGCGGCCCGGAAGCAGGCTTTTCTCCTGCCCCGGCAGTGAGGGAGGCGAACGATGCGGCGAAAAGCGTGGGGAGAATGGAATACCTCATGGATGGTTAGTGAGCGTTTCGGTAGTGCCCCACAGCTCGCTCAAGTTCAGTACTTGCGCGCTGCAGGTCGGCCCGCGCCTCAGAATAACGAAGACGAGCGGCGGTGAGTTTACGATTGGTTTCAACGACTTGAAGAAAGGTTGCCGAGCCCCCCTTGTATGCCCGTTCGGCCTGATCGATCGCGCCTTCGAGTGGAGGAATGATGTCGTGCTTCCAGGTGTCTGCACTGCGCTGCGCCTGGAGGGCAAGAGTGTGTGACTCGCGCACTTCAAGAATAATCTGATCCCGCACCGCGAGGTAGTGTTTCGAAGCCTTTTCGATTGTTGCCTTCGCGCGCGCTTTGCCGGCCTGGTTCCGGTCGAACAAGGGAATCGGCAGATCAATCCCCGGCCCGGCTTCAAAGTCGCTGCCACTGCCATTGGTATCCAGCACCGCCGTTAGCTTGTAGGCCTCCGAGTTCGCAAGACCTGCCCGCGCCACTGCGCTCTCGATCGCAATTTCCGCAGCACGCAGATCCGCGCGCGCTGCAAAGGCGTCCTTCAAAAGGCCAGCTAGGTCGGCAGGCACAGACGACACTTCAGACAATCCAGATGGGCTGATGTTGAAGTCGGACAACCCGATGCCTAACACTTTTGCCAATCGATTTTTCGCCAAGGTTACGTCATCGCCGAGCTTCTCCAGCTCCTGCTTCGCCTGGAGCTGATCGGTCTTCGCAGTCGTCGCCTCGAGCTCCAGCGCAGTTCCCGCCCGGCGGCGAGCATCCACCAGTTCCGCGACCTCTCTGGACAGCCTCAGCGCTTCCTCAGCCAGCTTCACGCGCTCCTTCGCAAGGCTCAAATTCGTGTAAGCGATGCGTACATCCCGGACGAGATCCATACTGCTCTGCTGCAGCGTTTTTGCGATCTTGTCGGCATCCAGCCTGGCTACCGCCACACGCTTTGGCCGCAGCCAGATCGCCTCGGCAGGATACTTCACTGCGAATTCCAGCTGCTTGGGGCCGGCCGGAAACAACATCGACAGCGTCGGATTTGGCAACGTCTTTGCCTGAACAAGGTCCGCCTCCGCAAGGCCGACGTCAGCCATCGCCTCCAGAAAAGCTGCATTGTTAAACAGAGCTATCCACACTGCCTGATCCTCGCTCAGGGGGTTCTTGAGAGCCACACCAGCAGGCAGACGGACCTCCCCTACAGGAGCGGCGACAACACCGGACTGCCGCCCACCTTGATCAAAAGATGCGCAACTGCTCAACAGGATGCCACAGCTCAGGACAGAGATCTGATATAGGAAGTAGTATTTCAACAGTGCATGGGACGTTCCAAACTCCATGCAGGGACGTCGTCGCAGACTAGAACCTAAACATGACCGAATTCTGACCTGTTCTGGCCATGCCTCAAAAAATCGCCAAAACCCGAGCGACAACCTAAGCCAGCCCCCCTCTCAAAAACATCACCAGTCTCATCGTAACCGCCCCGCCAGATTGGATTACGACCAATCTGCTGAACAGGGAAGTCGCCTATCCCTTTAACCCGCCCGACAAAGGATATAGATTTGGGCCGCCCCGTTCCCCTTGAGGATCTCTGAATAGCCAAATCCCGTGCTTTCGATTGAAATACTGAGGTCTGTAACACAGGTGACCGCTTTCGTCGTCGGTGAATCTGGTGCTGAAGCGGAAGGGATTCTCCCACTCGATGGCACGGGATTCCAGCCGTCGTAGGCAAAGGTATCGGTATAGATAAACCTTCGCTCGCTTTTGTTTGCCTCCCTTGACTGTGCCTGCACTGGAAGTACAAAAAAATGCCCCGTTCACGGAACGCGAACGGGGCAATTCGATCATGATTAATTAAATCCGATTAGCGGCGCCGACGCACCACAAGGCCAATGAAGCCAAGTCCAATCAGCATTGCACTACTTGGCTCGGGAACTGCGGCGACCTGGTTGGTCAATCCATACATGTGGAAGCTGCCGGAATTTGCAATGGCTTCGCCCACTGCAGCATTGATAACTAAGCTATCGCTTTGAGCAGTATAGGAATAGTTAAGATAATAGGCTTCTCCCCAGTTGTCAGTGCCAAGGACGAGGTTTGGGCGGTCCTCCGGGCCGCTGACGGTGTCGACCTCTGCTCCATTGGTGAATGTGAATGCGATCGGGCGACCACTCCCTTCGGTGTCCCACGGACGGATGTAAAGACGAAGATCGTAGCTGGCTCCCGATGTCAGACCGGACACCGTAAAGTTCTGCGCAGAAGGTTGGTCCGCGCCATTGCCAGAGTAGGTGAAATCTTGGAGCAAACCAAGAATCTCCGGACCAGTGGGAACACGGCCATTGGCCTCATTCCAGTCGCCAAAATTCCCAGTCACTTGATTTTTACTTTTATCACCAGTATCCCAATTAAAATTTGCCGGAGTGGCATCCGTAGTAAGAGCGTCAAAGGCCACACCATTCACAGACACTGCGCTGCCACCGCTGATGGCGTGAGTGTAAGTGTTGGCCGAAGAAATACCTGAACTCGCGTCATCCGAAAATGGTGCGCTCAGACTAATAGTTCCAGCGAAACCTGACGAAGCAGTGATTCCAAGAACTGTAGATGCAAAGAGTGTGCGAAGTTTCATTTGGAGGTAATATCGGGACTTTCCGATGGGGAGTCAACTGTAAGCACTAGATAATCTGGAATTTCAGCCTGATTCGCGAAGATTTGCAGTTGCGAGATGTGAAAATTAGGATTTTTCGAGAAAATTCAACCCACAGCGACGGATAGTCGCCGTCGAAAATAAAAGTGGCGACGCTAGCCTATTGCTGCGTCGCCACTTCGGATTGGACTGAATTTCAGCCCGATTACAGCTCGCGAACGCGGTAGTATATCACGGACTGGCCAGGCGCGACGAAGGTGTCTGTGAACGTTGTCTCAGCGCCATCCGCCTCGATTCCATCGGTGACTTCATTCCAGTCGCCACTGAAGTCGGTCGTGGCGTAGTCGATGGCGTAAACCTTCCCGATTGTCGAACTGAATGTGAGTGACACCGATCCCGTGGCAGCTTCCCGGCTGATGTCGGTGATACTGAACGGCGTCCGGGCCACGGAAGTCTGGTTGGTCAGCGCGTAAAGATGGAAACTGCCGGAGTTCGCTGGAGCTGAAGCCGGAACTTGCGCGTTGACCGTCAAGCTTTCCGATTGTGCCGTATAGATGTAGGAAACGTAAAGAACGTCCTGTTCATTATCAGTGCCCAGCACTGTGCCGGTGCGGTCTTCTGGTAGACCATCAATTCCTGAAGCGTAGGCGAACTCGGTACCGTTCACAAACTCCAGATCGATCGGCCTGGAACTGCCCTCCGTATCCCAGATGCGGATATAGAGGCGAAGCTCATAAGTCGCACCTGGAGTCAGCCCGCTGAGGATGTAGCTCTGAATGGAAGATGGATTGGCTCCGTCGGAACTGTAAGTGAAGTCGCGGAACAGCGCTGCGAGATCCGGTTCTTCTGCATCGTCAAGCCCGCCATCCAGCGGAATCCAATCGCCAAAGTTGTCGGTAACCTGGCTCTTCGCAAGACCGTGCGTATCCCACTCGAAGTTCGCAGGAGAATCAGCTGGAGTAAGCGCCGCGAATTCGACACCGTTGACAGTCACGGCACTGCCACCGCTGATGGCGTGCGTGTAATCATTTGCATCCGAAATGCCGGACGTAGCAGTATCGGTGACCGGGCCCACGGCGATCACGCTGGCAGAACCGATCTCGGGCACTGAGAGGTCATCCAGAGGATCACTTCCTGCTCCGACTTCACGTCCATCGCGGGCTCCATCGGAATCAGTGTCCACTTTGTTTGGATCAGTGCCGGTATCAGAAGCACTTGCAAAGGTGCCAGTTCCGCTTTCAACTCCATCGCTGAGTCCGTCGTTGTCACTATCGGCATCGACCGGGCTGGTGGGCGCACGATCGCCCGCACCTGCGACTTCCGCCGCGTCACTCAAGCCATCACCATCAGTATCGGCTTTCGTGGGATCAATGTCAGGGTAGTCACCGAGGCTGATCTGGAACTCCTGTTGATCAGTTAAAGTGTCACCGTCACTGTCGGCATCATTCAGCCCTGAGAGAACGTCCAGATTCGCTGCCCAGCGCAATTCCCACTCATCGTCCAGATTGTCCCCATCACTGTCTGGACTGAGAGTCAGGACAACGTTCACGTCGGCTGTGTAGTTGCCGTCGTTCGTGGCGGCACGCAGACGAATGGTATAGGTGGTGCCGATCGCATCACCGGCAAAGTTGTGGGCTCCTGCCTGAAGCGCCTGACCAGCAACCTGAAACTTGCCATTGTCATCAGCACCTGCGCCATCGATGAGGGTAAACGTGGTCGGCACCGGTGCTCCTAGAAGCTCGCCGGTGAGACTGGCTATGGTGCCACCGCTCTGCACGCTGGACGAGATGGTGCCGACATCCGAGACGGCTTGGAAGACTGCATGGTTGGTCATGGCATACATGTGCGCACTGCCGCTGGAATCCACCGCATCCGCCGGCACAAGGGCATTCAGAATAAGGGTGTCCGACTGCGCGGTATAAATGTAGCTCACGTAGTAGGCTTCATGATCGTTGAAACTCTCGATCACTTCGCCTGGACGATCAAATGGCAGTCCGGCTGGCGAAGATGCCCATGCCAGTTCGCTGCCGTTCTGAAACTGCAAATCGATCGGGCGGCTAGACCCCTCCGTGTCCCACACGCGGATGTAGAGGTGGAAATCGTAAATCACTCCGGGAGTAAGGCCACTCAGGGTGAAGGTCTGGAAAGCACCGGGGCCAGCGCCATTGCCACTGTAGGTGAAATCGCGGAAAAGCTGCGTCACCTCAGCCTCCTCTGCGTCGTCGAGTCCACCGTCCAGTGGCAGCCAGTCACCGAGATTATTCGCGACCTGATTCTTGGTAAATCCGTTCGTGTTCCAGTCAAAATTGGAAGGTGTTTCTGTCGGCGTAAGCGCACCGAATTCGACCCCGTTGATCGTCACGGAAGTCCCGCCACTGATGGCATGAGTGTAAGTGTAGTTGTCGGAAATACCGGAATTTTCTGCACCGGTAACGGCTTCACTGAAACTGATTCCTTCTGACCGTTGAGCGAGCGAGCTATCATCCAACGGATTACTACCAGTGGCAACTTCGCGACCATCCAGGCCGCCATCGGCATCACTGTCAGGATCCGTCGGGTCGGTGCCAGTATCGCTGGCACTTACAAAACTCCCCGTGTTGGTCTCAATCTCGTCGCTGAGCCCGTCCGCATCCGTATCAGCATCCGTTGGATCAGTGGCTGGTCTGTCACCTGCTCCCGCCAGCTCAGCTCCGTCCTGAAGACTATCACCGTCGGTGTCTGCATTCGTGGGATCAATGTCAGGGTATTCGCCCTGGCTCTGCTGATATTCTTCAAGATCAGTCAGTCCGTCACTGTCGGTATCAGTCTCGTTCAATCCAGACAGCGTGACAAGGTCAGTGCCCCAGCGCATCTCCCAGCTGTCCGGCAAATCATCTGAATCGGTATCGGAACTCACTGTGATCAAGAATGACTGCTCTGCCTCAAGATCACCGCCATCAGCCGTTCCCCGCACCCGGACGGAATAGATGGTTCCTTCTGCAGCACCAGAGAAATCGAATGCTCCTGCCTGCAATTGATTGCCATTGATCTGGAACTTTCCGTTGTCATCATCACCATCCCCGGAGACCAGCGCGAATGCAGTTTCGACCTCCCCGTCCACAACATGCAAGCCCTTGAGCGTGCCCGCCAAATCCCCCAGTGCAGCAGAAGAGGCCACCACTGGTGCATCGATCTGGAGAGAGAATTCTGCGGCTTCCTGATTCGTGAGGGCATACATGTGAAAGCTCCCACTGTTCGCCGGAGCGGTCGATGGCACCGTAGCTTCAATCGTCAGTTCTTCCCCCTGAGCCACGTAAGCGTAGTTGATGTAATACGCGTTGTGGTCGTTCCCCGTTCCCAGCATCGTGCCGGGACGGTCTTCCTGAAAATCAACCAGCTCGTCTTCCTCCGAGCCATTGGTAAATCTAAAATCGATCGCACGACCGCTGCCGCCCGGTGTGGTCCACACCCGGATATAAAAGCGAAAGTTGTAGAACTGGCCGGGGGTCAGGCCGGACAAAGTGAATATCTGACGACTGTCTGGTTCCGCACCACCGCCGGAATAGGTGAATCCCTGGAACAGCGAGATGGTGTCCGCACCTGCGACTCCCCCGTTTGCAGGAACCCAGGTGCTCAAATTGTTTGCAATCGCATTTTGCCCGAACCCATCGTCGTCCCATTCAAAATCAACGGGGAAGTTGCCGGCATCAAGCAGCTCGAAATCGACACCATTGACAGTAGTGGCGGCGCCTCCACTGATCGCGTGTGTGTAAGTATTGTCCGAGCTGATGCCCGTAGTGACATCGTCGGTAAACGGGGTGCTAAAAGAGATCTGTCCGGCGTTTGCGGTGCTGACGGTTGCGGCCAGCGCCACACCTATGCCGGCACTGATACGCCGGATCCAGACTGTGACTGAATGAGCAGGGGGTCTTTTCATGCTTTGTTAGGATTAATTTTGCGGTTTCAGCGGCAACGTTGCCCTATCATCCAACACCAGGCAACTGGAACCCGGTGGATTGTCCGATGAGAATTACATTTCTCACCATTTGAGTGAAGCACACCCAGTGCTAGCGGCTCCCTTGCCTTCCAATCGGGCCAATGTATGAACGAGCGATGACCACATTGTCAAACCACACCACATTCTCTGGATGCTTCGTCCAGCGGTCGGTGATATAGCTCTCCAGCGTAAGGGCATTGGCCTGAAGCTTCTCGTCCGTGCGCCATTCGATCCCACGCCAGTGCCCACGGAGCTGACCGTCGATCCAGTATGCCTGCTCGCCGTCGGCTTTCCCGGGAGTGTTGTGCTTGAGCATGAACTCAGCGCAGATCCATTCGCCGCGCTTGATTTCCGGCTGGCCTTCGGGGAGGAAGCTGTTCCCCCAATACTTGCCGTCCGGGGAAACCTTCATGCCGTGCCAGTAGCTGTAAAAATTCCATCGGCCCGGCGGGCTCCAGCGCGCCCAGTTGCCCCAGGGTTCGAGGGCGGTGGAGAAACGCCGCGCGCCGTCCGGAACTTCACCGGCTCCACCAAAGCCGCTCCATTTGTTCGCCCCCTGCAGGCCGCAGTTCGCCCGCAGGGTGCAAAAGTGGTGCACGTAATCACATTCAGGATCGAACTTCGTGTAAAAGCGTACGAACACCGTGTCTGCGGAATGAAACCACTTGGTCATGCCGCCGCCCGTGTTCTTGCCGAGCGTCGCGGTCACCTTGAGGCACTTGCTGCCGTCGGCCCCCTCGTCATCCAGCGAGAGCACTGCCTGCTTGTCATTTCGCGTCTCGTCCCATTCCCCGCCGATTGCCTCGCCGTCCTTCCGGTCAAATCGATCGGCAAAGAGAACGTCAGCCTGCCCCGATATCCCCACATCTCCGTCGTAGGCAGCTGCCAGGCCTGCTCCCGACGGCAGCGTTGATTCGCCAATCACATTTGGAAATGCATCGTCTCCTGCGGATACCGGAAGTGTCAGTACAAGCCAGAGAATGAACAATGGAAGGATGCGCGTAGTCATCCTCTGATCTTAGTGAATGCTGCTCACCAATACACGGAAAAATGATTGCTTCGCATCAGAAGTAGGCCAGACGGCGCGCAAAACAGAATGCCGGGCGTCCGCCGCGAGAACTTCCGATGTCACAGCCGTCCAGGTTCCGGGTTCCAGGCTCTGCGAAACTTGAACGGTGAACGCGACATCCCCTGCCTCTGGAGCGATGAGATAGTCGATCATCACGTCACTTTCGCCCGCAGTGAACACGGGTTCTGGCACCGCATCCGCACGCAGCGGATTCATACCGAAGGCAAACTCAATGCCGTTGGATGCCCCATCCCCATCCGCATCATCCGCAAATCCTGCCTTGCCAGTCGGAAGGTTCTGCGTTCGGGTCCACGCATCAAAAGCGTTCGTGTAGATACCGGGCCCCGGCAGCCCAGGAGTGGGATCTTCCGCGCTCCAGTTGACGACATCATTGCCATAGCTCTTTTCGTCCAGACGAGTGAGCGACTTACCCTCTCCGTCCGCATCGACAGGCCAGAGACCGCTGTCCTCGTAGTTGACCCGGTCGATCCGGAACCACTGCCGAACTCCATTCGCATCGACATCGCCGGGAGATGAAAGCTCGATCTGCTCGCCACTGTTGTTCAAGCCTCCGGCAGCCCACTGAAAGATGCGCGTTCCATCGGGCACCGTATATTCTCCCCGAAAGGCCGACTCATTTCTTGTAAGGATGATGCGCTCACCAGCCGCCAGAGTTACTGGATCAGTGGTCGAAAACGCAAATTCGATTCCGTTGGTGAAGCGCCACGACTCGTTCTTCAACTCGTCATAAAGGGTCACAGGATCTGTGCTGATGTTCGTCAGCTCTAGATACTCCGCATCACCGTCGGTCAGCGGCTTGTACATGATCTCACTGATCACCAGAGGCCCCACCAGCGGCGCACTGTTTGCAGCACCAGGAGTCGGAGCTACCATTGAGACAAAGTTGTAAGTATTCGAACTTTTAAGATAGCGCCCCTTACTCACATCGGTCGGCGACGGTCCAAACGCCTCCTCCTCGATATAGTCCAACACCAGGCCGTCTCCTGGCGCATAGAGATAGACTGTCTCGCCGTTTTCACTCAGGGCAAAAGGAGTGGTGGAATTTGGATCCCCGCTGCCTTCCCCGAAGGTCTCGCTTTCGTAGAAGACAAGATAGCCGTTTGCAGGTATCATTGTTCCATCTGCGATGCGATACTTCCGCAGATCCGCCTTGCTATCGCTCAGGTACCAGCCGCTGAGATCCACGGGTGCGTTGCTTGAGTTGTACAGCTCGATCCAGTCTGATGCCTGATCGTGTGAGTGCGCCAGCAGCTCATTAATCACCACGACATTCGGAGCGAGGAACGGATAGTCATCGGGATCGTAAGTGTAGTAAGCGCCAATGTCCGCGCGTGATCCATCTGTATCTTTGGCGTGCGCCGGGTCACCCGCGTTGATGGCGGGCGAATTCGCGGCCAGGGAGAAATCGTAGGCGCCTGGGTCGTTGAAGAGCGGGTCTGCCAATACGACCCCATCACCGGTAAGAGGCAGGGTGTCAGACATCGAATAGGAAACCACGAGCGTAGATAGACTGTCCACCGCGACGGGCTGGTCCTTCGATCGCGTAAAGATCGTGTTGGCAATCACCGCACTGCCACCGCCGCCATCAAGATTCTTCTCGTAGACAGAAACCGCGATGAAGTTTTGCGCGAAGGTGTTCTGATCAATAATGGCCAGTGATCCCTCGTCCTTAATCCCTACCCCGAGGTTGCAACCGACAATCAGATTGCGCTCGATGCGCACTTCCGACCCCTGGCCGACGGATACTCCCTTGTCCGACGAATTGTAGATCCGATTCTCGGAGATCAGTAGATTCACACACCGTTCCCCGACATCGATAGCATCACTGTTAGAGCCAAGGAACGAGTAGATGCGGTTGCGGCGGATGACACCGTCAATGACGCCATCGAAGTCAATCGCATCGGTGTCGACGGCATCGTTCCCAATGAAGGTGCAATCCTCTACCAGCCCCTTGCCGACCTTGATATTGATGCCGTCTCCCGTAAACTGAGGATGGATGGTGCAATACTGCATGGTTGTGCTACCACCTCTGGCAAACACGGGAAGCGGCGCATCGATATCAGCGTGACTGAGCACCAGGGTCGAGTAGTAATTGGACACTGCCGCCTTCAAGTTGACTGGCTCAGCGGATGCGAGAGTGGCATCGCGGATCACCAGATGGGAAAGGGTCGAGGCCCCTGATGCACTAACGAAAGCCAGTGCTCCCCATGGTTCAGAAGCATCGCGCGCTAGGAATGAAACCGGCTCCGCCTCGGTGCCGTTGATCTGCATCGCGCCGTTCACGTAAAAGCTGGCAGACTTGGGCATACGGATCTCTACCCCGGCTTGAATGGTCAGCGTACTCCCTGCGCTGACGGTGACATCGCCAACGGTAGTGTAAGGTGAACCGGCCACCGTCAATGTGGTATCAGCACTGATCGTCGCCGGAATCAGCGACTCCTGCGATGGCCGGAATGTCGCTGTGAGCGTTTCATCTCCCGTCAGGGTGCGGGAGATGGTGCTGCCATTGCTGCCAGCGCTCCACCCTGCAAATTCAAAACCAGGCGCAGCCTTGGCGCTTAGATCAAACGCGATGTTGCGGTAGAGTCTCGCCGTGTTGGAATACTGCGGCAGCATCGGTACGCCATTGATAGAGACGACTCCGGCACCCGCAGGCGTAATATTGACTGTGAGCGTCGACAGATCACCGGGAATGCCAAGAATCCTTGATGTGTCGCTGTAAACTTCATTCAGCCGGTCGATGGCAAATTGCTTAATCTCGTCAAGCTCAGCCTGACGGGATTCAATCGACGAGATTCCGCCTTCCGATTTCCAGCGGGCGATGTGGCGGGCGATCTCTGGATCCACCTCTCCAGAAAGCCGATCAATGATTTCTGCGATCCGGTCTGGATGAAACGTGCTGCTGATGTGTGCGGCGTAGCGCTGAACGAAACGGTTCTTGAAACCAGTGTTCTCCGCCATTGATCTGAAAATCTGATGACCACCACTGCCACCGGCGATCATGGCATCGATCAACGATTGATTGACATTCGACTTATTAAAGCCACGGTCGATATCGTTGATTGTCCAGCGCCACTTGGCACCATCCTTTCGCTCACGCCAGAATTCCTGATTGTGGTGCCAGCTGGTCTCCTGGACGAAGTCCACCATGGAGGCATAATCGATCAGGCTGTCGACGTCCAACTGCGCAGCAATTGCTTCATAGTTGGCTTCCACAGAGAGGTCCGTGCTCGTCACCAGATCTTCGAATTCGGTGTAGACGTCGGCAGTGCCTTCCTTCACCACCAGTTCCGTGCCATTGATGGTGTGCTCTTTCACCAGCAGGTCGTAGTCGCCGGCGAGAATGTGGTAGCGGTTGAAATAGTAAGTATCTCCGTGGCGTTCGCGGATGTTGTGAATCCCCCAGTATTCGCCATTCAGATACAGAACACACGGCCGGTAAGCGGCTACGTCATTGTCCATCTGGCCGCGAACGATGGACGGTGCCATGGGATCGCGCAACATCGCATTGGGCCAGTTGTCACCGCCGTTGCGAAACCCTATGGAGTCAAATGTCCCCTCCGGCTCGTCCGGGAAAATTTTATACGAAATGAGATCATCGCCGTATTTACCACGCATGGCTATGTTCAGCGGCTTCTGGGCAAAGCGCCAGATGTTCTCGCCTCCGATCTTCGCTCCAGCATTCACGGCAAAGGCCAGATTGCGGTTACTGTCGAAGTATTCAAGACTGACGGGAGCCTCACGGTCCTTGTAGATATTCCTATAGATCCCGAGTGTGTCGTCGAAAAATGTCAGCGGCTCGACGGTGAACGCCACGACGGGCAGCGGGCGCTCGGGCTCGTCGATGAAGTAAGTCTGCGTGGCCATTTTGCCGGGCACTTTTCCCGCTTCGAATGTCCTGGCACGAACCACCGTTGTGCTGGCGATCACGATGGGTGAACTGTAGGCTGGCGAGGTGCTACTGGGTTTTGAACCGTCCAGCGTGTAGCGGATCGTGGCGTTCTCTGATGCGGTGCCCAGGCCGACGGACTGCTGGCCCGAGTAGAATCCGCCATCCACAGAAAAATCGATTTCGGACGACGGAGACGGATCCAGTGTGGGTAGAGTTGTATTGGCAGCGGCAGGTGTTGGCTCACCAAAGAGCACCCAGCTTTCCGGGTCATTGATATCACGGCCATACGAGATGTCTGGACGCTGCACATCGTAGGAAACGGAATCGACAAGTGAGACTGGCCCGGCCAGCTGTGATCCAGAAAGCTCGAGATCGAAGCTAATGTCCGAGCTGCGGGCGTTCACCTGGTGCACCTCGACGGCGATCACATTTTCGCCCACCCTGAGCTGATCTACTCCAATCGTGAAGTCATCGAACGAGCCCTCGGGGGAGTTCCCTGACGCGAAGTCGTCAAAGGAAGGGACGCCGGGATCGATTCGCACGCGAGCGACTTCTTCGCCATTCAGATAAACGACAGCTCCATCATCCGCCAGCAGGCGCAGTGACAATCCTGTAACGCTGGCAGTTTCCGCCACCGTAAACGCATGACGGAAATAGTAAGTGCGGTACTTGTCGTTGTCATCAGGGCCAAACCCGATCGTGGTCGCCTCATCGCCCTCGCCATATCCCAGTTGAGCAGCTCCAGAGTTCCAGGTGGAGTCATCATAGTCGATCGACTTCCACACCGTTCCAAGATCACGGCCTGTGTCATCATACTTCCAGTCCGCTCCCAGCCCCACAAACGCGAGCGTGGCGCTGCCACCTTCTCCCTTGAAAAGCCCCACCGACTCCCCTGTGCTTCCCAGTTTAAAATTGGTATGATAACGGCGAGTGTTGAAACTCGCCCATGGCGAGGCCGTCCGCCGGAACGACTCGCCCGGCCCGGCATCAAATCCATCCGCCCAAACCAACAGGTAACCATTTGCCGGAATCGAGGCACCAGCCGGAAACGCCCAGCGCGCAGGCAGCGTCAGATCATCGGTAAGATAGTAGCCGTTCAGACTCTGAGTCTGGTTGGTCGTGTTGTGCAGCTCAATCCAGTCCGCGTAGTCGGCGAAATCGGTATTATCGGGATTGGTCGTGTCGTTGGCCGCCAGAATCTCGTTGATACGAATATCCTGCGCAGAGGCAGCAAACCATGCGGCCAGAGAACAGGTTGCAACACTTGCCTGGAGCCAGAAGGACAGACGCCTTGGCAACATCTGAGGGCACGGGGTATTCATAAATTGGAGGGGCAGAAGACTAGGAAAAAGGGAGAACTCTAACGGGAAACAATTTTGGCACAAAAAGATGATCGACCTCTTTTGGTGGATCAACATTTTCATCATAGGAGTGTTTGTTTGAAAAGCCAAACGCTCAGCCATCCTTACGGTATAAGACGAAGATGACTACCAGCTGAATGGAGTCGTCTTATGATCGTTATATCCGAATCGAGGGTGCCAGCCCTCCTGTCCCTAACATTAACCTAGCGTGAAACCGCGTTCACCTGAGTCTCGAGCCATGCCTGCGCCGCTGCAGGATCGGCCTTGAGCCACTGGTCAGTCGCCTGTTTTATCACATCATGGCGAAGATTTGGGTTTTGGATCGATTCTGACCAGGCAATTGCCGCCACGGGATCGCTGCTCACCGCCCCCCGATTGGGTCAGCGCCACGATCGCACTGTCCTTTGTCGCGCCGTCATCCAGAGCGCCGAGCCAGGTGGATGCCTCCAGGGAGGGGCGCCAGTTGGCTAACTGAACCGCGTGACCGAGGCGCTTCAAGATGAAGCGTGCGAAGCGACCGAACCGAGTGAGATGATGTTTGCGTAGGGTGAGCGGTCAAAAAGATGTAAAATAAAGCTTGTACTTATG
>JAGROY010000015.1 GCA_020439995.1 Verrucomicrobiia bacterium
ATCATGGTACCCTAACATCACTTTCTAAGCGCGAATTGTCCAGTAATATTATTTAGCTCTATCAGCACCAGCCACTTCTGGACTGACATGGGAAAACCCTGGTTTCTGGAGCCTTGCAGGTATTCGGCTGTTGACAATCACCGGCGGACGTTCGTCGCGAAACTGAACGTGCACTGAGGTGTCCCCGTGAATACCGACTTCCCCAAGTTCTGGAATGGAGGAAGGGCAGGCTGCTAGGGCTTTGGAGTCGACTTGGCCGTCCTCCCCAGGAAGAGAGTCGATCCGATCCGAAATGGCGGAAATGACCTCAAGTCTGCGTGAATCCGGAACGACGACTTTCGTCTCTCGGCGCACGGAGGTCACCCCCCGGAGGAAACATTCCCCTTCGCACGGCGGGACAGTCGCCAAGCGATGTTCGGTTCGGACGATCTGCTCCCAAGTGGCAGGCGTGAGACTCGGCGAGACCTGAATCTCAAAGTAGTCCGCACTTCCGAACCAGGAGAGTGGGACGCCGCCGTCGGTCACGGCAATCTCTGTGATTCGGAACACGTCTTCGTGCGCCAATGCCCCTGGGAGGATAGCGAACGTGGCAAGTGCGAGGCTGGCGAAATAGAGCTTCACGGCTACAATTTCATAGGATAGTAGAATTGCTGACGGGGACTAATCAAGAAGATTGAAAATGTTCTTCCGACGCACAGTTTTCGGGCTGGCGTCTTTGACTGAGCTTCTCCCTCCAGAGAAAAAAACGACAGGCATCGCCAACTCTTCGTGCAAAACCTTACTTCAAGGCGCACTGAAAATGACTTGAGTTCGGGCCGATGTGACATGCCAGAAGCAGATTGCTGCGGGTCAAAGAATCCAACTTTGGCTGCTAATAAGCTAAAGTTGAGCCAATTCGAATCGTGTTTGGCGATTTAATCCACATCTCACAAGTCAAGTCTGGCCTAACAACTGATTGGAAGAAACGGTAGTCAGGGCATCAGCCACCGGATTGGCAATTCATCGACTGAGCGTTGCACAGCGTCGCAATCTTTTGTGATCTTCCTTCTATTGGGAATTTCATGCTAATGATGTTTGGGCGAAGCTGCACGGTTTCGCGCCGCGGAGCAGGCTGCCAATGTCTGGTGCGTAAATAAATGAGACGTCTAACGACAATCCGCCAGTGCCGGGCAAGACCGAGGAATGAGGCATATGGTCCCGCTCAAAGTGTCGATCCCTGATGTGCTCCAGTTTTCGGCCTTCATTCAGAGAAGGCTTAACGGCCGCAGATGGTGTGCGTCATCACCGCGTGGTAGCCGCGCTTGCTGCGGCTTTCGATTGCTCTGCTCGACCAGCCTCCGAGGTCGAGGAGGAATGTTGGATGGCTGGGCCTGGCGCTCAAGCGGTTCGGACCACCCGCAGCCGGTAAATCGCAGGGTATTGCAGAGGGGGCACCTTGTTCGTTCCTACTCACGGGTGACCACAAAGAAGGCCCGACACTCTTCATCGTCCAGATACAGGCATTTTCCATGAACCTGCGACAGTGCGACGGCGGGGGAGATTGGGGGAGATTGGGGGAGATTGACAATACCGAGGTTATTCGATACTCTCCATCGGCGTGAAACGAATTTAGTTCTTCTGTCTTCGTCATTGCAGGGGAAGCGGAATCTTGCCGAGCCGGCACTTTTTCGCATCCGTTTCTCACTGTTACCATCCGACTCCAAGGTATCAATAATGAAGCCGAGTTTTCTATCCCGCCTCATCTGCGCTATCACATGTTTTGGGTTACAAGGCACTGGGCCAGCTCTGAACGCGCAATCAGAAGCGCCAGCTGTGGATGGCACCTTGTTGCGGGAGTTCGGAGAGCTTCGCCTCTCGTGGAAAGGCGACAATGCCGTCGTCGAGACGGCGGACGACCTCTCTCCGGATGGGGAGTGGCGCGCGCTTGGACTGCCCTCGATCTTGGTAAATGGACGTCACACCATTGACTTGCCATTGACGGGCGACCGGCAGTTTCACCGCCTGCGCTACTTTCGTCCAGGCGAGTTTCCCGAAGACCCGTCGGCCTCCGCCTCGCCCCTTTCACAGACAGCCTTCACCTCCACGAAAGAAGCGACGGCGTTCCTCTATCAGGGACCGAATCCTATGCAAATTGGGGTGGCTCCCGATACGATTGAATTCCGCCGTGCGGCAGTGCTGAGGGGAACGGTCCGTCAGAGGAATGAGGCTCCGATGGCGGGAGTCACCATCTCGATTTTGAATCGGCCTGAGTTTGGGTTGACCCTGAGCCGCGGAGATGGCCGCTTCGATCTTGCCGTCAATGGCGGAGAAAGGATGACCGTCTGCTACAAGAAAGCCGGGTTCTGCGCAGCCCAGCGGACGATTGCCGCGCCCTGGCGGGACTACGCCACTCTCCCGGATGTCGTCCTGGTCCCGCCCGATCCGGCGACCACTCGTATCCAGTTTGGCCCGGACTCGCCTTTCCAGATTCATCGGGCCACGGTGCAGACGGATGCCGATGGCACTCGTTGTGCGATGCTGATGTTCCAGGCTGGAACTTCGGCGAGCCTGGACCTCCCCGATGGTTCCGCCACAGCATTGAGTGAAGGAAATGTGAGGGTGACTGAATTCACGGTGGGCGAGAGCGGACCAAACGCAATGCCAGCGGAATTACCGGGGAATTCTGCCTACACCTATTGTTCTGAATTCACCTTTGACGAGGCGGAGGCGGTGGATGCCGCCAAAGTGACTTTCAGCCAACCAGCAGTCTCTTATCTGGAGAACTTTCTCAACTTTCCCGTCGGATCTGAGGTGCCTCATGGATCCTATGACGAACAGGAGGGGGTGTGGAGAGCCGACGAGAGCGGTCGGATCGTCAAAATACTGAAAATCGACGGTGAAAGTGTGGATTTGGATGTGGACGGAGACGGGGCGGCGGACAGTGACGCGACCTTGTTGCAATTTGGTGTGACATCGGCGGAACGACGGCAATTGGCGGCAAGCTATGGCGCAGGACAGGAGCTTTGGCGCACGCCGCTCGCCCACTTCACGGTCAAGGACATGAACTGGCCGAACTCGGGCGGTGGAAGTTCCTCTGGTCCTCCTGACGCAAGGCCGAGGACTGATCCGGATCCAGACGATGACGACGATCCTCCTGCGTTCTATGTCCAGTCCCAGCGTGTCTTCGAGGATCTGCCGGTGGCCGGCACGTCCTTCACCTTGCACTACGACAGCAGCCGGGTGCCGGGATACCGATCATCCAGTAGGATTCGGATCCCGGTGAGCGATTCGACATTTTTCGGATCCGTCAATCATATCGGACTTGAAGTTGAAGTGGCGGGAAGGCTGTTTCAGCAGGACTTCGCTCCGGCTCCGGATATTTCCTCCGTATTTGAATGGGATGGACTGGACGTCTACGGCAGGAGAGTCCCTGGCAGTCAGAATGCCGTCATCCGCATCACCTACTTCTATCCGGGAGTTTACAATCGGACGACCCGCTTTGCCTTGAATGGCATCCCTGTCGAGCTGGCGGGCAGTCCTTCCCGGGATGAAGTCCGGCTCACTGCCGCCTACACGCGCCCTCTCGGCAATCTCGACATTCGTCCTCAATCCATCGGCGGGTGGACGTTCGATGTGCATCATGTCTATGATCCTGTCCAGCGCCGCCTCTATCTCGGCGATGGATCCGTGCGAAGTGTCAATAGTCTTGGAACGATGATCGACACGGTCGCAGGAACCGGAGATATTCCGCAGGCGGGAGTCGGCAACGAAGGCCGTCCCGCCATCGAGGCTCAGCTCATCGACCCCTGGGGAGTGGCAGTCGACGAGGATGGCAGTGTCGTTTTTGGCGACGCCTCCGCTCATCGCATCTATCGGATCGATGCAGACGGCATTCTTCGCGTGCTCGGAGGCACAGGGGTTGCAGGATACAGCGGGGATGGGGGAGCTGCCACCAATGCGCAGATCAACACTCCTTTCGGTCTCGACATTGCTCCCGACGGCTCGGTCGTCTTCTGTGATTTCAACAACAACCGGGTTCGCCGCATAGGTGCGGACGGAATCATTCGGACCGTCGCAGGCACGGGTGTCCCAGGATTTGGCGGCGACGGCGGGCCGGCCGCTCTGGCTCAGATACGCCTTCCTCTGGGCCTGGACGTCACTCCGGACGGAACCATTCTGATTGCCGATGGCAACAACCATCGCATCCGAAGCGTGGGAACAGATGGGATAATCGTGACTGTGGCTGGCACGGGTGTGCCGGGCTTTGCCGGCGACGGGGGGAGCGCCACTGCGGCTCAACTCAATTCGCCGTTGGGGGTGGCGGGTGACGCGTCGGGCAATATCTACATCGGTGACACGGGGAATGCTCGAATTCGAAAGGTGACGCCGAATGGGGTGATCACCACCCTTGCCGGGGACGGCTCGCGGCCCTTTCCTACCACCGACCCTGCGGGCGACGGTGGAGCGGCGACTTTGGCGAAGCTTCACAGCCCCACGCTCCTTGCGCTAGGAGCCCAGGGCGATCTCTACTTCACCGATCCTGGCGCGAAGCGCATTCGGGTGATCTCGAGAACGGGCATCATCAAGGGGATCGCTGGCAGCGGCGCGGGAGGAACCTCGTCGACCGACGGCAACGGGGACCGGGGCTCGGCCTTGCAGGCCACCATCGGCGACGAGCCGAGCAATGCCGGTGCCCAAGGGCTGGCAATCGGCCCGGACGGCGCTGTCTACATCGCGGATAGCCCGAATCATCGCATTCGGCGCGTCAGGGCAAGCTTGCCCGAACCGTCCGAGGACGAACTCGCAATTCCTTCTGCGGATGGCGATGAGTTGTATCGCTTTGATGGGTCCGGTCGACACGTGAGCACGGTCGACACCTTGACTGGAGGAACTCTCTTTCGCTTCGGCTACGATGAAGGCGGCCATCTCGCAAAGGTGACGGACGCCTACGGAAAAGTGACGGTCGTGGAGCGGAACGCAGCGGGAGCTCCTACAGCGATCGTCGGGCCATACGGACATCGCACGGCTCTGACGACCGACGCGCAGGGATCACTTGAGAGCCTGACCGATCCTGCTGGAGGAATGCACACCTTTGCCTATACCGCGAGCGGGTTGTTGTTGAGCGAGACGGATCCAGTCGGCGGTGTCCACGCCTTCACCTATGACGACGGCGGTCGTGTCACCAGGGCCGATGCGGCAGGCGCGCCCTTCACCGATCTAGCCAGAGTTGATGTGGACGACGGATTCAGAGTCAGCGTTACGAGTGCTCTTGGTGTTCAGTCCCAGTTTCAAGTGGAGCAGCTTGCAAATGGTGACGAACTCCGAACCCGTACAGGAGCCGATGGTCTCACGCACACCAGTCGGTTGGGGGCGAATTCCGTCCTCGCGCAGATGACTCCGGATGGCACCACTGACACCCTTGTCCTGGGAGGCGACGTTCGCTTTGCCATGGAGGCCGCCATTCCGGCGAGAAGAACGATGAAAACACCTGAAGGAAGGACGGCGGAGGTCAAAGTCGAGCAGGACGTCGTGCTGAACAGCCCCGATGACGTGCTCAGCCTCGCGTCGTTCTCTGAAACCGTCTCCGTCAACGGACAACCCTATCAGTTCGACTACGTTCCGGAGTCCCGCACCTTCACCACCACGAGTCCCATGGGACGCAGGAGCTATGCCGTCGCCAATCAGCAGGGCGACATTGTCCAGGCTCGGCTGGGCAACTTCCTTCCGAGGGAATTCAGTTACGACTCCGACGGAAGGCTGACGCATTTGTCGCAAGGAGAGGGGACCCAAGCGCGGAACTTTGAACTGACTTATGGACTGGACGGATTGCCCGAGAGTTTCGTCAACCCGGTCGGCGATGCCGAACAATTCTCCTACGATCTGGCGGGTCAACTTATAGAGGTGAAGCAGATGGACGGTGGCCTGCAGGGTTACGGCTACGATGCGGCCGGCCGGCTGACATCGGTCACTCCCCCAGGACGCCCGGCGCACGCCTTTGCCTATGCATCCAACGGGCGCCTCGGAAGCTACACCGCTCCGGATGCGGGAGACGGACCGGACAGTTGGAGTTTTACCTTCAACGACGATCGCCAACTCGTTCAATTCGGGGCGCCGGGAGGTAGGAATGCAAGCCTGGACTACGACGCAGCCGGCCGCCTCGTGACGCAGATGACGACAGAGGGGGCGACCACCTTCGTCTACAATCCGCTCAATGGAAAGTTGGCGTCCATCATCCGTCCCGGAGGCGATGCCCTGACCATTGCCTACGATGGGCTGATTCCCACGGGCTTTGCCTGGAGCGGGAAGATTGCTGGGTCTGTCACGCGAACCATCGATGATTACTTCCGCACCGTCGGCGAAAGCGTTGACGACGGAAATGCGGTTGCTTTCGCCTACGACGGCGACGGTCTCCTGACCGTCGCCGGCGATCTGACTCTCCTTCGGGACGACGAAACCGGATTCGTGACCGGCACACAGCTCGGAGGAATCGCGGACGCGATGTCCTACAATGATCTTGGAGATCTCCAAACCTACACGGCATCCTTTGGGGCGACGCCTCTCTACTCCGCCAGCTATGCCTACGATGCACGCGGTCTCGTCGTTGAAGCGATGGAATCAGTCCTGTCCGGGCCACCTGCGGTCATCACTTATGCCTACGACGCCGCAGGGCGCTTGACGACAGTAACTCACAATGGGGAAGTCGCGCACCGCTACACCTACGACCTCAACGGCAATCGACTGACGGCTGACGGGATAGCGGCAAGTTTTGACACGCGTGACCGGTTGACTAAGTTCGGCGACATTGCCTATTCCTATCGGCGTGACGGATGCCTCCTGACCCGGTCCAATGCCGAGACCGAGACCACGACCTATGACTATGACGCCTTGGGAAACCTGTTGGGAGTGGGCTTGCCGGACTCGACCGAGATCGACTATGTCATCGATGGATTCAATCGGCGCATTGGAAAGATCGTGAATTCCATCCCTACCCAGGGCTTTCTCTACGGCGAGGACTCGCGAATCGTGGCCGAACTCGACGGTGACGGCGGACTCGTTAGCCGATTTGTCCATATTATCAGTAGACGATCAGCTCCCGCCTACATGGTTAGGGAGGGCAATGTCTACCGCATCATCTCCAATCGTGTCGGCTCCGTCCGCTTGATTGTGGATATCGCGAACGGCTCGGTTGCTCAACGAATGGACTACGATGCCTTCGGTCGGGTTATCGTCGATACAAATCCAGGATTCCAACCGTTTGGATTCGCTGGCGGCCATTACGATTCCGATACTAATCTAGTGCGTTTCGGTGCTCGTGATTATGATGCGGAAGCTG
>JAGROY010000164.1 GCA_020439995.1 Verrucomicrobiia bacterium
TACAAACGCGATGCGGACAACTACCTGCAGAACCTCCCTTCGAGGCTGGCGAAATTTTCGTTAAGCTTAGCA
The DNA here is from genome assembly GCA_020439995.1 of Verrucomicrobiia bacterium. Lineage (GTDB taxonomy): Bacteria > Verrucomicrobiota > Verrucomicrobiia > Verrucomicrobiales > DEV007 > JAGROY01. Next base: position 73 of record JAGROY010000164.1, read on the forward strand.
GAAGAGAAGACAGCACTGGTAAAGTTCAATCGCAGGGAACCCGACGACAGCGGGAAGTTCACCTTTCTAGGCTACGACTTCTACTGTCCGAATCACAAGATGATCAAGCGTCGGACGAACAAGAAGAAGTTCCGAGCAGCGCTTACTGCGATGAAGAGCTGGATTAAGGAAGCTCGCAACTGGCCGCTGAAGATGATCTTGAGCAGCCTGCGCAAAAGATTGAGAGTCTACTGGAACTATTACAGCGTGATCAGCAACTCCGGGATGACCTGGCGGTATCATGCAGCCGTGATGAGACTCGTCTACAAATGGCTGAACCGTCGGAGCCAGCGGAAAAGCTTCGCCTGGAACAAGTTCGTGGAGTTTTGGACAAAAGAGTGGCAGATCCCGGAACGTGGGAGGGATAACTGGTCACGATGTTTCGATTATCTCGGCTTCGATGATTTCACCTCCGCGAATCTCAAACATTAGGGACTTAAATTCATCGAGGAACTGCTTTCGAAGCGCCGAAACATGCGGTTCAAGCTTCGAGCATAGACGTGCCCCAGCTTTCCGTACTTCTGGTGTCGCAAACTTCCCGTGCTGAACAGTAAATGCTCCTAGATGCAGCCCTAGAGAAAGGCGACTCTGCAATTTGTGTTTCTTCAAGAGCTGCTCGACATCCACGATGTTTCCCGACTCAATCATTCCCGCAGCAATCCAAAACAAGTAATGTTCAAACTCTTGACGCTCAAACCCCTTATTCGAAATTTTAATCTTCGTGACAAGATCAGACGCTAGTGCATCTCTGCCAGTCAAATAGTAGTAAAGGAGCGTGTGGAGGGAATGAGAATCCTCCTGTACGTCATACAATTCGCGGCATTCCGCAAGAGATTGAGCTACGATCTTTAAGATTTCAATTCGATCAGGGATCTTGACGAAATAGCATGCCTGTACGGCGAGCCCAATCGTCACTGCAGCGCAGAACTTCTCTTCGTCGTTTGCTTGGGGGGCATCCAGAGCAAGTTCTTGTAACTCCTGCGATTCCCCAGGATTAGAACCGAAGTAAAAAACTACGACCCGCCTCCACCACTCGTCTCCAGCACATGATCTGAAGTGCTCGCCGCCGCTGATCGCTGTCCCTGCGAAATACTCTTGAAGTAGTAGATGGCGAAATTCAATGCCTTCAGGGGTTTGTCTAAATAGGCCTGATCGATCAAGGATCTCTGTCATCAGCAGATCAACTCTCGGAGGGGAGTCCATCAGCTCCTCAAGTTCCTTCTTGAGAAAAATTTCGCACTCCAGTCTTGGAATACAAACTTGTTTCTTCTTGTGCAGTTTGAGAGCTAGCTGCCCGAGAAGGCGGTGTTTTAGACCACTCTCAAATTGCTGAGAGAATCCCTTCTTAGAATCCCAGCGCCCGAGCATCATTTCGGTGAATTTTGAAAAGAGCTCGGTTATGTTGGCAGGTATGTCCTTTTTTGTTCCGTCGGTTGTTGCTACAAGAACGGTTACGAGAAGAGGATTGAGGTCTATGCCATGAATCCGATTGAGCTGTCGCAGAACTTCGGATTTCACTTCGTTTGGAATGGCTCTATTGTTAGCCGCGCAATCAATTATCTTCCGAGCTTCCTTAAGCGCTAGAGGAAGGATATTCCAGTGTTCGAAACTCGTCAAGAAAGTGGACTTTCCGATAAAAGGAGAATCCCTAGTCGTGACAACGACGACGCATTCGGGATAAAGATCGGTGAATTCTTTGAGCTTCTTAACAACATGCGCTTTCCTATCGTCAGTTGCTGCTTCATCTAAGGCATCTACAAGGAGCATCACTCGTCCCTTCTCTAAATCGTTGACATCGAATGCAGGCTCGTTCGTCACTGTGTTCGTCGCAACCGTCTCATCCATTGCAACCTCGGCTACGGATTTTGGCGAAGCGTCGATGGTATTGGACCTAATCAACACTGGTATTGGCAAGTCTTCGTCGCTACTTTTGAATGCGTTTTGAATCTGAATCTCTGCAATACGCCGCAACAGAGTCGATTTTCCAAATCCAGCATCCCCTTTGATTAGAAATCTTTTCTTAGCTCTTCTAACTATGGTAGTGGCAGAAATCTCTCTAAATTTAGGTTCGCGGATGATTTTCCCAGATACCTTTCTGCGAACATAAGAAGTTCTAGACAGTCTTATGTTTGCGAATCCCTCTTCGGTAACAAGCGGTACCTTCTCCGCATCAGAAAGAATGTTTGTCAGCGATATTACGTCTTTAGCATCGACGAGTCGTTGATGAAGAGATTCAAGATATGGATGGCGATCAGCACCTATTCCTAACCAGAACTCAGGATAATTTTTATCAATGTCAGGTATAATATCGTCGAGATCCATGAACCGTAGATTCTGTTCATTGACCTCATCGGCTATATGCTTACGCGCAGCTTGGTTGATTTTTCCGTTAGTGCAAAAAATCCCTACGTTGGGTTTTTTCTTCACGTTCGTATTGGTGTTCGTGATCATGGCCGCCATTAGCGTATGCATCTGTGTAATGGCAATCTGAACGTTCTTTTTTGGCTCTGACGCCATCGACAAGTTACCGCATTTCGTCTGTACGGCGTAGATCATTTCTACACCAAGGCCGTCAACGATTGTGAAATAACAGTCTTTCCCTTCCTCATCGGGTCCGCACATTTCTTCGCCGTGAATAAAGCCCTTTCTAAGAAAAAGGGGTCGAACAATTTGATCCCTGAACTCTGCTTCGTTGAGTTCGCCAAGTCGTTTCTTTTTCTTGGAGAATGGAATCAGCTTCGTGTCCATTATACTATTCTCTATTTTTTGTAGATTTCTAAGGAAGGAGTGCCACGAGGGGCGAAATTCGCTATAGCGAGCAAACGTTATTACCGAGCCAGAATCAAACGAATTCCACAAGCGAGGAATCCGGACAGCTAGTTCCCCAGTTCAACGGGTCTTGTTTTGCCTCCTGGAAACCTGAAGCTCCCAGTTGCCACACCGTTCGGCGTCCCCCCCCACTTGAGCGTGGGCCGACAAAGAGGGCCTCAGCTGAGGCCAAGTTGCGGTCGACTGGTCGACACGCTTAAATTGTAGTAGTGCAGTTCCCAGAACAAAATCTAGATTCAGAAAAGATCCTCCAGCGCTCTTTCCTTCTCGTCTTCGGACGGTTGCACGTAACGCCAAATGTAGCGATCGGAGGCGTGCCCGGAAAGCTCCTTCGCATACTGCACCCCGTGTTTTTCAGCGGCCTTGCGTAGCATCGTGTGCCTGAGAACATGCGCTGAAATCTCCACCTTCTCCGCATCCGGCAACGTGGCATTGGCCTGAGCCGCAATTTTCTTCAGCGCCAAATCCGCGTGCTGCCTGGCGAGACGATTGCCATTCTTGGTTTGGAACAGCGCTCCCCTCCCCTTGCCGCGATCTTCATTGAGGTAACGCTCCAACGCTTCCCGCGCGTCCGTGGTCAAAAACACCTGGCGACTGACCATGCGCCCTTTGCGCTGCACATTGACGAAGTGCTTGCCCTTGTATTGCGAAAAATCCAGGGCGAGCAGCTCTGACACCCGCAGTCCTGTCCGGAGCAGCACCAAAAACAACGCCAAATCCCGCACCGGCTGCTGACTCTCTTTGGTATTGGCCTCGATAAGTTGCTCAGCTGCAGTTTTGAGCCTGGTGATGTCCGTATCGCTGAGACCCTTCCAAGCAGGAGCCTCAAGCTGCAGTTCCTGGATCCGCTCACAGGGATTGCCTGCAAGGAACGGTCGCTGTCGCTCCATCCACCCTGCCGTGTGCTTGAGCGTGGCCAGAGCCCGGTTCACCGTCGAGGCCCCCTTGCCGTCTTTGCCGAGTCGTTTCAAAAAATCCCGTGTCACCGCTCGCGTCCACTGATCCGGATGTGCGACGTTTACCGTCGACAGAAAAGCCAAAAACAACTGCAAGTCGCCGGTTTTGGCTTTGGTGGTGTTTTCGCTTCCTGCCCTGCCCTCGACACCCATGTAGAGTTGGAACCAGGCGTGCAGGCTTTCCTGCTGACGGACGGGAAGGAGTGAGGCGGTGGTGGTTTCCAGGGGCACGATCTCAAAGTTTTGGGGTTCGAGAGGCGCTTTCTTTCCCGCAGTCGATGGAGCGGCCGACCGTGCCGGCTTCTTCGCCTGGGCACGCTTTCGCGAAACCGCCTTCTTCACGGCGGCTTGTTTCCGGGCGGACTTCTTCTTCACTGCATGGTGGATAGAGCCTCATTTTTCTTATGACACGCGAAAAGTTCACGTTTTCACAGCCAATCTCCATCAGAAACCGCCTTTCGCAAGGTATTTGTGTGACATAAGGTATATTATGTCACACAGTCGAGTCACTTGGCGACAAGAGCGAAAGTCCGCTTCCTTGTCGACTCGAAAAGATTATTCATTCTTGAAGTCGTCGAGAACCAAATACGGGATAACGATCCTCCAGAGACACGTCAGACCGGGGAACTCTCAAGCTGTCTTAGCTTGAACTACCGGCCCTGCTCCAAGGCGATCTTCTCCAGAACGCGCGCATAACGGGCGGAACAACCCTCTCTCCTCCACTGTGCGCAACAGTTGCTCATCCGGCTCATCAACGACTGCCTCTGCCTGATCCACCTCCTCATAGAGATCTTTCAGCAGCACTTCCCTGCTTTCTGTTGCCATTTCTCTTCTCCAATTCTTCGATCACTATCCTTCAGCTCGAAGGATCATTCCGGTTCTAGCACTCGGTTCGGTCTGGTCAATGGGCTGGCCCGCACCGTCCCCAGCTAGCCGCTGGGCTCTCGCTTAGGCTCGACCGGGTGGCCCGATGACAAGCCCTTCCCCTCGGGCATCGCTCCGTCATTCCTTCTATCTGAAGGATCTTGAACTTTATTTTTGGAGAATATCATGCCAACTGAACTTTGTCATCAATGCGGAAATAACTACAACTGGAAGTGGGAGGAGGCTTTCAAGAAATTCGGCTTCAATGACGGGGATACCGTCGTCCACACCGATGATGTCGTCCAATTCCTCACGGAGTCTGGTTACACGGTTGCGAGTGAGCCCTGGGGACTTCACAACGAAATCATCATGTCCATCATCAATACCGACGGAGACCAGATGATTCCCGAAGGAACTGCCCTGGGTTACGATGATCCTCGCACATACCTGCCAAAGGCAATCGTCGAACTTCTCGATCAAGGCTTCCCTGAATGACTCGTGCTTGCCTTGAGTTTAAGAGCTCGGATGTTCCGGGCTCTACTTTTTCAATCGCTTTTTCCTCTATTCCCAAGGAGGCACCGGGCGAGACTGTGACCATAGCCCCACTTTCCCCGCCCTCGCGAATACATCGGCTTGAGCCCCTCTTCCTTGTTAGCGCTTGAAATGTAAGCGGTGTGTTGGATCGCGGCATATCTCGAATAGGCTACATTCTGCTATGATCTTCTAGAAAGCTCGGAGGGCTCATTCTATTGTAAGAGAAACCTTAGTCCCGCCTCCTTGAGACGGTTTCAGATGCAGGCTGAAAACCACTCCCTCAAGATTCTCTGGAGTCTCAAACTTCATTACTTCCCGGCTATTTCCTCCAGTGCTTGCACATGTTTTCAATGTGCCTTCCTCACTCCAGAAGGTGACATGAATATTGTTCAGCTCAGGGTCCGTTGCTGGATACATTCTCCAGGCAATTCCTGGCTGGTCTGTTAGAACATCCGTAATTCTGTAGCGGTAGGTATTATCATTAGGCGGATCCAATGGTTCGATTCGCATTTGGTATTCCAAATACATGTCCAGGTGCATCACTGAATCAGGAATATCAATTTCAGCTACTACACCCGGTGGAACTGAAGCCAGTTCAGCGTTGGTCAATTCACTTTCGCGACTAGGCTTGTTTTCTCCCAGCTTCCCTGATTGAAATAACCAGCCAATTCCGGTGGCAACGATGAGCAGCAGAATAGTAGCGAGGGTCAGTTTTGCAGTGTTGGTCATGGCAAATAATATGTATCTCGAAAACTGGGTCAAGCTCCTTCGCATACTGCACTCCGTGTTTCTCAGCGGCTTTGCGCAGCATCGTGTGCCAGCGAGATGATCAGCGACGCCCCCCAGGCGAGGCTCGGCGGCTGGTCTCCACCGCGCTTGCAGTGGAAATCTTCCACACCCCTGTCTTTGCTTGAACTATCTACCGGCCCTCCTCCACTGAGCGCAACAGTTGCTCATCCGGTTCATCATCGGCTGCCTGATCCACCTCCTCATAGAGATCTTTCATCAGCACTTCCCTGCTTTCTGTGCCACTTCTCCAATTCTTCGATCACTATCCTTCAGATCGAAGGATCATTCCGGTTCTAGCACTCGGTTCGGTCTGGTCAATGGGCTGCCCGCACCGTCCCCAGCTAGCCGCTGGGCTCTCGCTTAGGCTCGACCGGGTGGCCCGATGACAAGCCCTTCCCCTCGGGCATCGCTCCGTCATTCCTTCTATCTGAAGGATCTTGAACTTTATATTGGAGAATATCATGCCAACTGAATATTGTGAACACTGCGGAAATAACTACAACTGGAAGTGGGAGGAAGCCTTCGATAAATTCGGCTTCAATGACGGCTATAGCGAAATCCACACCTGTGATGTCGTCGAATTCCTCAGGGATGCCGGTTACACAGTTGAGAGTGGACTCTGGGGAACTCACAACGAAATCATCGGTTCCATCATCAATACCGAGGGAGACCAGATGATTCCCAAAGGAGCTGCCCTGGGTTACGATGATCCTCGCACATACCTGCCAAAGGCAATCGTCGAACTTCTCGATCAAGGCTTCCCTAAATGATTCATGGTTCCCTGCCGCCTCTGGACTCGCCAGGCCAGTCCAGAGACCCGACCCTGCGTCTCTGCATCCTGGAGAACAGGATGGTGGCTCCTAGGCTGTACGAAGGGAAGGATCAGAGTGTGTCTCCCGAACATTCTCAGGTGCGCTTTCCAGAGTCCACTCAGGTTGCATTCTAATCGGGATTCCGATACAACCATCTCTGGTTTTTATTCTTTAAGGAGAACACAACATGGAAAGCATGCACACGGAAGGAAGTAACGAGAACCCATCACAACGCCCGGCCAACAAACTGCGCTACGGCAACGTTGAAGCGGCCATCTGGAAAAACACTCAGACCACCGAAGACGGAGTAGGCAATGAATTCTTCAGCGTCACTCTGGCAAAGAAGTTCAGGCAAGGTGACGACTGGAAAGAGTCGAAATCTTTTGATGAACGTGACTTGCCGACGGTTGCCAAGATCGCAAACGATGCTCACAGCTGGATTCAATCAGCAAAGCTCCCGAAAGCGTAACTCCCCGAACATGGAGGATACTAAACGGGCGCAGCAGAGGAAGAGACAACTGGCAACCCTGCTCGCGGATCAGGATGTCTCTGACTACCTCGATTACGTCGTTTCCACCCACGATGTGCTGGAGCTCACCATCTGCTATGACCATCATGACTACCTGCTTCAGGCTGCCCAGGCGTTCGTCTCTGAACCCGAGTTTACCACTCAATGTGAGCGCCTCCGTGAAATCGTCACTGAGGTCGTCACCACCTTTCCCGAACTGCTTCAGAGAAGACTCCTCACCACACTGATCTACCAACTTCATGGCGGCATCCTTCCCTGACTGACGTGAAGCGCGAAGCGCGTTCCATAGCGTAACGTGGAAAGCCGCAGTTCTATTCTCTGGGAGCAACACGCAGCAGGGACACCTCAGCGCCCTCTTGTTGTGGTGACTCCTGCCATCACCTGATCTCCCCTCCCCTCTCAAAGTTATCTCTCTCGGATTCGCTTGTCGTAGCAGTGGCGCTTCGGGCCGTCAATGTCGCTGCCCACACCGTCCCTCGCCAAGGCTCGGCTCGTGGCTTTGCCACGACCGGGTTGCTCGATGACTGCCCTCGCTAAAAGGCCACTGCTTTCTCCCGGCTCAATCCTTCGGGAGAACTTTTACCTTTTTGGGAGAACACATCATGAATTCGGATACTAACACAACAACCTCTTCGCTACTGAGAGTCCTTACACCTGGCACCCAGTGCCCCAGTTGCTCTTCACCGCAAAATCGTGCTACACCCATAGCCACTTTTACCGATACAACGGAGGCAACGGCAGACATGATGATTCTGGCTCCCGACAGGGAAGGCTCAGCGGGTGGCAAACAGAAACCAGATCGCTTCAAGCGCGCAAAGGCAACCAAACCGGACGTTTATGAGATCGTCACCGAACGCATCCTTTCTCTACTTGAGCAGGGTACCGCACCGTGGCTCTCTTCTTCGATTGCTCGCGTCGGAATACCGAGAAACTTTCTCACCCAAAAACACTACTCGGGCATCAATGTTTTCCTGCTGGGATCAGCGGAGTTTCAATCCCCCTACTTTCTCACCTATCGCCAGGCGCAGGAACTCGGCGGTCAAGTTCGTAAGGGTGAGAAGGGACTACCCATCATCAAGATGGGAACCTGGCAGAAGAAATCCGACAATGACACATCAAGCGCTTCCTCCTCGAAGTCCGATGACGATAAGAAGACCAGAGAAGCACGTTTTCTTAAACTCTACACGGTCTTCAATGCCTGTCAGATCGATGGCATCGCGTTTCCAGAACCTCCCAAATGCCCCTCATTCACCGAAAGCGATATGGGCGCACAGGCTCGCAGCATCACCGAGCAGATGCCCAACCCACCGATCATCCACGTTGGTCGCAAAGCCTATCCGCACTACATCCCGGACGATGACACCGTGCACATGCCAACCCGCGAATCCTTCCGCAGCGAATACCGTTTTCACAAAACCCTGTTCCACGAACTCGCACATGCAACCGGTCACCCAACACGGCTCAACCGCACCACGCTTGTTGAAAATCGCGGTATGTATGCCGTGGGTGAGGACAAGAAGATCTACTGTCTCGAGGAACTCACTGCTGAAATGGCTGCGGCTTTTCTTGCAACCCATGCCGAAATCGTTGAAGACGATTTGCAGCAATCCGCCGCTTACCTCAAAGGCTGGCTCGACGTGCTCCGCGTTCCAGACCACAAGAACTGGCTTATCAAAGCCGCAAGTGAAGCGCAAAAGGCTGCTGACTATATCCTTGGCGAGGAGCGAAATTTTTAGTTCTCTGAACCGCAGGTAATCTCATGGATCTCACACAGCAACTCGCAAGAAAACCCGTCCCGGAGCAATCTCTTGCTCTCCTCAGAACCGCTGCCTTCGGCGACACCGGAGGTAGTGTCGCAGCCAGGAGCTTCCTCTTCTACCTGGTCGGGAAAAGCGATCCCTCTGGCCTTGAAAATGACGGAGCTCTCGAACTTCGCCGTTTGGATCCCCGTCATCACCAGGCTGCCCTTGAGGTGTTTACCTGGTGGACATCTGGCACTCAGGATGACCAGCCGGTCTATGACATCCTTGATGAACTCTCAGCGAGATTCAAAACCGACGACGCCTAGTCAGCAATCGGGAACCAGGCACACGTCGAATACGAGCACATCACCTGGGTCAGGCAAGGCATCGAGATCCTTATCCCCACTCCAAGACTGATCAGCTCGGCGAAGGGATCGTGGTCCGATCCAGGCCCTGGAAGCCTGGCTTGAGGCGTCCGGCATCGGGGAAGCGTAGGTGTTTCGTCCGGTGACGAAGTCTGGAAAAGTCCAGGAGCGCCGCTCTCGGACCCGGGCCATTGCAACCATTGTAAAGCAGCATGCGATGGCGGCTGGAATCGAAGGTTCGCTGGAGATTCCCTTCGTTCCGGAGCGGCAACCACGGCTGCAGTCAATGGAGCGAGTTTGGCTCAACTTCTCCAGCTTGGGAGCTGGAAGGATACGCGCACGGAAGGAGGCTTGGGATAACGCCCCAGGGGTATTCACCATGCATATAATTTAAGTCCTAACTCAAAAAAATCTTACCATCCTAATCTATTGATAACCAATCCCTTCCAATTTGCCGCGAGAACCAACCTCATCTCATGCGGAATGTGCGTTGTAACTGCGGTGGATGAAGGGGTAAAAGAGAGTATGCCAAACAGAGTTTCTCGACGGATGACGGGCACGGGCGCGAGCTTTCCCGTGACCCGGTGGTCGCTAGTTCAGGTGGCGGCTGGAAATGAAGGCGGCGAGGCGTTGGAGCGGATCTGTCGGGATTACTGGTATCCGCTATACGCTTTTGCACGTCGCAGCGGCAATAGCCCAGCAGACTCTGAAGACCTGACTCAGGGATTTTTCCACCGGATGCTCGAAAAGGGTTGGCTGGCCCATGCGGAGCGTGAAAAAGGACGCCTGCGGACCTACATGCTCACCGCCTTTCACCGCTACATGACCAAAGAATGGCGACGTGGAAATGCTGAATGTCGAGGAGGCAAGATGGAGCGGGTTTGCTTCGAAATGGCTTGCGGAGAGATTCGCTACGCCACCGCGCACCCTGGCATGGTCGCCGAGGCCCTTTTCGACCGGCAGTGGGCCCTGGAGTTGATGGAGCGGACCTTGTCGGGACTACGGAGCGATTTCGAAAACACTGGTAAAATCCAGCAGTACGAGGTGCTGAAAGAGGCGCTGATGATGCCACACGGAGCGATCGATTACTCGGCGCTCGCGGCGCGCCTTTCGATGAGCGAAGGCGCGGTACGGGTGGCGGTGCATCGCCTGCGCAAGCGCTTTCGGGCGAAGTTCCGCGAGGAAGTCGCCGACACCTTGGAGCATGACGGAGATCTTGAAAGCGAACTCAGCTACCTGGCACAGGTATTGTCTCGATAAGGGGGAGAGGCTGTAACAAGGATCGGGCGGAGGGTAAGAAATGGGTACCATGAACGATTCGAACACACTGAATTGCCCTCAATGCGGCATGAAACTCGCCGCAGACGTGCCTGGTGGGCTTTGCCCGCGCTGCGTGATGGCGATGAACCTTTCGCCAGAAACGCTCCAGACAGGTGCCAGCCACCCCATCTCCGGCGGCCCGGCCCAACTTTCGTTAAAAACGTTGCAGGAAAAGCTTCCGCAGTTCGAGGCGCTGGAGTTCCTCGGTCGTGGCGGCATGGGGATGGTTTACAAGGCCCGACAAAAGGCGCTCGACCGCGAGGTTGCGATTAAGGTGCTCGCCAGCGAGTGGCAGGGAGATTCGGGTTTTGCGGCCCGTTTCGAGCGCGAAGCCAAGACGCTGGCCCAAATGAGTCATCCGAACATCGTGACGGTGCATGATTTCGGCGAAGCCGATGGGTTTTTCTACATCGTGATGGAATACATCGACGGCGTGAATCTCCGCAGCCTCCTGCACGAGGGGAAACTGGCGCCAGAGCAGGCGCTCGCCATTGTGCCGCCCGTCTGTGCCGCCCTTGAATACGCGCACGCAAAAGGGGTGGTCCATCGCGATATCAAGCCCGAGAATCTTCTGTTGGATCGTGACGGTCGTGTTAAAATCGCTGACTTCGGGATCGCCACGATGGTGGGCACTGCGGGAGAAAAATCGGGCACGCCACCCTATATGGCACCTGAACAGGAGCGAGGCCACGCGGACCGGAGGGCAGACATTTACGCGCTCGGCGTGGTGCTCTACGAAATGCTGACAGGCGAGCATCCTACCACAGAGGTCGTCGCTCCTTCGCAAAAGGTACAGGTAGACGTAAAGATCGACGAAATGGTCTTGCGAGCCCTAGAAAGGGAACCCGAGCGTCGATATCAGACGGCGGCGGAATTCCGGACCGTTGCCGAAACGCTTCCCCGCGCTTCAGAGCCTCCATCGGCGAACGCCATGCCGATCCAGAGACCAATTAACTGGATTCCGGCTCTGGTTCTCTGGAGTTTTTCCGACCTGGCGTTCGTGCTCGCTGGCGTGGTGGGCCTCTATGACAGCGATGCGAGCAGTCAGATTATTTGGCTTGCTCTGCCTGTAGCCGTTTGCGCCCTCGTTCTTGCGTCGATCCTGCATTATCGCTGCTGGAAGGCGATTCCAGAGCGGTTCCGAACCACTACCCCGGCCAAAGCGATTGGGTTTCTGTTCATCCCCCTTTTCAATTTCTACTGGGCCTTCACCTCCTGGCCAAAGTTGGCGGAGGGCATTAATCGGTGGCGGGAGGAGGAAGGCAGGCCTCCTCGGAAGGCACTGCCCGCACTAGCAACGATCTACGCAATCCTTTTCGTCTGCGGATGGACACTCGCGTGGATTCCGGAATGCGACATCGTTTTCGGCCTCGCGGATCTGACGGTGTTCATCCTATTATACCGGCTGCTGGTCAAATTAATCAACGGGATGTCGAGTTCTTCCGCGCAAGGCACGGCCTGTGACCGTTTGTAACCATGGCATCAATGCTCTTAAATTTGCCAGGAGGCGGCTTTCAACGTCCTGAGCGCTCTTCAATTTAGGGACAGCGGAGTTGCGTTTTCATCCAGTGCGCAACATGGAAGCCTAAACCTAAAAGGCCTACGGGCCGACTTGCCCCAAGCAGACTTTGCACCCCCCTTCGCCCTCCAAAGAGGGGTCTAGGGAGTAATGGAACGCAAAACCGATTTAAGGGCAGCGACCAGATTGGTGATTGAGTGGAGGCCGCCGGATGCCCTCTTTAAACCTCAGCCCTGTTTTCTAGGGTTTCCTCACTTGGGAAGAGGCCGCGAAAAGGCAAAGAGATCCAGAGATAGCAAACCCTGCGCAGCAAAGTCCAGCAAAGGAATTCGATGCAATCGCAGCCCCCCCTTTACTGTCACTGTCACCATTCCCAAAGTGACTGAACTCCCTCGAATGATTATCCGTGGAAAAGTAAATCGAAACAGCCAAGAGGATTTGCGCCACACCCAGCAGCGTCCGAAGTATTATCATGACGCAATTCTAGTTCTGACAAAACTCATGTGCAAACCTA
>JAGROY010000165.1:0-242 GCA_020439995.1 Verrucomicrobiia bacterium
CAGGTACCTTTGCGCCGTTAGACCCGCCCAGGCGAAGTCGGCACGGTCATGGTCGGCGGCAGCTGCATCGACTGCGGGAAAGAAAGCGCCTCTCGAACCCCACCACTTTGAGATCGTGCCCCTGGAAACCACCACCGCCTCACTTCTTCCCGTCCGTCAGCAGGAAAGCCTGCACGCCTGGTTCCAACTTTACATGGGTGTCGAGGGCAGGGCTGGTAGCGAAAACACCACCAAAGCCAAAA
>JAGROY010000165.1:255-4961 GCA_020439995.1 Verrucomicrobiia bacterium
TGTTTTTGGCTTTTCTGTCGACGGTGAACGTCGCACATCCAGATCAGTGGACGCGATCGGTGACACGGGATTTTCTCAAACGACTCGGCAAAGACGGCAAGGGGGCCTCGACGGTGAACCGGGCTCTGGCCACGCTCAAACACACGGCGGGGTGGATGGAGCGACAGCGACCGTTCCTTGCTGGTAACCCCTGCGATCGGATCCAGGAACTGCAGCTTGAGGCTCCTGCTTGGAAGGGGCTCAGCGATACGGATGTCACGAGGCTCAAAACTGCAGCTGAGCAACTCATCGAGGCCAACACCAAAGAAAGTCAGCAGCCGGTGCGGGATTTGGCGTTGTTTTTGGTGCTGCTCCGGACAGGACTGCGGGTTTCAGAGCTGCTCGCCTGGATTTTTCGCAATACAAGGGCAAGCACTTCGTCAATGTGCAGCGCAAAGGGCGCATGGTCAGTCGCCAGGTGTTTTTGACCACGGACGCGCGGGAAGCCCTGGAACGTTACATCGATGAAGATCGGGGCAAGGGGAGGGGGGCATTATTTCAAACCAAGAATGGCAACCGTCTGGCGCGGCAGCACGCGGATTTGGCGTTGAAGAAGATTGCGGCTCAGGCCAATGCCACGTTGCCGGATGCGGAGAAGGTGGAGATTTCAGCGCATGTGCTCAGGCACACGATGCTGAGGAAGGCGGCTGAGAAGCATGGGGTGCAGTATGCTAAAGAGCTTTCCGGCCACGCCTCCGATCGCTACATTTGGCGCTACGTTCAGCCCTCGGAGGATGAAAAAGAGAGGGCGATGGAGGAGCTTTTCTGACCCGACCATTGTCAACGCGCTCAGAATCGGCGGCTTTCAGGCTTTACCATCCAGGGCTTTAACGCGAGCATAGCACTCACCATGGGAGAGGATTGCTCCCAGTAGTAACGGTGTCACGCACCAACTTGTAGGGCGAGAGCGTCGACAGTATCCATTTATCCGGTATACTAAAAGCTAGCTAGGAGCGGAAATCGGCAAACCTGTAAACTCCTCCGAAAGGAATCACAAATGCTCAAAGAACCATTTATGAGTTATATCCGTATAAATGCACAAGGTCTATTGACCTTGGCAATGTTGTTTGTTATTATGCTGCGCAGGGAATAGATTGTTGGAACTGCAGCTTTCTGGTGTCGATCAAGAGAAGAGATGTAGACCGCTGCCGCAAACCCGCCGCCTGACACGGTGGAAAAGTAGTCAATTTCTTGCAAACTGTTATAGGAATTATTCTCAATCTGAACATTTTCCAATCCCATCATGGCACCAATTCCAAAATTTGCTGCTCTGTGCCCTCCGCCAGAGATGCAGACAGCTACCGAGACATTTTCTCGTTGAGTTTTGCCTCGTTGTTCGGGGCTTTTGTAGCGTGATATATCGAAAGGGGGTGTTTGGTAATCTTGGGCGAACACCTTTTCCGATTCGACTCGTCCAGCATGAGATAAGGTAGCCGTCAGGGACAGGGTTAACACGTAGATGTAGGTTAGTGGGCGACAGATCATAGTTAACGATGGGTTTAGATTCTTCCTATGACGTTTTTGGGAAGTCGTGGCAAGACGGATATTCACTGGTCTCGCTTCTCTCAAGGAGCCCCTAACAATTACATCTCAAACCATTAGCTCGACAGTACCGGACCAGCAAAGAAGCGGCTGAACTGTTGGATACGATCGGACACTGACGTGCTCCAAACACCTACTTCGAGTGCCGCATCCAGCGAATCCCAGAAAAATTTCGACATGCAGCCGAGACTTTGTCAGCGTGCCTAGTAGACAGGTTTACCTGTTCAAAGCATCTACGCACCATCTGGTGAACCCGCTACTTCTCCATCCTGCTCCGCCCAACGCCATGAACCGCCGACCAATATCCCTTGTCGTCATTCACGGCGTGGGTCCTGCCACCCCAGGCCAAGATCTCCGACAGGTTTCGGAAGGTCTCGCCCATCTCGGTATTCTGTGCGCGGAACGCTCCGACCTCGTGGTGGAGGGCCGGACCTTCGCACGCCTCAAGGCCACACACCCCGTCGTGGCCGAGATCGTGGAGGTGAATTGGGCTGACATCGGTGCGCCGAAGCGGACCCTTGCGGGCACGGTGCTACACTTCCTTTCGGTAATCTTCGCGATGTTGACCCTTGCCGAAGATTCCCTCAAGCCGAGGAACCGGCTCGTTCTGGTGGCGCGCGCCTTACGATGGTTCTTCGAGGCGGTACTGGTTTGGTGTCCCTATCCGGCCATCTTCCTGCTGTTTTACGAGCTCTTCGATTTCCCGGTGGCGCGAGTCACCTTCGTCGGGGTGTTCCTTCTCAGCCTGTGTGTACTGACCCGGTTTCTGGACAGATTTAGCCCCCGGTTCCGGGCTGGCTATCTTTGGGCAGTGCTCCTGCTCGGGATGGCCGTTGGCTACGACGCAATGGAGCCAACGGGTTGGATCCAAGCCGCTACCTTCCTCTATTGCCAAGTCCAGATCGTTGCCACGGTGCTCGCCTGGGCGAGCATCGTGGAAATCCTTGTACACACCGTCGGTCGTGTCTCCAAGGACTACATCGTCGCGAGAATCGGGTTCATCTGGTTACCCTTTGTAGCCATGTCCGGACTGGGAGCGGTGGTATGGGCCCTGGCCCTTTTCGGCGCACAGCAAATCGGTTCTCCTGAAAGCGAGACGCTGAAGAAGTGGGGCCGAACCTTCCTCGATTCGCTGACCTACGACCTGCTGCTGATGGAGGTCGTCTTCGGCGGAGCCGTACTACTGCTCGGACTCTTTTTTCTCGCCGGGACGGTTCCCTTCCTGCTCCACATCTCTCGCGAAAACTCATCCGTCTCTCTCGGGGACGCCGCCCGGAACTGGATCGCGCGGGTTCTTCTGCTTGCCCCGCTCCTCCTTGCTGGGGTACTAGTGACCTGGGTACTAGTGACCTTTAGAGTTTCCAATGCCAACAACTCACTGAGCGTAGGAACGGTCATCCAGATTTACACCGCCTCATCTTTGCGCCTAGTGCCCTTCCTGGCCTTCTTCGTGGGCCCTCTCGCCGTTCTGTCCGATATCGTGGGAGATGTGGTCTTCTACCTTCTCCCCAGCGGTGCCCGTGGATCGATCCATCAAGAGACGCGAACTCGCCTCCGGCTCGCCCTGCAGGCAGTCCGTGCCATGTCGCCTCGGAACGAGTCGTCATCCTAGCACACAGCCAGGGCACAGTCGTCGCGCTCGACGCCATCCAAGGCATCCCGGCGGAAGAGGCGGTGCCTGCTCCCAAGCTCGTCACCACCGGTTCGCCACTCGCGACCCTCTATGTTCGCTTCTTCGAAAGCAGGCCACAAGATAGGGTCGCCTCTTACACTCCCCCGAAATTCTGGCTCAACGTCTATAGGCCCGCCGACTACATCGGCGGTGCAATTCCCTTCAAAGGCGTGGTGAACCGGAAGCTTGTGAGCGAGCGTATGCACACGGAGTACTGGCGCGATCCCGCCGTTATGGCGGTCGTGGCTGACGCGCTGAGCCTCAAGTTCCAGGGATGACCGAGTGGACTAGTTGAAGGCGAGGCTCACGATGGACGGCCCGCCCATAGAGGTGGAAGTGAGTTGCTCCGCCCGCTATGCATCAGTGGGGGTATCGTGGAGACGAAATGCATCGCCGCCTCGATAAAATAAATAAACAACATCGTGCTGCCGGTGACGTCGGAAGGAAGCTTGCGTACTGGAGCGCGATCCAAGTCTCACAGTCTGCGCTGCGGTTGGTGTCGGGGGTTCATACGGGAATGGACTCAGGTTTGAGACATCGTGAGACGCAGCTCATCAAGCGACTGCAATCCAAAGCGCTGTAAAAACTTCCCTGTGGTCACGAACTGCAACCGTCCACCATCCCCCACGAATTCCTCAACCAGTCCTGACTCGCGCAGCACGTTCACCACATGGCGTTTGTCCACGTCGCCAAAAAGTAGATCGATCTCGGCTTGGCTGATCGGCTGTTTGAAGGCAATGCAGGATACTACCTCGAGCGCGGCCTGGCTCAATTCCCCTGCCCCTTCACGCGTGCTGTGTTCTGCAATAAATTCCCGCAGCCTGGCGTTTTCAATCTTGGTAGTAACGAGTTGTCTTCTTCGTCTGCAAAATCTTTGAGTCTCAAAGTCTCCTTGGGAGGCAACTCCTCAACCTTTAGTAGAATTTCTCGAATCGTATTCCAATTGCGGCGCATGCTTTTCAGCTTTCTTCAACAAAGAGCGGCTTGCAAGAATATACTCATCTGAACAGCTATTTTACATTAGCTCCTGGAGACAGAAGCTAAGGGATTTCGAATCTCCCGCCTACCCGATTAGCGCCATACGGATGCTGAATCGGTATCGTAGAAGTAGACCTCTAGTCGAGTGTTGCGACGGCGCTTGGTTGGCATGGCTAGCGCTCTCTTCACGATTGCCTTGTTGCCATCGGAATTTGGATCTCCGTGCAAACCTACAAACAGCTTCTTGATCTTTCCTTGCTCGATTCGTTCAAGGTAGTGCTCATCGTTCGGCGCCAATGAATGTCCGTAGATGAACAATGAGCCACCAATCTCCGAGAAACTTCTGTATGCTTTCGATAAGTAATCACTGTGGCGCACTCTTTCGAGCTTTTCGTCGCTTGTTCCCTCAGCCACGAAAAGCGGAAAGTAGTTCCTCGACAGGGCCTCCCTATGAGGTGGCCGGAGAAGCGGAGCC
>JAGROY010000166.1 GCA_020439995.1 Verrucomicrobiia bacterium
ATTTCTTAATTCAACGACATTGGTTTCGAGGTAGGGCAGTCCCCACCAGCCAAAACGCCGAGTCAGGCTCCAGAAGCGGCGGGCGACACCATCTTTCATGTGCGCGAGAGGACAATCATTCCCTGAATATTCGATGCCTTGCCCTGCCACCGAAACCGTGAACGGCACTGGTGCAGAATCTGGAACAACAGGAGCAAGAGCCCGACAACGGCCGTGGTGGCTAGCGATCAGGTGGAGGAGGAGTTCGCGCTCCGGGTGTTGCTGGCCGACTGCTGACTGGGCAACGATGATTGTGGACAGAAGCTCGTGACGGAATCCCTCAGGCAGAGCTGCCTGCTCGCGAAACACCTTTACCACATGAGGGGGACGAAAGCCGTCGCTACTCTTGGCAAGTTGTGTCTTTCTCGCAGCAGCGTAGATCGGCAAGCCACGAAGCATCGCTTGGAACCTGGGATCCGCCTTACCTAGGTCGTGCCAGAGTCCCGCATCACGCAGGGCGGCAATGATCGAATCCGGTAAATCACTGGCATTCCTGGCCGCACGGGCAGATACGGCGCGGTTATGATCGTCGAGAACGACCTCATCCCTGGCCACTACCAAGCTCTGGCGCAGTGCGTCTTCATCGATCGGCCAACGGGTGAAATTTGCCCGGTCGGGATGCTCGAAGATTACGCCGTCTGGATCGTTGTCATTCGCAGCTGGCAAAGGTACTGCACGCCAGCGATCGGGCCTCAGTTTCGCAGCATGTTGCCAAACGATTTTCTCAGGCCTATCATCGCCAATGTTTGCCGAGATCAAGGGTGCGATTTGCCTGATCAGGTCCTTCCAGATTTTTGCGTCAAACCCGGCCGACTCCTCGTTGCCATCCCCAGAGGCACCCGAAATTACTTCCAGGAGATCAGCAGTATCATCGGTGGCCGCAATCAATTTCCCAAGTCGCTGAGCCACCGCTGGCGTGAATCGAATTCGCACCATATCCTTTGCGGTGAGGTACGCCAACTCGTATTGATCGTCGGATTCGGTGGTAGCGGAAACCACTATGAAATCGCCGGAACGAACATCACGGATGCTGGTAATGAGGCTGGCCTTACCGTCCCGATAGCGCCATGCGATCGTTGTCAGCGCGTCGGAATGCTTCGAAGAAGGCTGAGCCTCACCAGCCACATCCCCTCCATTGTCATCCGCTGGTTCGTCGGTCAGTAGCTCGGCAATCAGATAGATCGGCAGGGTCGCGGCTTCGGTCGATAGCGGCGGCACCGCTTCCAGTAATGCCTTGGTCTGATCGCTTCTATCGAGGTCAGCTCGTTGTACCACGTACACCTCGGGCAGGCTGCGCTGGGGGCCATGAATGTAGAGGGATACTTCTGGCTCCGCGTGCGGTGCCGGAGATGTCTGGCATAGCAGATCCAGATGTGCAGGCATGAGCACTGGCGCATCCTCCATTGGCGACAGCAGCGGCTCGATTTCGCCTCCTTTCGGAAGCTTCGGACCAAGCCCGGAAATACCAAAATCGAGGTCAGGCATGCCATTTAGATAGTTCCAGACGCGCGGCAGCACATCGGCATAAAGCGGATCTGGTTTTGCCGAATCGAGCGCGTCCTCGGGAGTAAAGATGAACCCAAAACCAGCGATGTTTCGGCCCGTCCGATTGAGACGCCCGAAACGCTGGCGCAGAGAATCCAGTGGTGCCAATTCCGTAAGCAGTGCATCAAAATCGTAATCGGCCCCGACCTCGATGCACTGAGTTGCTACGAGAATCAGAGAAGATTCCGGCATGGATGCGTTATCTTTTGGAAACCATTGATTAATTTCAGCTATACGGCGCTCGCGATCGAGTGGTCGCAGCCGTCCTGTCAGCAGCTTGATTTCGAGTTTTTGATTGGCTCCCTTCTTCTTTGCCAGTGCTTCCAGAGCCTCCCGGATCGTCTCCGCAGTTACCACACGGTTGACAACGATCAACAGCCGCGGTGTACCAGCCGCTATCAACTCCTGCGCTTTTGCACAGACCTCTTTCGCCATTGCAGCGTGCCTGGATTTACCCTTTGCTCCATCGACAACGGGCAGAAGTGTGGTTGGCTTCGCGGCATTGATTCTGCGAGAAATGGTAGCGTTCTCGTTATCTTTGGCATCCAGACCGAACGAATTCTCCCCAGCACTGGCGGGCGGTGTGGCAGTAAGTTGCACCGAATGAAAGGGCGTTCGCAGATCCTCCGCAGCATGGGCGCGAAACTGCGTGATTGCCCGAAGCGTCTGGGAGAAAGGACGTGACGTATGCGCTTCATCGAGGATGAGCAGTGCATCATTGGCAAGAAGCGCGGCATGCAGAGGTCGGGCGTATTCAGAAACCCCGTACCCACGAAACAACAGCCGCGATCCAAGTTGATCGAGCGTGGTCGTGAGTACAAGTGGCTGAGTTGGCGTGCGCGCCCAGGCGTGATTCGTGAAGGTGCCGCCGCGCAGGGGGTAAACATCTAGTGGAGACGCAGAATCGTCGCCAGCCAGTAATGCGAGAGCGGACGCTACTGGATGCAGCGGGTGAGCCGCAGTCTTCAGGGCATCGGCGAGCTGTTTTCCAATCTCTCTCGCGCGTTCAAAAGCCTCGTCGACGACAATCCTGCGGTATACCGCAAAGACGATGCGAACGGGAGCGGATCGTTGACTCGGTAGCTGGTGCGCCTGACTGGCAAGATGGTAGATGGCGATGTCGATGCACGACGTCTTGCCTGTTCCTGTAGGGAGCGTGACCCATTCAGGCCACTCGCCACCTGCGCAAAGTTCATTTGTTAGACGCACCTGCCAGGGGAACGGATCGTAAGTCCACAGCTCTCTAAAGAACTCGGCGAAGGTCGGAAATTTAAGCATCGTTTTCTTGAGTTGAGGTTTGTTCCGACACGGGCACAAAGAGCCCGTATCCCCGGAAACGACCGGCCCCGAGCAGCAGCGGTCCCTCCACCTTTTCAGCGAACTCAAGGCGGGCATGAAGGTGGAACCGCTTTGGCCTGCCAGCGCGTTGCTCTGGTGCTACGAAAGCCGATGACTGCGGCACACCATCGAGTGATGAAACAAAGCTGGGGGCAACCCTGACGGGTGAGGGCAAACCGATCCTCTCGCAGGCGTTCCGCAAAATCGTCTCGCACGATGCCTGCCAGGCCGTAGGATCCTTGCGGAAATGCGGCTTCGGGTGACGATCAAGAATCACGGGTGTAACACTCTGCCAAAGTGTGGACGGGCGGGTCCACCGGGAAGGTCTCAGCGCATACGGCGGACTTGGACTGGCGACAGGTGCGAGTATAGCCGACCAGCTCTTGTCGCTGGCGACCAGCTCCAAGGTTCCAGCTTCTCCGAACAATGCAGCCTGCGCTTGATTCCAGGTTCTTAAAAATTCCGCCCTTGAAAGACCAATTTCCTCCGGTCTCGGAAGCGCCAGTCCGATTCCAAGCAAATGCCCATCGGCGTACTTCCGACCGACATGGGGAAGCGTGAAGATCGCAAGGTGGCAATGCCCTGCGGGCGCAGTGGCTCGGCCTCGGTTCCCATCCGCATGTCCACTAATCCAGGACGGAACTGGCCCATTTTCAGGATATCGACTCCAGCGGTCGAGCAATGTCTTGTGCAGAGTCTCTGAAATTTGCCAAGTGCTGGGCAACCCCAGTCGGCATCCATTCTCGATTCGAAGAAGCAGAACGTCGCGGCTCCACGGTGTAGACACACACTTGTCGATTGAAGACGCCATGTATCCGCACCAATGATGACGCGGATCGTGCCGACCACGCGGCGACGCCGCCGGCTTGAGAGTTTTCGTTGGCTTCGCTTTCTTCTCGGCGTCAGCAATAAGCGCGGACATCTCGACAGCACGATCATCCTTGGAATAGGACGCCTCCGCTGACTCGATCAAACCCGCCCATGGCACCCGAAACTGTAGTTCCGGTGTCAGCCCAAGATTGCCCGCGTCGACAGGGATGAATTTCTGCCACTGATCCTCGTCCGAATCCACCCCATCGCAAAGCGCGGCAATCACAAGGGAACTCGAATGTCCGAATCGCGGCAATCGCCCAAGCAAGCGGGCGAGTGGTTCGTGCATATCATCGGACCGATCCGTATTATTCCAGTGGAAAAATACCGTCGGAGTATCGGCTTCTAAGAACACCACTGGAAACGATCTTTCCTTGCGCGGGTGCTTGATCCCATTTTTTGCCTCGGAAGGATTCTGTGGAACAAAGACTCCACGAATCACGTCCCTGTGAATTCGGGTGGCGTGTGGAATAACAACCAGCGGTGCCGGAAGCGAACACAGCCAGAGCAGCGCTGCGCGTTCGTCGGGCAGGTTGTTGGCACGACGCAGGGCATCGAGGAGACCAAGACAGAACCGCGCTGGATGGGGTGGCCACTCCGGCGAATCTCTGTCACTCCAGGATGCCGCCGCATACCTTCCCGTCGGGAATTGCAGCGAGATGGTTAACGACATGAGTTAGGCCTCTGTGGTGGATTCCCGATGCGCTTTCTGTGACGCTACAACCAGCTTGGCCAGTGCCTGAGATGGCTTGAGGCGAACAGGTTCATCATTCCACGGCAGACCGGCGGCTTTCGCCTCTTCGATGGCTTTCTTTAGAATTTTCCGCGTCTCGCCCGCCGTCAGCGCAGCCTTTGACGACGCGCCGCCCAGAATTTCCCATTCTGGCACGACGCCATCGTCCAACACCAGGTCACATCGGGAACGAAGATGCCAACCACGCTCTACATTCAACGCCGCTGCATGAAGTGCAATCGCGGCGAGCACCGCTTGCCCCTTTGCCGACGTATCTGCTTCGTCTTTGCCCTCAACTGGAAAACGCAACTGACGCAGCGCTGGAAAGGAAATTGTAATCGATTGCTGAATATAGTCGCAAGTGACGCCCCCGTGGGCATCCCATACAATGTTGCCATGATTGATCGCGGATGCCCTGTTCTTGTCCTTCTTCGTCTTTGCTTGCCTGTTTTTCCAGATATCATATTTCTCTGTCTCAGCAATCTTCACGCAATCGACATCTCCAGATGAATTTAAAGGATCGGCTCTTACTCCTTCGCGTCCCCCAATCTTAGAATTTACAGCGACTATTTCGCTTACGACACACCTAGCATATTTCTCCCCCAGACCTCCACTGACTCCAGTAGAATCCCAGCTCCCGAATAGCAGACTCGATGGAGAAAGTGAAAGCAACGCAGTAGCGTTCCGAGACGTCGCATCAATGGCAGCTTTGCCGGAACCAGTGAATGGAAAATGCGTACCCTTTTCATCCACTGAATCGCGAATAATCGCATCAAAAACGCGATGTGGAGCATCGAAACAGGTGATCTTACCCACCGGCTTTTCTAGGCCGTCAACATCAGAGAAATCGGTTTCAATGTGTGGGAGGCTGAGATTGCCACTACGAATATCTTCGAGCAATACAGCCTCCATGCGGTTCGCCTGACTCTGGACACTGTCGAGCGTCGTGCAGTCGATGCTTTCGTGGTAGCCAGGAATGCGCCTGGGTGCTGTAAGATACTTTCCTCCAGCAACTGTGCAGGGGAAGACGATTTCCCCAGCGCCATACATGGGCTGGAGTCGAAGTCGCAATCGGAGGCCGGAAGCCCTTTGAACGGATGAAAAGAGGTTCTCGTAGTTCATGGTGTCATTGGTTTGATGTGAATTATTGATGGAATGGCCTGAGGCACTGAACGGGAATAATTCTTCCGATGGGGTTTGTTGAGACCTTCCGCAGGTTGGACACTCCACGCCCCGCAGATGATGAACGTCATTGCCCTTCATCCCTGGTTTTCCACACTGGTATGCGCCAGATCCATCAGGCGTAATTTCCACATGCATTCCGATCCATCGGAATTTCGAGATTACGACCGCTGAAATCTCGGGCTTTTGAAAATCGCCACAAGTGGCAACGAAACTCGAATCGAAGACGTCCACCTCACAGCTGCCCAATTGATCATATTCTTCGTGATCACCATCGCAGTCTAACCAAGCCAATTCAAAACGCCTCATTCTTTCTCGTTTACCCGAATCCATCACATTTGTCAACGCAATCACTAAACCATACGCATAAATTTTGCAAAAAACTCAATTCATGTTAATTTTCCGCATAACCGAATGGATTTATCTGACAACAGTCCCGAAGCGTGGGCCGCACAGGAGCGGTTGCGATTTATCGAGCGTGCGCTGTTCTGGCGCGGGCAATTGAAACGCAAGGATGTCCGGGAAGGGTTTGGGATCTCTCTGGCCCACGCGAGCGGGGATTTTCAGCGCTATTTTGAGATGAATCCATCGGCGGCGCGGTATGATTTGAGCGCGAAGTGCTACAAGGGACTGCCGGAAATGGAGTGTGTCCTGCATGTGCCGCGACTGGAGGAGGCGCTGGCGCTATACATGGGAGGCGGCAGCGACTTGGCGATGGTGCCCCGCCCAGCCGACGGGGATAGGGTGACGCGAGTGGCGCTACCGGTGCGTGAGGCCTCGATGCCGGTGCAGCGAGCGGTGTTTCAGGCGACGCTATACGGGATGCAGCTGCGGGTCGAGTATGGATCGATGACGGGGCGACGAGAAACTGGCGATCGATGGATTCGACCTCAGGCGTTCGCGCACGACGGCTACCGCTGGCATGTCCGGGCGTGGTGCGAGGAGAATCACGGGTATCGCGACTTTGTCCTGAGCCGAATTCGGAACTGTACGATCAGCGACTCTCCTGCGACTGCCACAGCCGCGCTGCCGACGGATGAAGACTGGGAGACATGGGAAACCCTGACATTGATCGCAAACCCTGAGTTACCCGCCGACCAACGGGAAACCGTTGAAGCAGACTTCGGGATGGTGGCAGGGAAACTGGAAGTGCGGGTGAGGCGAGCGATGCGGGACTACACGCTGGCGCACCTGCGGCTTCCGGCCTGGGGAGAAAAAGCGGCACCCGCCTTTCTCCATCTCGAAAATTTGGAATAGAGCCAGGAGGATTTCCAATCTCCCGCTCCCTGCACACACGGCTGCACCTGCGCCCCTCACCCTTACAAACGCTGGATTTTGGCCTTCGATTTGAGGTCTTTCAGGTAGCCGTCCATTGCCGTCTGCTTCCGCTGGGCCATCAGGATCTGGGCGATTCTTGGAGCGGCCTGTTGCAGTGACAGCGTGGTCGCCTCCTGGCGTTCGTCGACGATGAGAATGTGAAATCCAAGGTCCGTTTCGAAGACGGAACTCACTTCGCCGATGGGCTGGGTGAAGGCCACGGCTTCAAATTCTTTTGGCATTTGCCCTTCGAATACCTTCTCCAATACGCCGCCGTTCTTGGCACTGGGACATGTCGAATGTTGCTTCGCCATTTCTGAAAAATTTGCGCCCTTTGCAGCATTCAATTTCAGCCGGATGCGCTCTGCCTGTAGCCGCTTCTCCCGCAGTGCATCCCCCGTAGCCCCGTCTGTGGCGATCAGAATGTGACGCGGCTTCACATATCTGGGAGTAGCGAACTCGCCGATGTTCGCATTGTAATAGGCCTTCATTTCATCGTCGGTCAGGCCAGGCATGGATGCGGCGCGGGCCTCGATCAGTTTGTTGATTTTGAGATCGTTGCTGATCTCCCGTCGCAGCTTTTCATCGGTCCAATTCATCTGCTTGAACTCCGCAGGCGTCAGCGCCTTCTTTACTTCCTGCACGGCTCGTTCCACCTCCGCTGCCGACACCTCTTGATCGTCAGCCATCTTCATCAGCAATTTTTTATCGATGAGCTGCTCGATGATCAATGGCTCATTCTCGGCGCGCACCTTGGCGAGACTCGCTGCAGACGCCGTCTTCGCCTTGTCCCCAACCAGCCCGTTGAACACCTCGTCCACGTCCGCCTGAGTGATCGCCTCGCCATTCACCTTCACCAGCACCTTGCCCGGATCGGATTGAGCACCAGCAAATGGAAGGCCGCACGCGCCGAGGAACACCACTGTCAGCCGGAGGAGGATTGATCGAATAGGAAAATACCGCATGGAGCTAGTATGAAGCCCATTGCGCCAATTTCAAGACCTTGCATTGGCCCATCGCAAAAGCGGATATCAATGCGCTGCGGGATAGCTGGCGAGAAGGAGTGCGCCGGGAATCCCGACAAGTGCCGTTGAGCGCACAGTCACTCAGCCGGACGTTTTGGAAAAACGTCCCCGCCCCTCGCAGTGGGAGCACTTGGAGGCTGCCCGATGTTATTTCAAGCGAAGGCGTTGGCGACACTCGTCCATCGTCCCGGAGTCCCCCACACCACCCGACAATCGTTTCCAAACTGAGTAAATCCTTCAGGGCCTCAGTTGACATACTTTGCCTGCCGATGTATTCATACCTCGTTAGCCGATGTAACAACCAACGAAGGAGGAAAATGAAATTTGAACGAGATTTGATTCGAAGTGTTGCCGAGCCGATCGTGCTCAAGCTGGTAGCGGAGCGGGCGATGTATGGATATGAGATCATCAAGGTGGTGAACGAGCGCACGAACCAGGCATTCGAGTGGAAAGAAGGGACGCTGTATCCCTGCCTGCACCGGCTGGAGGGTCAGGGGCTAATCGAAAGCGAATGGATGACTGCGGAGAGCGGGAAGGATCGTAAGTATTACAAGATCACCCGCAAGGGCCGGGCGAGGCTGAAGGAGAAGCTCTCGGAATGGTCGGCATTTTCGACGGCGATGGAATCCCTGTTTGCAAACATCATCGGAGGACAGCGGTATGCAGACGAATACACAGGGTGAGGGTGAAGATCCGCGCATCGCTGAGTTTCTGAACCAGTGCACGGAAGGATTGAACGTCGATCCCGAGTTGCGGATTCAGACGCAGCGGGAATTGCGTAGCCATCTGGAATCGAGAATGGCAGAACAGGCCGACGATGAAGACCCGGTGGGCGCAGCCTTGCAAGCGATGGGCCCGGTGGTCGAGATTGCCGGTCCGCTGCAAACTGAGAACGTCCGGAGGATGAAGGCGCGGGCGATGGTACGACTGGCGGTACGGGCAGTGCTGATTCCGGCGGCTTTGTTGGTTTCCCTCTGGTTACTGTGGGATGCAGCATCGAAAGCATTCGTTGTCATGGCGATGACGAACTCGAAGCCTCTGGATCCGTTTGTCTCGTTGCCGGGACTCACTGACGAGGAGAAATTCATTCTCCATGGCGACAAGGACATTCCCGATCCCGCGGAACGCACCAGGGCACTGTGGAAACACTTCCCAGATGATCCTGTGTACCTTGCTCAATATCTCGCCACGGCTGCGTCAACTTCCAGTGCGGACACGCCCGAATTCAGCGAAGGGCTAACAGCCGCTGTGAAGCTGGATCCTGACAACGCATTCTACCATTTCCTCGCAGCCAATATCGCAGCTAAGAAAGCGTTCGCCAATGTTGAACACGACGAAAATGGCATCCGCCTTGATGTGATTGACAACCATGCTGCAGAGACTTTCTACACCGAGACACTCAAAGCAGCGAATTCAAAACGGTGCGACTCATACCGAGATGAACTCGCCCGTCGCCGATTGGCAATACTCGGAAGGTTTCCTTCTCAGTCCATAGAACTCCGCAGAGAACAGTATGCAGCAGTTGTAGGCACCCTGGGTAACAATGTAACTCTTCCACTCTTTCGCTTTGCAATGGGCTATGTTCAGATACTCCATGACAACGGCAGGAGCGACGAAGCAACATCACTCGCCAATGCATTCACCACACTTTCTGATCATCAACTCGCCGATACAGGCAACACGCTCATTGATTGGGTCACTGTAATGGCCTTGGCCGATCTCACGAGCACGTGTCTTCCTATCGCATCTGCGGGCCTCCCGGTATCTGCACCTACCAGACGGAAGATCGAGGAAGCACGGCTGATGTCCTCCGAAATCCACGCGCATCTAGATTCGAAACCGGATATTCCATTTCTGTCGGAAATCAAAACGAAAGGAGGAATCTTGGGGGCAGGAGCTGCCGATCTTGGCACCAGCTTGATCTGGGATCCTGATATTCGCTTCGATCTCACTCCTGGCCGATGGCTTGAATACGTTCTGCTTGAGCGGTTCTCGCTGGTGGTCTTTCTCAGTCTTCTCATTGTCATCAGTGCCTGGTGCATTGTCAGGTTTCAGTGGATCCGATGGAGACGAATGTCAGCGCCACAGGGCCACAGCTCGATCCCGCTGCTGCTGGTGCCACGGGCAAAAGAGATCGCCATGGTGGTTGGCGTTGGGGTCATTATGCCGCTGGCACTTTACTTTCTTTACTCGCGCAGCACCGCGATCTCCGGTCGCGACTTCAATGCCACGACACAGATTTATCGGTTCGTCGCCGAACAGATCGTCCTGTGGATCACCATGCTGGGCACAGTCGGAATGCTGACGCGACGTTTCGTGCGGAATCGCTTCTGCCAACTCGGGATATCGGAGCGGGAAGAAAACTCTCTTTATCGAGCTACCCTGATGCGATCGGCTGCTCCCATCCTTGCCGCAGTCGCACTCACCTGCGCCTTGATCGTCCACCCGTACCTTGATGCCCAGGAATCGCGCTTGCTGAAGGAGGATACGATGATGCAAGTGGATCCTGATCGTGGGTTCTCACGATTCGAATCGAAAATGGTGGAGGCGATCCGCAACACGATGCTCGCAGCGAAAGACCCAGATGAATGATGAATATTGAATGAGGAGGAGGCATATCTGCATTTGATACTGGAGAACAGCGGCGATTGGGATTACGGTGACGGTCCATTTTCGATTTCCCCGCATGCTGACGATACTCGGTCAATCCCAAGAGAAGTTCTGCGATGGCATATCGCGGCGAAATTTCCTCCGCATAGGAGCACTCGGCCTGGGGGGCATGGCAATGCCAGAATTGTTAGAGGCCCAGCAGCTCTCCGGTACCACCGGCAGTGTGCAGAAGTCGATTATCATGATTTTTCTACCTGGCGGCCCTCCCCACCAGGACATGTGGGACATCAAGATGGATGCGCCCGCTGAGATCCGTGGCGAATTTCGTCCGATCAAAACCAATGTCCCGGGCATAGAGATCTGCGAGCACTTTCCCCGCATCGCGAAGATGGCGGACAAGATGACCTTTATCCGCTCGATCGTTGGTGCCTCCGGTGACCACGACGCCTACCAGTGCATGACTGGTCGCCCACCAAAGCGCAACCTCCCACCCGGCGGATGGCCATCCATCGGATCTGCCATGGCAAAGCTCCAGGGGCCGGTGAATGAGGCACTTCCTCCATTCGTCGGACTCGCACCGAAGATGGGCGAGATGCGCTGGGCGGATCCCGGACGACCAGGATTTCTCGGCCCGCAGTATGCCCCGTTCCAGCCCAATGGCGGAGGCAAGCAGGACATGGTGCTGAACGGCATCAGCCTTGATCGGCTTAACGAAAGAGCCACGCTGCTCAAGAGCTTCGACAACTTCCGCCGTGAGACAGATGCTACAGGCATGATGGAGGGAATGGACGAATTCTCCCAGCAGGCGTTCGGAGTCCTGACATCCAGCAAGCTCGCCGAGGCACTGAATATTGACAACGAAGATGCCAGCGTGCGCGATGCCTACGGCAAAGGCCTGCCTAACAACGTTGCCGATGGCGGCCCCCGGCTGATGGAACAATTCCTCATGGCCCGGCGGCTCGTCGAAGCGGGAGTGCGCTGCGTGACGCTCGCCTTCAGCCGCTGGGACTGGCATGGAGGCAACTTCCGCCGTGGCCGCCAGGACATGCCGATGCTTGATCAAGGTGTCAGCGCTCTCGTGTCCGACCTGCATTCGCGCGGACTTGATAAGGATGTCACGGTGATTGTATGGGGTGAATTCGGACGCACCCCTACGATCAACAAAGACGGCGGCCGCGACCACTGGCCACGCGTATCCTGTGGCCTGATCGCCGGCGGCGGCATGAACCACGGCCAGATCATTGGAGCGACCGACCGCCTGGGCGGGGAAGCCAGCGAGCGTCCCGTCCACTTCCAGGAAGTCCACGCCACGCTCTACAACCGCGTCGGCATCGATACCAAGATCGCCACCGTCAACGATCTCAACGGCCGCCCCCGCTACCTGGTCGATCAGGAATTCAATCCGATCTCAGAGTTGATCGGCTAATTGGTTCAGCTTTCCATAAATCAACCCTGCTGAAGCAGCGAATGGACCATCTGTGCTTCATTCTGTTTCCTCCTTTGTGGCGATTTTCCCCCATCGTTTTTGCTCACTAACAAAACAACAAGCATTCCGTCAATCCCCCAAATTCTGCAACTCTGTCAAAAAACGCCTACGCCTGGCCAGTTTCGATGATCAGCATGAAAAGAAATCACCTCATCACCGCTCTCAGCATGATAGCGGTCGGTTCGATCGCGATCCCGCTGGCCATAGCCAGATCCGAGTTTGAGCAATTCGTCGACAACTACGGTAGTCTCAAAACCATCGCAGGAACAGGCCAGGGCGACAAAGGCACCAACTGGTGGAAACCTGAGTTCGAAGGAGCGCCCGCCACCCAGGTGGAACTGTCCAATCCGCACATCACCATGGCCGACGAGGACGGGAACTATTACATCGCTGACAAGGAATCCCATCGCATCATCAAGGTGAGCAAAGACGGCGTTAATATTTACTTTACCTTCAGTCGCTCTAGCTGCTGACGCGAGCACAAAACTTGTGCCCAACGGCACCTTCGAGGCGGGGACTGATCACGATCTCGCCGATGGCGCGGTGGATGACTGGGCGCGCGGCGGCAGCAATCCGGCCCTTTGCGTGATTGCATTCCCTGTTCCCGATGGCGGAAATCATTCCCTGGCAGTCGATGACGATGACACTGAAGGCTACGCCGAATGGTACACCCAACTTAATCTCGCCGGAATCGCAACGGAAGGCGATGCGCTAACTCTCTTGTGGGATGAAACGTATACCATCGAAGGTAGAGAAATGCGGGTGTCTCTGGTTTTCTTTGACAGCACCGATGCCGTGGTCAGCCAAAATCACTTCGTCACCAATAACTTCAGCTATGGCTGGAATTCGTCACCCCAGGATTCGACTTACACGTTCAGAGAGGAACCACTAATCGTCCCACCAAGCGCCACGCGCATGACGCTTGCCCTGGTCTCAGGAGGATCCCTCGAAACCACCGGCATCATGGTGATCGACAAAACAGGCGGAGATTGATCGGTTGCCTGCTGCAACAGAACCCAAACTAAGTGCGCTTTGACCATCCATTCAAAGGAGCAAAGGCCCTCGAATGATGATCAAGAGAGAAGAGAATCCTTAAGGAAGGGAGATGGATGGGAGGCGCCCCCTTCCCGCGATGGCACGAAGTGTCCACAGTGTCCGCCACTTCTACGAAATAACCGATCGCGCCCACTCAGTATCCTGCTCAGACAATCGTGGCTCAGGACCCTTATCATAGCGAATGAGAACCTTATAGCGACCATTGCGGTAGACTTGATCGATCACAGGTTGCAGATCAACGGGCACGTCCACATCTCCTGGCCGGAGAGGAATGGGAATGACCGGGAGTCTCGCCCGCAAAGAAATCGGATAAGAAAAAGCCTTGCCTGGCTCCAGCGCCCGCCAGATCGATACACCATAAGGATAGTCGCCTCTGTCTCCAAAGTGATGGGCTGGCGCTCGAAAAACGCGCCCACCGCAGCGAAGCAGGTCGATTTCGACGAGATTGACGCCGCCTTCCTGATAAGTTCTCTGTTTGCGCAAATAGGCAGCCTGTCCGTCGCTATTGTCTTTGTTCACAGGACTGAGAAGTTCGACCGCCGTAATCAAATCACCCGATCCATCAACGATGTGCAAGCTCCGCTCAATCGGATCATCTAGCATAACCACCAACGGCTCCGCCAGCGCCAGACCACCTGCTGAAGAATCCGCTATCGCAGCGGGAGGCACAGAATCCCAAGGCTGGTGGACTGCAACATCAGGAATGATCGTCTTTTTGCCAAAACCATCCCTCAGATTCTCGACCACTACGCGCTCCTCTGTCAAAGCTGCCAAACCGTCGGGAAGCCTTTCGGAGATTTGATCGCGCATGTAGGTCAAAAAACTAGCATGAACCGACTGCCAGTGTTCTTCGAGCCAGGGATTCATTCCCGGAAATGGATTATCCAGTGACATGCCTCACGGTATCACCGCAAAATGGAGTCGGCAATCACGGAAAGGAGGCCCCTACCCCGCCACCAGATCATACCCGCGCCAGTCAGCAATCGTGACATCGGTAAACTGACCTACAGGCAGCGACTTATCCACATAGACGGTGGTGTCAATATCGGGCGCGTCCATTTCGCTGCGGGCGACGCCAGGTTCTTCGACAAGGACTCGCAGTTGCTTGCCGATGAGGGTTTCATTGTGCTTCTCGAGGCGTGACTGGAT
Organism: Verrucomicrobiia bacterium; assembly: GCA_020439995.1. GTDB lineage: Bacteria > Verrucomicrobiota > Verrucomicrobiia > Verrucomicrobiales > DEV007 > JAGROY01. Next base: position 14,351 of record JAGROY010000166.1, read on the forward strand.
GGTGGCCATGGCATCGTTCCAGCGGCGCTGGCGGGTGCCTTCGTTGATCTGTTCGTCCATCTTGGCCGCGCGGGTGCCGTCTTCCTGGGAATATTCAAAGATGCCGGCGCGCTCGAATTTTGCCTCCTCGATGAACTCTAACAATTCCTCAAAATCTTCCTCGGTCTCACCGGGGAAGCCGACGATGAAGGTGGTGCGGATGGCGATGTCCGGGATGCCAGCGCGCATGCGTCGGATCAGGTCGCGGATATATTCGCCATCGGTTTCGCGGCGCATTTGTTTCAACATGTGATCGCTGATGTGCTGCAGCGGCATGTCGACGTAGCGGGCGACTTTTTTACACTCGGCGATGGTTTGAATAAGTTCATCGCTCCAGTGCGCCGGGTGGGTGTAGAGCAGGCGGATCCAGAAATCACCCTCGATTTCATTGAGCGTGCGGATGAGCGTCGCCAATGATTCGCCGCGGGTGGAATCGACGGGGCTGCGCGGATTGGGGCGGCCATCTTCCCAGCGATCCATGCCAAAGTAAGTCGTGTCCTGCGAGATCAGGTTCAACTCTTTCACGCCGCTGGCCACGAGCTGCTCGGCCTCGCGCACGATGCTCTCCTGCGAGCGGCTGCGGTGGCGACCGCGGATCTGCGGGATGATGCAAAAGGAGCACGGGTGATTGCAACCTTCAGCAATCTTCACATACGCGTAGTGCTGCGGCGTGAGCCGGAAACGCGGCGTCGTGTAGTCGGGAATGTAGTTCGGCCTCCGCGTAACCAGGTTGTCTGGCGAGTCACCGTCGATGCGGTCTTTGTCGACCAGCTGCTGGATGATAGGCGCGACGGAAGTGATCTGATCGAGACCGATGAAGGCATCGACCTCCGGCATCAACTCCGGCAGTTCCTTCGAGAACCGCTGTGACAGGCAGCCTGCGACGATGATTTTCTGCCGGACTTTCGTTTCTTCGCGTCCGTCGACAGCGTCATGGATCGCGCCGATGCTCTCCTTTTTCGCCATGTCGATAAACGAGCATGTGTTGATGATCAGGACGTCCGCAAGCTCCGCCTCAGGAATCATGACCATACCCGCTTCCTGCAGGTGTCCGATCATGATTTCCGAGTCGATGAGGTTCTTTGCGCATCCCAGTGAAACGAGGCCGACTTTTATCATGGTCGCCCACTATAGGAGGAAAGTGCCCGTTGGCTAGTCCCATTCCGAGCGGGTAGAGCGGACAGATTTTGCGCCAAATGATTCAGATTTTGCGCCGGGTGCCTTTGGTCTCGCATCCAGTCTCGCCGCGTGTTAAAGAGGAACTCAGTATGAAGGCCACCGGATTGCAGCTCGTGGGGATCGCCGCATTTGCGGGAGGCTTTGCCTTGCGCATTTTTGGGTCGCCGGGTGGCGATAATGCCGACTCTGGATCGGGAGGTGACCGTTTGATCGCAGCTGCAGAAAGTGCACCGATAGGAACACGGGTCCTGGTGAAGCAGCGGGGAGAAAACTCCTTTGCCGACCTAGACTTGGTGAACTTTTCAGTGGAGGAAGTGCGTGCACGGCTGGAAGGCCTTGAGCGATACCCTCGGTCGCGGCGCTGGCTGATGCAGCGGCTGCTGATCGGGCGCTGGGTGGAGCTGCATGCAGAGGACGCGTTTGCCTAGTGCCGCGAGCAACGGACGGCGCATTCCTCTATGTCGCCGCTACTGCAGCCATGGGTGGAGATCGATTCGGAGGCGGCGATGGCGGCCTGGCGGTCGCTGCCGGAGGGTCCGCGGCGAACTTGGCAGTTGGGCGCGGGAAGAAAACTCTCTCTATCGAGCTACCCTGATGCGATCGGCTGCTCCCGTACTTGCCGCAGTCGCACTCACCTGCGCCTTGATCGCCCACCCGTACCTTGATGCCCAGGAATCGCGCTTGCTGAAGGAGGATACGATGATGCAAGTGGATCCTGATGGTGGGTTCTCACGATTCGAATCGAA
>JAGROY010000016.1 GCA_020439995.1 Verrucomicrobiia bacterium
GCTCTTCAGCAGACATCTGTTCCCAGTTCCGATCCAAGGCCGCAGACTCAGGAAAATGAGGAATACGTCGATGCAGAGACCGAGGACTATCAGCCAGAGCCCATCCCTCAAAACCAGTTTCCCGGCCGCCCGGTCAGCAACAGTCTCGGACTGACGATCAATGCGCCCAATGGTTGGGCAGTCCAGAAACGGCCGATTGCTCAAGTTCCGGCACTGGAATTTGCCGCTACACCAGGAAACAACTTCGGCTTCGAACTCTACAGCTTTCCCAATGTGAGATCAATTGACGGAGCGATGAATATCCTGACCAAAAGTGCCGCGCCACTGGGGCTCAGCTTTCGCTATGAAGATCAGGGCACCGTGCCCGGCACAGCTTTTCATCAGATCAATGGAACCACCGCCGTGCATGGCAATCAGGCACTCGAGTGGGTCGGTTACTTCAATGCTGGCCAGCAGGGATTGAGTGGGGTGATCTTCCACGCAAACATCGGCGAACTCGCCTATTACTCGAAGGATATCATGGGTATCAGCCAAACCATCCGCTAACCAATTGATCCATCCCTAACAAAACAACATTTTTCAACTTACACTAAGTTTTATAGAAAGACCACTGCCATGAAAGCACTTCTTTATACCGCACTGCTTACTGTTTCTCTCCTCGCCGTTGCCTCACCCGTTACAACTCAGGCAACACCATTGCACCAGGCCGTTGATGCAAAGGTAGACAATCTCGGTGATGCAGACATCACCATGAAAATGAGATTTGATGCCAGAGGCTGGCAGATGTGGACGAAGACAATCGGAGAGAACCCATCGCTCTTCAAAAGGGAACTGAAGCGCATGTTCTCGAAAATGGTGCTCAGCGACTATCGCCTCGAGCGCAACGATCTGGATCGCGAAATGACGTTCCATTTCCACGCAGTCGGATTCAGTCGATATATGGGAAATAGTCATTGGGAGTTCGATGTGGATATGGGGAACGTCGAGCAATCCTCTGTCACTCGCCGGAAGTTGAACGACTCTACTTATCTGATGAGTGTTGCCCAGTCCGATCCAATGTCCGGCGCTCTCGTTCAGCAGGAGATGACCATCAGCCTGCCTGAAAGCTCCGGCAGTCTTCAGGAGACGACGTCCGAGATGGGATCGTCCGTCCTGCGCTACCAGCTCGCACCTCCAAAGGTTGCAGCTCCGGTTCTGGTTCCTGTGGCAGCAGGCGGTGGCACCCTTTGCCTCGCTGGAATAGGAGTCTTTTCAATGCTGATGTTCGGCAAGCGTAAAGGAGATGGAGCTGCCGATCTCGTCGCCCTGGATCCCCCAGCCAAGGCAGACGGGGAGATGGTGAAGTCAGCCTAACGGCAAAGGATTTGATAGGTCTTGTTCAACGATAGCAGCGGCTGACGATGCCGCAGACTGCATAGAGCGAGGAGTGGGGCGAATGCCTCGCTCCTCGTTTTTTGTGGTGGGAACCATCGGGTGGCTGGTGGTGGGGCGTTTCCATAAGTGATTGCAAATCTGCCACCAACACAGCAGAGTCCTCGCCATGGAAAACAGAGACTCTCAGATGCCCAGTGATCGAAATCCTCCGAAGCATTCGGCTGAATATGCGATCTACAAACCCAACAGCCGCGGCAGCGGAGGTGTCATCCGCTTTGAACTGAATCGCGCCAAAGGAGCCGTGTTCGTCGATGCTGCCTCCCAGTCGGGTGAGAGAACATTCGATTGGGAAAACAAGCTTACGATGAAATGGGGCCTCGCCGATCTCGGCGCAGCAATGGCCACATTACAGGGAGCCCAGCAACAGGCAAAGCTGTTCCACAAAACCGAGCGTTCCAACAGCGCCTTTGAGCTGATCTATCGCGACGACCCAGACCGCGCGCCTTATCTGATGAGCCTCTCACGACAGGAAGTGGTGGATTCTTCCAAATCCGTGCGCCGCGTGTCCATCCCAGTTACTCATGCTGAGGCGGCCATTCTTGAGACCGCCCTACGCACAGCAGTGGTGCGGATTCTTGGTTGGTGAGTGAGGTTCCTGCCCTTTCTACTCATCTTGACTAACAGTATACCAAATGGGTCGCTATATCCGATTTATCGTGCGAACCGATTACCGCAGTAGAACGAGGTGTACGGGAGTGGTTGGCAGCTTGCGGATCTTGAGCGAATTGGGGCACCTTCCGCACTATCAGAAGACCACGTGAAGGTTCTATTTGATCGACTCAATAACGAGTTGCCGTGTCCGCCATTTTCCCTGAGCAACTGGGATGCGTGCTGCGTATGTTGCTTCAAGGACACGCCTCCGGCACAAGTGTGTATCTCAGTTTTTCGCGACCCGGTTGCCATCCTGGAGGATGCGGATTTCGATGTTGGAACCTTGACGACCGAGCGGCCTGAGACGATCGTCTCCGAAGATGATTATCAGATTGTGGCAAAAAGTGGTAAATATTAGCCTCGGTATTGTTGGTGGGGGAGGGGGGTATCGAGAGCGGGATCTTCCCTGCTCTATCGTCACAGGCAAATGATGCCTTGTCGATAGCTGACAACTCGGCCTCCTTTGCCTTACAAACGCTCAAGCAATTTGCCATGAATGCCGTCGAAGCCGCCGTTGCTGAAGACGACGATGGTGTCGCCTTCTTTTACCAATGGTTTAAGGCGATCGATGATGGCGTCGACGCCGTCTTCAAAGTAACTTTCGGTGCCGCGGGCGTTGACGTCCGCGACGAGTTGTTGTGGGTTGAGACGGTCTTCAGGTGCAAATTTTGCCGGATCTGGCACGGCGGCGACGATCGCACCATCGGCTTCTGCGAGGGCGGCGACGAGATCTTGCTGGAAGATGGCGCGGCGGGTGGTGTTGGATCGGGGTTCGAAGACGGCCCAGAGTCGGCCCTCGGGATACCTGCGCTTCAATGCTTCGGCCGCCTGTAGAATGGCCGTGGGGTGGTGGCCGAAGTCATCGATGATTTTGATGCCACGGACTTCGCCACGGACTTCCTGCCGACGGGCGATGCCGGTGAAACTTTCGAGGCCTGAGCGAATGGTGGCATCATCAAAACCGGCGAAGCGAGCCGCCGCGATGGCCATGGCCGCGTTGCGCACGTTGAACTGACCATCCATGGGTACCAGAAAGTCGGTGCCGCCCAGCTTAAAGTACGAACCTTCCGCAGAGTAGCGGATTTCGGTAATACGCAGGTCGCAGGATTCTCCCAGGCCGACGGTGACGACTGGCGACGGTGAATTGGCGACGACTTTGCGACAGTTGGCGTCGTCACCATTGGCGAAGATGCAGCCATTGTCCGGAACGATCCGCAGCAGGCGGGAAAAGGTGAGCAGGATCTGATCGAGATTGTCGTAGATGTCGGCGTGATCGAACTCGATATTGTTGATGATCGCGACCTCGGGGAGGTAATGGAGAAACTTTGAACGCTTGTCGAAGAATGCGGTGTCGTATTCGTCGCCTTCAAGGACGACGAAGTCCGAGTCGGTGAAATTTGCGCCGCCGTCGAAATTCTTCGGGATGCCTCCAATGAGATAGCCCGGGTCGGCACCAGCATTTTTCAGGATCCAGGTCAGCAGGGTAGTGGTCGTCGTTTTGCCATGCGTGCCAGTGACTACCAGATTGCGTTTTCCGCGGAGGAAGTACTGCTTGAGAATCTCTGGCATGGAGATGTAGAGTGCTTTCGAGCGGAGTGCCTGTTCGGCTTCGGGGTTGCCCCGGCTGATGGCGTTTCCTACCACGATCACGTCGGTGTCGGCGGGGATATTTGCAGCGTCGTAGCCGCTGGAAAGCTTTATGCCCGTGCTCTCGAGGTAGGTCGACATCGGTGGGTAGACACTGGCATCTGAGCCGGTGACTTCATAGCCGCGGCGTTTCATGGCTCCGGCGACAGCGCCCATGGCTGTGCCGCAAATGCCGATGAAGTGGAACCGGCGGGGGCCGGAGGAAAATTCGGAGGCGCTCATCGTGTTGTTGGTTACGAGGTTGCGCCAGCATTCACCCGCAGAGCTTGCGCTGTCAACTCAAGGTTCACCGCTGTTTTTCCTGCGTATGCAGGCACTCGCGGAGCACCCGGACGTAGTGAGCGGGGGCGTGGTCGAGCAGGGCCGGGACTGGGCGGGACAGGCTTGGTGTCGATTTGATCGCTGCCAGCGACTGCAGCAGCATTTGCTCCGGCGTAGGCAGGGGCACATCAGCACTCTGATCAAATGTGCCATCGCTGGAGATCCGCACCGGCTGTCCTGGATGGACAAACGCGAGCTGGTTCAGCTGTTTCCAGTGCTGCGGCAGCTGCGTGACAAAATCGTGACCGTGCACGACCCGGTGGACCCGGCTTTGGGCTTCGAGCGCATCGCGAAAGTCGCCATTTCCAGGTCTGGGAGAGCCGAAGGTGTAGACGCAGCAGCAGGGGATATCGAGATCGCTGGCCGCCAGCTGGGCAAGTGCCGCACCCAGACTGTGGCCCGTGGTGATCAGCGTTGTGGTCGGGCGTTCGGTGAGTTCGTTCAGCAGTGACTGTTTCAATTTTCGGTACGCCTGCTGGAATCCGAAGTGCACTTTTCCGCCGCGCGGCCAGTCGGCCAGGAGGGCGCTGACATTGAGCACCCAGTGCCGGAGATCGCAGCTGCCGCGGAAGCAGAGCACGGTCGGTGTGTCCGGCGTTTCATTGTCGATCTCAAAGCGTGACCAGTGCAGTTCCCATTTGCTGAACGCCGCTGTCTCCACCATGCCGGCATCGCACGCAAGCTGACGCCGCTGATTCACGTCGCGCACGTAAACCAGGTGACTGAGCTGAGCCAGTTGCAGGGCCGTGTGAAGGCAGAATCCGTCGCCTCCGAGTGCGATGTCCGGGGCGACTGGAGTCAACTCCACGACCTTCTCCGGTCGCAGCAGGCAATCCCAGTCCTGGGGGGCGTCAGGCATGGGATGGGTGTTAGGCTACTGTGCGTCTGGGATCACCACCCGCCAGTAGAGCGGGCTCTGGCGGGTGCCCCCAAGGAGGGTGACGGTTACGGTCTGCAGGAAATCACCAGGCTGGCCGGACTCGACGATGGTCGTCTTTACATGCGTGTCCTCTACGGCTTCGGTCCAGTCGAACAAATTGGAGCTGTATTGCGTTGTCCAGATGGTGTCACCGTCCGCGATGCGGGTATAGGCGAGCGAGAGGTCGGCACCGTCTACCTTCAGGGCGGGCAGATTTTCAAAGCCACCGCTCTGTAGTGGATTCAGGTTGAAGCGGTATTCGATCGCGTTGTTCAGGCCGTCGCCGTCGGGATCGGCGGTGAGTGCGCCGTCTGGATCGCCTGGCTCGAAGTAGCCATTCGCGACTTTCCATTCGGCAAAGGAATAGGTGTCGATCGCCCGTGTTTCGCGCAGAACTTCGATGTCGTCGATGCCGATTCTCCGGCTTTCGTTTGCCGCAGTGCCGGTGGATGTGTAGCGGAACGCCAGATAGACGGAGTCACCACGGACGGCGGGCAATTCGATACCTGTCAGGGGAGCCCAGCCGCTCCCGGTTACGTCGGCATCTGCGGCTGTCCACGTTGCTGACTCCGGATCTTCATCCGTGGCAGGGGAGTAGTCATTTGACACGAGTATCTCAAAAGAGCCGCCGCTGAAGAAGGTGTAGAAATCCAAGTTGAGCACGGCAATTTCGTTGGCGGCAACGGCGAAGGGGGGCGAAATCAGCCAGTCATCACTTGCGTCATCGGTGCCGAATCCGTTCATGAATGCGCCCTGTTGTCCGTCAAAGGTGTCGAGCTGCCAGACGGCTGCACTGGTTGCGCTGTAAGACGTCCAGGGCAGCTGGATGGTGCTGTCGTCAGGGCCCGCAAAATCCGTTCTCACCAATACCAGCGCTGCGTCGATAGCAGTAACGGCATCGGCTTTCGTAGTGGTAAGTTCGAGACCTGTTGCATCCTTGACTACGAGGCTCACGGTGTAGCTGCCTGCTGCGCTGTACTGGTGCGATGGCGCAGCCTCGGTGGATGTTGTGCCGTCACCAAAATCCCAGGTGAAAGTGTAAGGGCGCGTCCCGCCGTTGGCGAAGGGAGAAAACTGAAGTGTGTCCGCCGTTGTCACTCTGTTGTCGCTGAACGCGAAATGACTGGTGAGTGCTGCCGCGCTGTCGGCCTTTTCAACAACGATGTTGTCAATTCCGACTTCCTTTCCTTGCCCGGAATCCTCGCCAGTCGATGCGTATTTGAATGCGATGGCCAGGTGGTCGCTTGAGAGGCCAAGCAGACTGATGCCGGTTAGGCTGGTCCAGTCTCCTTCGCTGGCGGAGGTCAGGTCGATCCGCATGCTTGTCCAAGTAGCGCTTGCAGGATCGTCGTCCACCGCCGGGTCGTAGTCCGTTGATGCCAGAACCTGAAGATCAGGGCCGAGATAGCGGGTGTAATAATCGAACGAGAGCGAGGGGAAGGCTGCGCCTGATACATCGATCACCGGCGAGATCAGCCAGTCTTCACTGGGGCCATCCGCACCGATGCCATTCATGATGGCGGCGATGCGGTCACCTCTGGTTTTCGTTGTCCAGTTGATGTCGCTCATCGCACTGAACGCGGTCCACGGCGGCGCGATTTCCGCGCCATCGGAGCCGACAAAATCGGTCTTCAGGAGAATGTTCTCATCGACTGGAGCATCGGTTTTGAACATTTGGATGTTGTCGATACCGATGCGTCGTCCGTCGCCTGCGGCCGTGCCTGTGCTGGTGTAACGGAAGGCCAGGTGCAGTTTGGATCCGGTGAGAACTACAGGGATACCTTCGATGCGGCTCCATCCGTCACTGCTCAAACTGGCGTCGATCGGAAGCCATACCGCAGATGCAGGATCCTCATCGTCCAGCGGATCGTAGTCTGCGGAAACGAGAACCTCGAATCCACCGCCGCTGAAGAAGGAGTAAAAATCGAAGCTGAGCTGGCCCATTTCGCCTGGCGCAATCGCAAACTCCGGTGTGATCAGCCAGTCGTCACTGGCGTCATCAGCGCCAAATCCATTGATGAAGGCACCCTGTTGGTTGTCGAATGTGGCGTAAGCCCAGTCCGCAGAGCTAAGGACGCTGTAGGCGATCCACGGCTCCTCGATTAGATCGCCGTCGAAGCCTGCGAGATCAAGATTTAACAATACCGAAGCGGCATCGATCACGGTTACCAGATCCGCTTCAGTGGCAGTCTTGCTGGCCCCGAGGGCATCTGTGACTGTCAGAGAAACGGTGAAAATGCCAGGGGTTGCGAAAATGTGAGACGGCGATCGCTCCGAAGAAGTGGTGCCGTCGCCAAAGTCCCACTGGTAAGCGTATGGATACTTTCCGCCAGTGCCTAGCGCGGTAAATTGAACGGCCTCCTCGTTAGTTACATCTGTTCTGGAAGCGCGCACGTTGACTGGTGACAACGCGGGCACGGTGTCGGCATTGAGCACCTTTACTTCGTCGATCCCGTAAGTGCGGCCCATTCCGTCTTCGGTGCCGATCGAGATATACTTGAACGCCACGTAAACCGTTCCAGTGAAGCCGGCCAGGCTGACATCTGAAATCGTCGTCCAGGCGTTGTTTGCGAGACCGCTAAGGTCGATGCCCAGTTTGCTCCAGGTCGCCTCGGTTGGGTTAGCGCCGTTACCGGATGGGTCATAGTCAGTCGACACAAGAACATCGAGAAGTGGGCCTTCGAACTGCGAGAAGATATCGAACCCGAGCACCGGAATGTCGTCATCGCCTACTTCCATCGCGGGTGAAATCAGCCAGTCCTCACTGGGCTCATCAGCACCGAAACCGCGGGTGAAGACTCCCACCCGGCCACTCCGCTCATCCAGGTGCCAGTCGATGTCGCTGGCAACACTATAGCCAGACCAGGGCTCTGGAACGTCACCGTCAATCGGGCCTTCAAAGTTCCTTTTCACAAACACGTTGTCCTCATTCAGGACATTGATGAAATCTGTTTTCGTGACTACGGCAACCGTATTCTCCGCATCTGTGACAGCAAGTGTCACAGTGTAAGTGCCTGCATTTTCGTAAGTGTGAGAAGGCTGGGCGTCGGTGGCGGTCTGGCCGTCGCCGAAGTTCCACAGGTAAGTAAATGGCCGCTTGCCACCGGTTGCGCTCGTACTAAAGGTCACGCTTTCACTGGTGGTTGGTTGCAAGACGGTGGCCGAGACAGATGCGGCAAGGGGCAGGGCGGCGTCGACACGGAAGGCACAGAAATTTGTGATGCCGACGAGCTTGCCCGGTGCCAGTTGCTCGGCATCCGATGTGTATTTGAATGCCACATGGACATTGTCTCCAACAAATCCGAAGATGCTGTTCGCGGAGTAAGAGCGCCAGGTATCCGCATCCTGACTGGAAAAATCGATTTGAAGATTGCTCCAAGTGGCGTTACTCGGGCTTGAATGGATTACAGGATTGTAGTCTGTGGATATTAAAACCTGCACGTCCGGCCCGGTGCCGTCGTAGTAGTAATCGAAACTGATGACTGGTATGTCCGCTTCGGTGATTTCGATGGAAGGCGAGATGAGCCAGTCTTCGTTGTATTCCGTATCGAACGTTCCATCGATAAACACGCCATCCCTGCCGCCAAACGCGGAATTCAACCACTCTTCAAACCCGCTTTCATCGCTGGACGTGAAAGGATTGATTTCAAAGTCCAGCGGGGCATTCAGCAGAATCGCCGCCGGATCGCTGTCGCTGACCACAACGTCGTCAATGCGCCAGATGCCCCCTTCGCCCGATGCAGGGCCTACCGACACGTAATGAAAGGCAATCGACACTGACGGCCCAATGTGGTCTTCAAGGCTGATGATATCCGAAAACTGCGCATCATAAGAATCTGGGTTCGGTTCGTTGGCTTCGCCCTCGGTGAAATAGTCCAGCGTTGCCCATGTCGCATCTGCCGGATTCGTATGGGTCGCCGCATCGTAGTTTTGTGATACGAGAACCTCAATGTTAGGGCCGCCAAATCGAGTGATAAATTTGAAACTCAGATTGGGATTGGCGTACGGCGTTAGATTCAAAGGTGAGGCGAGGATCAACCAGTCGTCACTCGGCCCATCAGCGCCGAATCCGTTCATCTCGACGTATCGACCGTCAAAGTTGTTCTCGCGCCAGCGCCAGTTGAAGTTGCTTGCGACGCTCGTCTGTGCGAAAATTCCTGTCTCGGATTCGACGTCGAAGCCTTCACTGACGATGACGGTCGATGCTGCGCTGGCGGTATCGAATGCGGCACAGATGCAGATTGAAGCAAGCGTGAGCGTGGCGTTTTTAGATAGGAAGCGGTATTTCATGGTAGGGTGGAAGTCAGCCCGATTGTCGACAGCAGTAGACACAAACATTACGTCCAAGGGGTGCGCAAGATCGATAAGCAAGTATGAGGCCAAAGGTGAGATGCTGTGCAGTGTGGCATTTCTGGTTCATTTGATCATTCTGGTTCTTTGGCTTTATTCATCCTCGGGTAGTCTTCTCTGGAGTGCGAGATCTTGCTGGTGACACAGTTTGCGATCAGTTGCTCGTCGCCTGTGATTGCGAGTTGGCGAGATATCCAGCGCTTTACCTTGTTGTGCGGAATGCAGGTTGAAGATACGTAATCGATTATGACAATGGCGTGTTCTACTTCACCATGTCGGCATGGAAGATCATACATGCTCGCTGGTGACGGATGTGGAAGCGCTTGTGCCAAACAGTTGGCGCAAGCGCCTGCACCGGGTGCTGGTAGGAGTCTACTTTCAAGTCATCGCGCTACGCCATGGCGAGCGGTTGCCTGATTCCGGGGCAGTTTTTTTGGGGGGCCATTGGATTGGGGCACTGGATGGTTTGGTTTACAACTCGGTGTTGCCGGCCTCGGTCTACATGATGTCCAGGCAGCTTACCTGCAACCCGGTAGGGCGGGTGTTTTTCTGCGGCATCGAAGTCATCAGGGAAAAGGATCGGGCGACGTTTCCTGATTCAAGAAAGGACAATCGTGAGGCAATGAAGCAATGCCACAAGGTACTCGAATCCGGAACGAATCTATTCGTATTTCCGGAGGGAACCAGCAGTTCGGCCCACGGCGTCTACCGTTGCAGAGTGGTGCTGCCCATTTGATCCATGGGCTTCTTCTGAGGAGCGTGCGATCAGTGTGGTGCCGGTAGGGATCACCTATGACGCGCCCTAGGAGTTTCGGAGCAACGTGGAAGTGATCGTCGGGGCACCCGTTGACGTTTCTGATCGATCGATCAATGTCTGCGCGCGAGCGGCTCGCTGAGACCACACAGGGGATCGAATCGGGACTGGATGAAATCGGGATCAACGTTGAATCGGCACAGCGCTTTGATGAGATTCAACACTTCGCCCGTCACAGGCTTGTGGGTTCCTTCCATGCGGAATTGAAACGCCTCGAACGTGGAGGCCGCCCTCAAACTATCTCAACTCATTCCCAGTCGCGAATCCAGCGTTTCATGAATTTCATCATCATGCTGCCCATTGTCATTGCTGCGAGCCTGTTGAACCTGCCGCCTCTCCTCGCTGCCAACGAGGCGGGAAAGAAACTGGCAGACGACAGAAACGTTGTATCGCTTTTCCGTGTGATGGCAGGTTCTGTAGCGTTCGGATTTTGGATTCCAGCAGCGGTGACGATCTCCGCGTTCGCTTACGGATGGGCGGGAGCTGCGAGTTACGGGATCATCAGCCTCGCCGGTTTGTGTTGCTGGAATTGCTTTAAAACTACCGCCCGAGCCCTCCCAGAGCGTGGCTTGGAGGTTCGAGAGCTCAAGCCCATGTACCTTCGTGAAGTTCGCTGACCACGTTACTCTGGCAATTCTGACAGTGGCCTATGTTGTCCTCGTGGCGGGCACCATCGCGGGCGCGCCCGTGAATGCTGGGAGTGCACTTGTTGATCGAGACTGGTTTCCTCATGCTCACGCTTTGGATTGCCGGACGGCGATGGGCGCAGTGGGTTCGTCCGATAGCGGTGGTTGGCACTATGTTTACTCTTTATAGCAGCCTGGGAAAGGATGCCTTCTCTAGTCGATGCGATATTGACACCGCAAGTAGTGGAGAAGCAATCTCCGATCGTTGGCGCCGAGTCTGCAACCTGTGAGCTGGAAGTGGACTTCGCCGCGCCCGGTGTAGCCTGCCCGGATCAGGGGCAGCTGGAGCTGGAGCGCATAGCGGAATTGGCATGCAGTGCTGAGACACAGCTGGGATTCCCTGAGGACGTCGAGTGGGCATTTTGCGTTGACGTTCTGCACCTTCGTCCGGTCACCACGATTCCCGCACGGTGGACACGCGATGAGTCAGCTGAACGCTTCCATTCGGTGATCACGCCGATGACATGGGATCTCGTTGACAAAGGGTTTTTCACTTTTCTTAACCACCTCAGACCTGAATGGTTACAAAA